>NZ_JASPGY010000003.1:0-305695 GCF_030229765.1 Corynebacterium nasorum | reverse complement strand
AGCATATACTTTCCGGAAACCTACAGGTCAATCCGTGAAAATCCGCGATTCCGGACACACTTTTTGACCCTTAACCCGCATTTTCTGCGCAAGAATCCGTACACAACGGCCGCCGTTTTATCGGGGTGGGGTAGTTTTCACGCTTTGCATACCTTTTTGACGACACTTATCTATAGACAATTCAATTCAAAGTGGTGTGAATTTTTTGAGGTAGTGGTAGTGCTGCCGGTGGCCAGGGTTTAATCTGAGTCACACCCCGTCTATCTGTGTCACGTGCGGCACGGCGGGACGTCAACTTGTAAAGGAGCACTATGCAGACCCCGCTCGGCCTTACGACCGTAGGCCTTTTGGTCATTTTCGTGACGGTGGGAATTTTAATTCGCGGCCGGGTAAACCCCATCATTCCCATGACATTGGTGCCTGTAGTTGGTGCCCTAGTATGTGGATTTGGTCTAGGCGAAATATCTGACTTTTTCAGTGAAGGCTTAAGTTCCGTCATCAACGTTGTGGTGATGTTTATCTTTGCCATCATCTTCTTTGGCATATTGCAAGATGTTGGCCTATTTACTCCGGTTATCCGCGCGCTCATCAAGGCTACCCGCGGAAAAATCATGGCCGTAACGTTGGGCACTGCGGCGATCGGCGTAGTAGCGCACCTCGATGGATCTGGTTCTACCACCTTCCTTATCACCATCCCCGCGCTACTCCCGCTCTATCGTGCGCTGAATATGTCGCGCTACGTGCTTATCACCATTGTGGCGATGGCCGCCTCCATAATGAATATGGTTCCTTGGGGCGGCCCGCTAGGCCGGGCCGGCGCCGTAGTCGATCAAGGGCCCAATGCCATCTGGGTGCAACTTTTGCCCATTCAGGGCGTAGCGATTGTGCTGGTCTTCCTTTTGGCTGCGCTTTTGGGGTGGCGGGAAAAGCGCCGCATAGCGGGTTTGCGCGAAAGCGGCGAATTAGCAGGCGGCACGGCAGTAGACGTGAATGAATTGGCCGATGAATTCGCTGCTGCACAGGTACGTGAACAACATAAATTGGGCTACCACTTCCGCACGGGACGCTGGGTTACCGTGGTCAACGTTGTCGTAGCCCTTGCGGTCTTAGTGGCTCTGCTATCGGGCGTAGTTCCGCCCGCCCCAGCCTTCCTCGTGGCCACTACTATCACGCTAGCCATTAATTTCAGCGGTTCCATGGAACAAGGCGAGGCCCTACGGCGCCATGCGCCTAATGCATTGGCCATGGCGGGCGTCATTCTTGCCGCGGCCATGTTCTTGGGCGTTCTCAATGAAACGAAGATGCTTGAAGAAATCGCCCTGACGCTAGTTAACGTCTTGCCGGAGGGTGTCGCGCCGCATCTCCACGTTATTGTGGGCTTCTTTGGTGTACCGCTTGACTTGTTGACCTCGACGGATGCCTATTACTTCTCAGTTCTTCCTATTGTTCAGGGAACCGTGGAAAGCTTTGGGGTCAGCGGTATGGGTGCGGCTTGCGCGCTCATCATTGGCAACGTGGTGGGCACCTTCGTCTCGCCGTTCTCACCCGCATTATGGTTGGCGTTGGGGCTAGCGGAAGGCCAGATGGGTAAATATCTCAAGCTGGCTTTCCCCATTGCGTGGCTATTTTCCGCCATCTTGGTGGCCGCGGCGCTGTTTATGGGAATGTTGGCCTAGTAAAGAAAAGGCCCGCAGCACAGCTGCGGGCTCATGGTCGGGATAACAGGATTTGAACCTGCGACCTCTTCGTCCCGAACGAAGCGCGCTACCAACCTGCGCCATATCCCGGCGTTCCGCCTTGAAAAGCGGTACCTCGATACTTTAACGCAAGCTAAGCGCAATCAACAAAACGGCAGGTGGTTGCGTTTAGTCCACCTCAGTGATTTTTAGCAGTGTGGCGGAGGGCCGACAGAAGATGCGTACGGGGGCAAATTTGGAGGTGCCCAAGCCATTGGAGACATGCATTTTCATCGGGCCGAAATCGTGGAGCCCCTGCACGCGGTCGCGGTCGATGCCGCAATTAGTTACCAGTGCACGGGAGCCCGGTAGGCAAATCTGGCCGCCGTGGGTGTGGCCGGATAGGGAGAGCTGGTAGCCATCGGCCGCGAACTTTTCTAGCACGCGGGGTTCGGGAGCGTGGAGGAGGGCCAGGGACAAATCAGCATCCTCGTTGGGTGGGCCGGCGATTTCGGAGTAGTCATCTAGATCGTGGTGCGGATCGTCTACGCCGGCGGCGGCAAGACGGACGTTGCCCACCTTAAACTCATGCCGAGCCTGGTTGGCATCGCGCCATCCGTGCTCCATAAAGGCGGCGCGCATACCGCGCCAGGGCAGATCCACATAGGAAGGCTCCCGCTTTTTGCCCAGCAGATACTTGAAGGGATTGACCGGACGCGGGGCCCAGTAGTCATTGGTGCCAAAGACAAAGAGGCCGGGGCGGGCCAGCAGCGGACCGAGAGCGCGCAGCGTATCGGGTACGGCCTGCTGATCGGAGAGATTATCGCCGGTGTTGACTACGAGGTCCGGCTCCAGGGCGTCGAGGGCGGAGACCCAGGCAATCTTGGTCTCTTGGCCCGGGATCATGTGCAGATCAGAAAGGTGGAGCAACCGAAATTCCGGCTTGCCACGCAGAGTGCCCTTGGGCAGGAGAGGGAGCGTATATTCCTTGAGCTCGAATTTGGTCAGTTCGCTATAGCCCCATGCTGCGGCGCCCAGGCCCGCAGCGGTGAGGCCGCCAAGAATACGTAAAAGTTTCACGGCTACCACCCTACCTGGCGTACATTGATAGGCATGAGCGAGCTAAAACAAACCATCCGTGCAGATCTGAAAACCGCAATGAAGGCGAAGGAGAAGCAGCGCACCAGCGCCATCCGTGCCTTGCTGGCCGCCATCCAGGCCGAGGAGACTAACGGCTCCCGGCACGAGCTGGAGGACGCCGATATCCTTAAGGTAATTGCGCGCGAAATCAAAAAGCGCCGCGAGTCCGCCGAGGTCTATGAGGAAAATGGGCGTCCGGAGTTGGCTGAAGCCGAGCTTGCTGATGTCCCCTTCTTCGAGGCCTACCAGCCCCGCCAGCTAGACGAGTCCGAGCTGCAGGCCTTGGTGAAGGAATCCATCGCCGAGGTCGAAGCCGAAAACGGCGAAGCACCCACCATGAAGCAGATGGGTGCCGTAATGAAGGTGGCCAATGCCAAGGCCGCCGGCCAAGCGGACGGCAAGCGCCTGTCCGCTGAGGTCAAAGCCCAGCTGAGCTAGAGCGGGCGAGACCACACTGGGCGGCGGAGCCTAGCGGCCAAGCAGGCTGCGGATATCGTTGGCAAAGTTATCGATGTCCTCTTGGCGGATGCCAAAGTCTTCCGGCGAGAATCCGCCCCCTCCACCGTCACCGCCTGTGCCGCCAGTCGAGCGGCCCGGACTAGTAGCACCGTCGGTATTAGCGCCGCCGGTGCTATTTTGCGTGCCGGTGGAGTTAGCATCGGCCACGCCGGAGGAGGGGGATTGGGGGGCCCCGGCGCCGTCGGAGAGCTGCAGCGTAATTTCTGCGCCCTTCTTCTTTCCGTCCTTGCCGGTAATGGCGCGAACTACGCGGCCATAAGGCACATCGCCGCCGATGACGCGGGAAGTCTTGACCACATAGCCCTTAGCTTCCAAGGCCTGGCGCGCCTCGGCCTCGGACTTGCCACGCAGGCCATCTAGGGTCTTATCGGCCGTGGTGCCGTTATCGTATTTCTTATTGTAATTCGGCAGACCAGCCTTGGTTGCTATCGGCAGCTGGGAGGCCATGCTGAAGAAGGTCTGCGCCGGCTCCAAGCCGCCGTAGAGGTTGCCCCAACCCGCACACTGGCGCACCGGGCCAGTACACAGCGGGACGGTGGAGGTGCCGTCGTTATAAATATAAGGAGCGGCGGAAATGCCCTCATTGAATCCCAAGAAAGCAGAGGACTGGTTGGACTCGGTGGTGCCGGTCTTTGCCGCGATAGGGCTGGAATAGCCGGCCGCCTGGGCGGCATCTTTGGCCGTGCCCTGCTTGGCATCTTCGGACAAAGCATTGCTCATGGCGCGGGCCACGTCCTTATCCACCGCCTGCTCACAAGGGGTTTCTTTAAGGTAGACCTCGTTGCCTTCCTTATCGGTGATCTGGGCGATGGGGTTGGGTTCACACCATTTGCCATCCGAGGCCAGCGTGGCACCCACATTGGCTAGCTCCAGCGGGTTGACCTGGTCTGGGCCCAGGGTAAAGGAACCCGAATTGGCTTCCTTGGTGTGCTGGGCAATCGAGGTGTCCTTATCAAAGCTGCCCTTGTCATCGTAGGAGCGCAGGCCCAAGCGCACGGCCATATCAACGATGGGGGCTACGCCTACCTGCTCGGTGAGCTTGATAAAAGGCGTATTGGGCGAGTGGGCCAGTGCTTCCTGCAGCGTCATGGTGGCCTTATAGGCGCCAGCGTTTTCCACGCAGTAGCGGTCCGCCGGGCAGCCGGCGGCGCCGCCGTGACCAAGGCCTTCCGCCTCGTAGCGGGTGGGCACATCCACGGTGTTTTTAATGCCATAGCCTGCCTCAAGCGCGGCCGCGGCGGCAAAGACCTTAAACACGGAGCCGGCGCCGTTGCCTACCAGGGAATAGGGCTGCGGCAGGATGGTTTCATTCTTGTCCAAGTCCAAGCCATAGTCACGGGAGGAGACCATGGCCAGCACCTTGCGATCCGATTTACCGGGTTTGATGACGTCCATGACTTCCGCCACGCCCGGGGCGTCCGGGTTGGTGTGGCTTTGCACGGCCTGAAGGGCCTTATTTTGCACCGTTGGATCCAGCGTGGTTTTGATGGTGTAGCCACCGCGCGCCAGCTGTTCTTCGCTAATGCCCTTCTTATCCAGGTACTTCAGCACATAATCACAGTAGAAACCGCGGTCACCCGCGCCGATGCAGCCATTGGCTAGCGTTTGGGGCTTCTTGCCGACGCCCAGCTTTTCCCCCTTATACTTATCCGCTTCCTGCTGCTTGATATAGCCGTTATCCGCCATGGATTGCAGGACGAGATTGCGCCTTTCGGTTACTTCGCCGGCGTTGGTATAGGGGTTGAGACGCTCAGAGGATTGGACCATGCCCGCCAGCATTGCTGCTTGTGGCACCGTGAGCTCAGAGGCGTGGGTGCCAAAATAGGTGCGGGCTGCGGCCTCGACGCCATAGGCATGGTTACCAAAAGACACCAGGTTGAGATAGTTGGTGAGGATGTCATCCTTATCTAACTCCTCATCCATCTTGGTAGCCATGCGCATCTCGCGCAGCTTGCGGGTTATGGATTGCTCGGTGGCCGCGGCACGCTCTTCATCGGTGGTAGCAGAAACCAACAGCAAGTAGTTCTTTACGTACTGCTGATCGATGGTAGAAGCACCCTGAGAGACACCACCCGAGGTCAGGTTGGTCCACAGTGCGCGGAAATTGCCCTGGAAGTCTACGCCTTCGTGATCATAAAAGCGCTCGTCCTCAATGGAGACGATGGCGTTTTTCATGGCTTTAGAAATCTTCTTTCCCTCCACCGGGTGGCGGCGCTGGCTGAAGACATAGGCCATGTCCTTGCCCTTGGCATCTTTAATAGTGGTGACGCCAGGGATATTACCGGCCGTCAGATCTTGCAGGTCAGATTGCATGGTTTCGTTAGTACGGGCAATCGCTACCCCGGAAATGCCCGCGAAGGGGGCAAGGGCCAGGGCGATCAGCGCGCCTACCAAGACCGTAGACAGGGCTATCTTGGCCAAAGATTTGATGACAGTCACGCCCCATACACTACGTGGTCGCCCTCGGTGGGTGGAAGATCACTCGCACCCCCTAAAGTGTGACGTGTTAGACAATCTTCTACCTGGGTGAATAGACTTAGGCGCGTTACATAGTATTCCGTCTGGGAAGGAGCACACTCACCCATGACCGTTCGTGTGAAGACTGCTGGAATGTCTAATACAGCCCGAAATCCCGAGCGTGGTGAGTGGGTTACCCAGGCTAAATGCCGTAAAGGTGACCCGGATGCCCTCTTTGTGCGCGGTGCAGAACAGCGCAAGGCGGCGGTCATCTGCCGCCACTGCCCGGTGTTGACCGAATGCCGTGCCGATGCTTTGGATAACCGCGTCGAGTTTGGTGTTTGGGGCGGGCTGACCGAGCGTCAGCGCCGTGCATTGCTGCGCAAGAACCCTCACATCACGGATTGGGCGCACTACTTGGCTGAGGGCGGCGAACTCGTCGGGATTTAAGAATTTTGACGGCGTGGGGCGTATTTAATAGTTAGAATGGGACCCATGACTAAATGGGAATACGCAACCGCACCTGTTCTTACCCACGCTACGAAGCAGATCCTCGATTCTTGGGGTGAAGACGGCTGGGAACTGGTTACCGTCACCCCTGGCCCGAACCCAGAAAACGTCGTGGCCTACTTCAAGCGCGAGGTGGCAGAGTAAATGGGCTTTCATGCTCGCTTGCGGGAGCTGGGGTACGAGCTACCGGGCGTCGCCAAGCCGCTAGCTTCCTATGTGCCGGCCGTACGCGTAGGGAATCAGGTCTGGACCTCCGGTCAGCTTCCCCTCGTGGAGGGAACCTTGCCGCTGACCGGCAAGGTTGGTGCCGAAATCACTACGGAACAAGCCCAAGAACAGGCCCGCATCGCGGCGCTCAATGCGCTCGCCGCCATCGATGCTGAGGTGGGTCTAGATAGTATCTCCCGCGTGCTAAAGATTGTGGGGTTCGTGGCTTCTGATCCGGGCTATGCAGATCAGCCAGCAGTTATCAATGGCGCCTCGGATTTCATTGGTGAAGTCTTTGGGGATGCCGGAACGCATGCTCGCTCCGCCGTTGGTGTGGCTGCGTTGCCTAAAAACGCGCCGGTAGAGATCGAACTAATCGTAGAAATTGCTGCTTGATCGGATAGGCTAGTAACTATGGAGCACCCTGCATATAGTCAATTGCGTCTCGTCAGCCAATCCGTTGGCGTAGTCCTTTGTGATAACCCCAGCTACACCGCCCTTGAGGGGACGAATACGTGGATTATTCGCGCCGCTGAAGACTCCCGGGCGATCGTCGTAGACCCGGGTCCAGAGGATGAAGGCCATCTCAACGTTGTGCACCGCAACGCAGGTGAGGTGGCATTGATTTTGATTACTCACCGCCACGATGATCACGCATCTGGCGCGCAGCGCCTGCGGCAGATGACCGGCGCCCCCATTCGCGCATTCGATCCGAGTTACTGCAACGGTGCTGAGGCGCTGCAGGATGGTGAGCATATCTCCCTCGATGGCATCACCCCTCGCCTCGAGGTTGTTCACACTCCTGGCCATACCGCGGACTCCACCTGCTTTTTTGTGTGGAGCGGTGAAGTAGGAAACTCCCGTCTCGAAGGCATTATTTCCGGTGACACCATCGCAGGCCGTCACACCGTTTTGCTTTCGGAGACGGACGGAAACTTGGCCGACTATCTGCACACCTTGGATACCCTAGAGGAGCGCGGTAAGGATATCGCGTTGTTCCCAGGGCACGGCCCAGATTTGGATGACACGTCCCAGGTAGCTCGCAAGTATATCGACCGCCGCCACTACCGCCTTGATCAGATTAAGGAGATCCGCTCCCGCTTGGGTGAGGATGTAGATCTGAATACCCTGGTCAACGAGATGTACGATGATGTGGATCCGGTACTGCGCCACGCTGCGGAGCAGTCCACTCGCACCGCGCTGAAGTATTTGGACGGCAAGACTAAATAAGCCGTATCTCCTATGTGCCCCTTTTTCCTCCTAGTAGGAAAAGGGGCTTAATTGTTTTAGCCCCTGCGCTGGTGCACCAGGGAAGTGGGGCTGGCCTTCACGTAATGCTGGGCAAGGGGGGCGAAAACCAGCGAAACCCCCGCTTTAAGCGGGGGTGTGGCGAGCTCGCGCTTACTTAGCGAGCGCGGCGGGCGAGGTGCTCGGTATCGACAATGAGCACGGACTTGCCCTCGAGGCGGATCCAACCGCGGTGGGCAAAGGTGGCGAGCGCCTTGTTGACGGTCTCACGAGAGGCGCCGACCAGTTGGGCAATCTCTTCCTGGGTGAGATCGTGGTTTACGCGCAGGGCGCTGCCTTCCTGGACGCCGAAGCGATTGGCCAGCTGCAGCAAAGTCTTTGCCACGCGGCCGGGAACATCCGTGAAGATGAGGTCGGCCAAGTTGGCGTTGGTGCGACGCAGGCGGCGTGCCAAGACGCGTAGCAGCTGCTGTGCGATTTCGGGGTGGTCACCAACCCACTTCTTGAGCAGCTCGGAGTTCATGGTGGCCGCCTGAACTTCGGTCACGCATACTGCGGAAGAGGTGCGCGGGCCCGGGTCGAAGATGGACAGCTCGCCGAACATATCGGATGGGCCCATGACGGTCAGGAGGTTTTCGCGGCCGTCCGGGGCGTGGCGAGCGAGCTTAATCTTGCCCGAGGTGATGATGTACAAGCGGTCACCAGGTTCGCCCTCGTCGAAGATGGTGGTTCCGCGCGGATAGCGCACGGTCTCCATCTGCTCGATGAGGTGCTGCACTGCAACGGGATCAACGCCTTGGAAGATTCCGGCGCGGGAGAGGATGTCCTGTACGCCTTCCACGTTTTACTCCTTGGATGTCGACTACGAAAGTCCATAGATGCGCCTGCGCCACATCTGGGTGCGGTCTTTCATGCACTCGACAATGCGGAACAAGCGGGGTCACTGTGTAACGCGTTTCATCTTACAGTGTAATTGGTCACTTTTGGTACTTCAGTGAATTTTTGTCACACTATAGAAACTCTGATCGTGCTAGAGGCACAACTCCGGCCAGCGAGTTTGCGGCTTAGTCAGCGAAAACAACTGCCTCGAGCTTTTCCATCAGGAGGGCGAAAAGGGCGATCGCAAGCGGTACCAGAATCACAAGTGAAATCATGTTTTCCTAGTCTACTAAGCTTTATGCCATGAATTCAGCACTGTCAGCGGCCAGCGCGCCGGAGCTACGGGCACCGGAGATAAATAGGCGTTTGGCACAGGAGTATCCAGATGCGCGTTGTGCCTTGGATTATGACTCCCCGCTGCAGCTTTTGATAGCCACGGTGCTTTCTGCCCAGTGCACGGATGAGCGCGTGAACTCGGTGACCCCTGAACTCTTTTCCCGCTACCCCGAGGCCGCGGATTATGCAGCAGCGCAGCGGTCGGAACTGGAGCGCATCCTGCGCCCGTTGGGTTTTCAACGAGCTAAGGCGGGACACCTTTTGGGCATAGGGGAGAAGCTGGTGGCAGATTTCCAAGGCGAGGTTCCCCGCACGGTTAAGGAGCTCACCAGCCTGCCCGGCGTGGGGCGTAAGACCGCGCTGGTGGTGCTTGGAAATGCCTTTGGGATTCCGGGGCTGACGGTGGATACGCACTTCGGCCGCCTTATGCAGCGGCTCGGACTCACAGGGGAGACGACGCCGCTAAAGATTGAGCGGGACATCGCCAAGCTCCTGCCAGAAGAAGAGTGGACAATGTTTTCTCACCGCGTCATCTTTCATGGGCGCCGGGTATGCCATGCGCGCACGCCGGAGTGCGGTGCATGCGCGCTGCGGGATATGTGTCCAGCGGCTAGTGGGCGCTAGGCTTAAGGCATGAAGAACTACGTCCTTGGCACGGTGATTGCCGCGATCCTCATTGCCGTTATCGCGGTAGTGGGGGTCTCGCAATTGCGGGGTGGGGACGAAGTCGAGGAGGCAGTGCCAACCGAGGCTGCTCCGCAAGAAGTCCCGCAGCGTCCAGACTGTCCAGCCGGCACCGTAGCTGGGGTAGAGCTGGATTGCTTGGGCGGTAAGGCTACCGGAAAGCGTGCCGATGAAGGCGTGAGCGTGATCAACGTGTGGGCGTGGTGGTGCGAGCCGTGCCGCGCGGAGCTTCCCTATCTGCAAAAGGTGGCGGAGACGCACCCAGACTGGCAGGTCGTGGGTGTGCACGCGGATAAGAACGCGGGAAACGGTGCAGCTTTCTTGAATGACGTGGGAGTGGATCTGCCGAGCTTCCAGGATGCGGATAATAAATTTGCCGGTCAGTTGAGCCTGCCAGGCGTAGTTCCGGTGACAGTGGTGCTCAAGGACGGCGAAGTGCGCAAGCAATTTGCGCAGCCCTTTAGCTCCGCAGCGGAGATTGAACGGGCCGTGAAAGAGGCGATTGCGGCATGAGCCAACTTCGTCCCGAGTGCACACCAGAATGGCTCAAGCCAGCGTTGGGGGTAGATCCGAGCCAGGTGCAAGAGCTCATAGGCAACCGGCAGGCTTCGTCCCTCAATGGCACTACTGCGCAGGTGCCGGTCAAACGGGAGGCGGCTGTGCTTATGCTACTTAGCGGCGAAAGCGCGGAGGAGGGCAGCATTTTGCTCACACACCGCTCGCCGTCCATGCGTTCTCACTCCGGACAAATTGCTTTCCCGGGCGGCCGCCGAGATCCCGGTGATACCTCGCTAGTGGATACTGCGCTGCGGGAAGCCTGGGAAGAAACGGACCTGCAGCGTAATTCCGTGACCCCATTAGAGCAGTGGAGCCAACTGCATATCCGTGCCACCGGCAATCCCGTGAGCCCGATCCTGGCGCATTGGAACCAGCCGGGGGAGGTCTATCCCGCCAGCCCTGATGAAACCGATGATGTCTTTCTCGTTCCCATCCGGGAATTGGTCGATCCACGCAATCGCTTCGTGGTGGGCTTTAGAAAATGGCAAGGACCAGCATTTCATGCCAATGGCTATGTCATCTGGGGGTTTACCGCCGGCGTGCTTTCGGCTCTCTTGCAGCACTCTGGGTGGAGCGTTCCTTGGGATAATAATTCAGTCATGGACCTGCGTGACTCCCTCAAAAACTCCCGCAATAATGAGAAGATGTCCTAACCGCTTGTGCCGCGGTATGTGTACGTCTTAACCCCCAATAGAAAGAATCCATAGCCATGACTCCTGCGCTTATCGTTGACGGCCTGATTGTGGTCGCCGTCCTGTTGGCGCTACTTAGTGGGTGGCGCAATGGTGCCCTCGCGGCAGTTTTGGCCTCCATCGGAGTGGGTGCTGGGGTAGTGCTGGGCATTGCCGTGGCACCTGCCGCATTGCGCCTGGTGGATCAGCCCTCGTTGCGCTTGCTGCTCTTGGTAGGAATTTTGGTGCTATTCGTGGGCATCGGGCAGCTCATCGGCTCCTCTCTGGGCGGCAGCGTGCGCGACCGCATGAAGGCGCGCAAGACACAGCGCCTCGATTCTGCGGTGGGTGCGGTATTCCAAGCCTTTGCCGCCTTGGTGGTTATTTGGCTGATTTCTATCCCTGTGGCCACCAACTTGGGTGGTGCGGCCGGTCAGGGCCTGCGCGATTCGCGTATCTTGGGCAACCTCAACTCGGCCGCGCCGGCGCGGGTAGCGGCGCTGCCCAATGGCGTGGCGGCAATGCTTAATGAGTCCGGCCTGCCGCCGTTGGTTTCGCCCTGGCAAAACTCCATTAGCAATGAGGAAGTAAAAGAGCCGGACCCAGACGTGCAGGATCCGGAGCTGGTGCGCCGCATGCGGCCCTCCATCATTCACGTGCTTGGCGACGCCGAAGAGTGCTCCCGCCGCCTCATGGGTTCCGGCTTCGTGGTAGCCGATGACTACGTGATCACCAATGCCCACGTGGTGGCCGGCACGCAGACCGTGCGCCTTGATACCAAGCTGGGGCTTAAGGATGCGACCGTGGTCTATTACAACCCGGACGTGGACGTGGCGGTGTTGCATTCGCGCGACCTCGGCATCGATCCGCTGCCGTGGGCCCAGACCCCGGCCCAGACGGGCGATGATGCGATGGTCATGGGCTTCCCGCATTCCGGGCCTTTCGACGCCGAGATGGCACGTGTGCGCGATCGCATCACCATTTCCGGTCCGGATATTTACTCCCACGGGCATGTGGAGCGCGATTCCTACACCGTTCGCGGCAATATCCAGCAAGGAAATTCCGGCGGCCCACTGGTCAATACGGCTGGCGAGGTCCTAGGCGTGGTCTTTGGCGCCTCGGTGGATGACTCTGAGACGGGCTATGCGCTCACCGCTGATGAAGTCAACAGTCAGATCGGGGACGTCGCGCAGCTTACCCACCCGGTCGATACCGGTGAGTGCGTGGCCCATTAGCTATTTTCTTGGAGCCACGCCCCCAGCGTAGAGACGAACTCCGCTGGTGCTTCCACGTGCGGTAGGTTCTTCGCACCGGGCACGGTCGTGGCGGTAAAACCGTGGCGGGCGCGCAAGGCGGCGCGACGGACCACGGGGTTCCACAGCCGTTGTTGGGCGTGGATGAAAAGGACGGGTCGTTCCACTGTCAGTTCCACCCAGTTCAGGGGGACAACGGCGGTGCGCATACGGTGGTTCCACAAGATTCCGCGCCGAACGCTGCCGATCCGGGAGGCGCGTAGGCGTAGATCGAGGATGCGGTCAAAGGTGGCTCCGTTAAGCGAAGGCCCCGTATCCAGCTCCAACTCCTTGCGGTAGGCGCGCGGGCTAAGTAGCAGGTTCTGGGCGCGGGTAACGCGGGGTAGGCGGCACAGCAGCGAGCGCAGGTTAATCCACCCAAAATCCCACGGCCGGGCGGCAATCGCTCGGCGCAGATCCACCGGGTGGGCGGCGGAGATGGAAGCCAAGCCGCGCACCCGCTCGGGGCGCTCAGCGGCTAAGCACCAAGCCACCGCGCCGCCGGTATCGGCACCGACCACAAAGGCATCGTCGTGGCCCAAGGCTTGGATGAGCCCGCTGATATCGCCCACCAAGGTACGAATATCTTGCCCCGCATCAATAGGTGGCTTATCGGACATGCCAAAGCCGCGCATATCTACCGCCGCGACGTGGAAACCGCGCTGCGCAAGCGGCGCAATGACGTCTTGGTAGTCGAACCACCCACCAAAGGCGCTGTGGATGAATACCACTAGTGGCTGCGTGCTCTCTCCCGCCGTGGCCACGTGCAGGCGGATGCCGCGGGTATGGACGAAGTCATGCGCATAAGGTCCCTCCAGCTCCACCGTTGAGGGAGGCAGGGGTGCAAAGGCCATGGTGCCGCCTTTCTATAGTTGGGGCAGAAACGGTAGAGGATAGGGGAAAGTACACAAAATCCGCCCCAGGCTAGCTAGGGCGGATAGAGGGGAGCACGACTGCGTGGCGTGCTGCGTGTGCGTGGCGCCTGCCGGTTTAGGTGTAGAGGCCGTGGGTGGTCTTTCGGTCCAGAGACTTTTGTGCCTTGCCCGGAACCAGGTTCTTGAGCTCCTTGGTGGAGTCAATGGTCTTTTGCGGCGCCTTCACCTGCTTGACGTTCTTCAGACCAACAAAGGCCAAGATGCCGGCGAGGACGATCATGATCAAGAAGACGATCAGGAACGCTGCCCAACGGTCCAGCCAGATGGCGAGGAGCTCTGCCAAGAAGAAGAAAAAGAAGAAAGAGCTATACAGCGCGATGGTGCCAGCGCCGCCGAAGAGACCAGCACCAATTCCACCCTTCTTTGCGGACTCTGCCAGTTCGGTCTTAGCCAGCTCCACCTCGGAGCGTACGAGCTGGGACATCTGCTCGGTGGCGTTGGAAACCAGCTGGCCTACCGAGGTCTCGGACGAGGACGTATCCACGTCACTCAATGGGATCGAGTTCACCTTCGGTGCAAATTGATCAGTACCGTCGGTATACAGTCCATCGTTGCTCACGATTAATTCTCCTCGCGTTTATCTAAACCTTGTAATGTCCCTAATAATAATGGAATCACTATTCTCCCATGGTGCCACGCATACGTAGGGACTTCCACGGCTATCCTAATGTATATGTCAGAAATTGACGCGTTATCCCCGCTGTTTCGCCTGCCGGGGGTGAAAGAAAGTGCAGAAAAAGCCGCCGCTGCCATTGCCCGTGCACACCGTCGACCTGCAGGATTGCGAAAGTTTGAGGTCATTTCCGCCGAGTCCCTTATTCGCGGCGCCCGTTCTAGCGTGGCGCTTGATGGTTACGCCATCCCCCCACATCCGGGCCCAGAGAATGTGGAAGAAGGGCCGTTGGCCAGCGCCGTAAGCGCCTACTCTGTGGCCGCGCCGGAGCTCTTGGACACCACGGTGCGCTCCTTTGCCCGAGCGCCGCTGCAGGTTCTAGCGCGCATTGACGTCGCGGCCGGTGGCACCGGTATCCCCACCGGTGAAAGCGCGCGGCTGCAAGGGCTGGGCCGGCTTATCGCCCAGGGTAATGGTCCCGCCTTTGATCTCCTTCTACCGAGCGTGGTCCATGCCGAGATAGCCGCAGGGCAGTTTTTCGGCCCTCGCAGCGGTCTCGTCGCCCGCGTTGCTTCTCGCCTTGCAGCTGTGCATACGGGGTTTGACCCGCGCGGTTTCGCCGTACCCGAGGTCTACTACACCCGCCACCGCGCTGAGTATGCCGATGCGGTGGATAATTACCGCACCGCGCTTGCCGACGCCCTCCTTACCCACCTCGCTGGCTGGGCAGCCGGTGGTGCAGAGGCCGACGCGATTGCGCGAGCCGCTTAAAAGGTATGCCGTGGCCCGCGCTTGGGGAAGCTGGGGCGGTCAGGGTGCTGGGCAAGCCACAGCCCGGCGCCGATAGCCGCCACGGTACCCGCCAGCACGGAGGCGCCGATTCCGATTTCTTTAGCGGTTGGCGCAGGCAGGAGCGGCACTGGGTCCTTAAAGGATCGAATATCCCACTCATGGCTGATGGCGTGGCGCTTTAATTGCTTGTCCGGGTTGACCGCGACGGGGTGGCCAACCTTCTCCAGCATCGGGATATCCGTAGCAGAATCCGAATAGGCATAGCTGGCATTAAGATCAATGTTTGCTGCGGCGGCAGTGCGCTCTAGTGCCTCCGCCTTATGTGGGCCCTTGCAATAAAAGAGCACCTCGCCGGTAAAGCGTCCGTCTTTTTCTGCCAATTCGGTGGCGATGACGTGCTCGACGCCGAGCTCCTCCGCGATGATGTCTACCAGCACGGTAGCGGAGGCAGAGACAATGACCACGTGGTCGCCCGCGGCGCGGTGGGCACGGATAAGTTCCCGGGCCTCGGCATAGATGGAGGGAGTGACCAACTGGTGCATGGTGTCTCGGGCGATGGAGCGCACTTCCTCCACGGACCACCCCGTGACCATTGCGGTGAGCTGATCGCGGCTAGCGTCCATGCCTTCGCTGGAGAGGCCGGAAAACATATAGCTGGCTTTCGCCAGGGAGAGCTGCAGTGCTTCGGCCGGGGAGATGAGCCCGTTGTGCAAAAATTCGCGGCCAAAGGCATAGGCCGAGGAGGTGGCGATGATGGTTTTATCGAGATCGAAAAACGCCGCGGTGCGTGTGTGCTCGCCGCCGGCGCAACTCGTGCTAGCGGGGAGGGGAGGAAAGGATTCGCGGGAATTCGTCATGGTGTGCTGCCGAGTGTAGCTGCCCTTCGCGCTTAGTGGTGTAGAAGTGGCTGCAGTTAATGGTGGTTGGCGAGTCAATAATGTGGGATTGGCAGCCCGTGCGGGGGATAAAGTAGTGAACACGCATTCGGTGCAGGTCAGCGCCATGGCCGTTGAAAAACTGCTGTTAGCTGTTGTGGTTGGGTGGCGAACATGTCATAATAATGCGTGCAAGGCCCCGATATACTGTGCGGCCTGCCCCGGCTCACCCCCCGAGGCCGGGTTACTGACGGCCCGTGCGCACACCCCCCGATGCACGGGCCGTCACCTATATCTAGCGCCATGTGATACGAGGTTATCCACAGGTTTTTAGTTGAAGTGGCAACCAAATCAGGACCACACGGTGACTTATCGCGGGTTATCCACAGTGCCACCGGAGAGCCCTCGCTGCGGTTGCACGGATGCTTCAGGCTATGAGGCATGAACGCATTACATCCTGATTCCGCTGCCATCGTCGTTGCCGTCGGTGACGAAGCACTGCGCGCCGAGGCTATCCATGCCGCGGCTGCTACCAGCCACGATGTGCTTACCGTAACCGATCCCCGCGACGTCCCGCGCAGTCTGCCAGGCGCCTTTGCGGTCCTGGTTGATTCCCTCATGGCCCGCGTGGTGGCGGCAGCGCAACGCCCCTACACCGCGCCTGTGCCAGTACTATTCCTTGCCGCGGACCCTGGACCGATTGACTATGAAGCGGCATTAGCCTGTCACGCGGAGAGCGCCTTTATCATTCCCGCCCAGGTTAAGGAGCTGCTCGCGGGCATTGCGGCCGCGGGCACCCCGCAGGACACGCGACCGGGTAGCGCCACCATCGCCGTGGTTGGGGCGAGCGGCGGGGTGGGGGCTTCTACCTTCGCGGCCGCCTTGGCCCGCACCCAGTGCGCTGCGGATGGGCGCGCCCTGCTTATCGACGCCCACGCATACTCCGGTGGCCTCGACCTCCTGCTTGGCGTAGAGGCCGAAGCGGGGGCGCGCTGGCCGGAGCTTACCGTAGGCGATGGCAGTATCGATGCCACCGATCTCTACCGCGCGCTGCCCACTACGCCGGATGGGGTAGCGGTGCTCTCGACCGCGCGCAGTACCGTCGCGGATCCCTTCCGCCTGGAAAAGGACCTGCTCGCGCGAGTAGTGGGCGCGGCCCACGCGGGCGAAGGGCTATGCGTGGTGGATTGCACCCCGGAGACCGTTCCGGATGCGTGTACCCACGTGGTCATAGTGGTGGCCGCAGAAGTGCGCTCGGCTGCATCGGCCGCGCAACTAATTGCGCGCTTCGGGGCTGCGCGGCGCAGCTGTGTGGTGGTGCTGCGGCAACGCCAGTGGGCATCGTTAAGCGCGGCGGAAGTAGAAAGCATCATCCACAGCACGGTGTTGGCAGAACTGCCAACGGCCCGGGGCCTTACGCGCGCGGTGGAAATAGGCGGCCTCCCGCAGCGCCTCCCGGCACCCTTGCGCAAGGCTGCACACGCGGTCCTCGAGGAGGTAGGCGCGTGAGTGAGCAGAAAGTAGCACAGGAAACGCTGGAAAAGATGCAGCGTATCATCGCCGCCGAGGCCGACTTGGTGCATGATGCGGCAGCCCTGGCTCGGCGCATCCGTGCAGAAGCCGGCGTGATTAGTGACGTCGCGGTACTCGACCTACTACGCCGCCTGCGCCAGGACGCCACCGGAATGGGCCCGCTTGATGCATTGCTGGGGCGAGAGGGGGTTACCGATGTCGTTGTTAACGGGCCGCATGCGGTATTCATGGACCGCGGCGAGGGCCTCGAACGCACTGACATCACCTTCCGCGATGATGGCGAAGTCCGCCAACTGGCCAGCCGGCTGGCGGCAGCCTCCGGCACGCGCCTCGATGATGCTCAACCTTATGCCGATGGCCGCGTTAGCCGCCCTGATGGCGTCGTCCTGCGCGTCCATGCCTTGCTGAGCCCGCCTGCGGTGGCCGGAACCTGCCTGAGCCTGCGCGTACTGCGCCAAGCCCAGACCACCCTGCCCCAACTAGTAGACAACGGCACGCTGCCAGAAGATATCGCTACGCTGCTGCGCGCTGTGGTGGACAAGCGAGTCTCATTCCTGGTTATAGGTGGAACCGGCTCCGGCAAAACCACCTTGCTATCCGCACTTTTGGGAACCGTCTCCGAGCGCGAACGCATCCTCGTCATCGAAGACACCGCCGAGCTCTCCCCGCACCACCCACACTGCGTTAGCGTGGTCTCGCGCCGGGCCAACGCGGAGGGAAGCGGCGAGGTCACGATGTCACAATTGCTCCGACAAGCGCTGCGCATGCGCCCAGACCGCATCGTGGTAGGCGAGATCCGCGGCCGCGAGGTGGTCGATCTCCTCGCCGCCCTCAACACCGGACACGACGGCGGCGCCGGTACGCTCCATGCCAATTCGCTCTTTGAAGTCCCCGCCCGCATGGAGGCCCTCGCCGCCCTTGGCGGCCTGGACCGCGCGGCACTGCACTCACAACTGGCAGCGGCCGTGCACATGGTGCTGACCATGGAACGCACCCCGCAGGGCCGCCGCCTTGCCCATATTGGCGTGCTCGAGGGAAACCCGGTTATCCCGCGCATCATCTGGAGTGCCGAAGACGGACCGGCGGATGGCTTTGCGGAATTTTCCGCACAACTTCTGGGCGAGCGCGCCGGGAAGGCCAGCCATGCTTAGTTTCCTCTTGCTCGCCGCCGCGCTGCTCCTGCCCGCGCCCTCGATTGCAGGCCGCTTGGCATCGGCCACGCGCCAGGTACAGGCCAGCTCCGTGGTCATCCTGGGGGCGGTATTTTGCGGCAGCCTGGTCTTTTACTCAGTGGGTCGCATCAGCATCGCTATCGCCGCCGCCATAATCGCTTGGTGCGTGTCCTGGTACACCAAAGACCTCGTGGCCGCGCGTACGCAGCGGCGCGGCCGCGAAGGGCTGGCCGCCTATTTGGGAGTGGTCACCGCGGACCTGCGGGCAGGGGCGACCCTGGCTGGGGCGCTTGCCCGCGGGGTGGAGGCCCTGCCGGGAACTACCCCGCGGGAGGTATCCGCCGCACTGGAAGCAACGGCCGCCCTCGCTGCGCGTGGCGCGCCGCCCCACATGGCGCTCACGGATGCGGAGGATACAAAGGCCCTGCCGGAGCTTTCCCGCTTAGGCCACCTGCTGGAGCTTTCCACTTACCACGGTATTGCGGTGGCCAGCTTGCTCGACCAAGCCCAAAGCCGCCTCGATGCTTCTCGACGCCACCAGCAATCCACCTCCGCTAGTCTGCAAGGCCCCCAAGCGACCGCCACGGTGCTCGCGTGCTTGCCAATAGCCGGCATCGCCATGGGCGGGGCCATGGGCGCTAACTCGCTCGGCTTTCTTTTCGGCGGCGGGCTGGGCGGTGTCCTTCTCGTGGTAGGCGCGGCGCTGGCCTGCGGCGGCTTCGCTTGGTCGCGCGTCATTATTCGGAAGGCGGCTGCATGACCCCGCTCATCTTTGTGGCCTTGGCCGCCCTCGTTGGCCTCCCACCGCACACTGGCCGGCTGGCAGTTACCAGTGCGACTGAGACCACCGCCAAGACCCCGCGCGATGGCCCGAAAGCGCGTGGGGGACTGATAAGCAAGCTCAAGCCCGCAGCACCGCTGGACCCGCTGATAGTAGCTGGCGACGTCGAACTCTTCGCAGCGTGCCTGGCCGCAGGGCTGTCCGTGCACGGAGCCGCCACCGCGGTCGCTCGCACCGCGGACGCTCAGACGCAGGACCTGTGGGAGACCGTCTCCGCGCTGCTAGGCGTTGGAGTTTCCACGCAGTCCGCGTGGGGCCATATGAAGGGCCAGGTGGGGCTGGAGGACTTAGCACAGCTTGTCATCATGTCGGGCCAATCCGGCGCCACCATTGCGGCCGGATGTCATCGAATCTGTACTTCTTTTCGCGCGGAAGCATCCGCCCACGCCACAGCACAGGCGGAGCGCGCAGGAGTATTCATTGCCCTCCCGCTGGCGGTGTGCTTCCTGCCGGCATTCATCGTTCTAGGCCTTGCGCCCGTAGTAATCAGCCTGGGCGCGCAACTTCTCTAAACCTCACTTGAAAGGACACTAATCATGCACGCACTTACTAAGTATCCCCAGCTCATCCGCAATGACGAGGGGATGAGCACCATCGAATATGCCATGGGCTCTCTAGCAGCAGCGGCGCTTGCCGGGGTGCTCTACATGGTCATCAACGGCGGCGGCGTGGTGGATGCCATCGAAGGCATCATAACCGACGCCCTCTCTAATACCCCCAGCTAGCAGCTCTACGTAACCCCAGCCGGCGGGACCATTCCCGCCGGCAGAAAGGAGGAATAATGCACAAGGTATTTGATGACGATGGCTCCGTGACCATCGAGGCCGCCTTAGCTTTAAGCTCCCTAGTCTTGGTCGCGGCGGGAATCGTGGGTGCTATTGCCACGCTGGCATCCTATATCGCCGCTGTGGACATGGCGGGTGCGGCCGCGCGTGCGCATGCCATCGGCGTCGAATACCACCCCGCGCGCGAAGATGCCCAAGTCAGCGTGGAGGAAAGCGGGGGGCTGGTGAAGGCGTCGGTAAGCGTGGAAGCCCCCATCGGCACCATGCGCTCCGAGGCAGTCTTTCCCGCCGAGGTGGGCGGAAATGAGTAAGCCGCAACGCTGGGGCGAGGAAGGCTATGCCACCATCGCTGCGGCCGGCATCATTGTCGCCATCGTGAGCCTGCTGCTTATCGTGGCGGCGGTGGGCTCGCGCGTAGCCGCACGCCACGAGGCGCAAGTGGCCGCCGACCTCGCTGCGGTCGCTGGCGCCTGGGCACTTGCTACTGGCGAGGATGCCTGCACCGCCGCGGGCGATACCGCCGCCCTGAATGGCGCCACCCTAGAAACCTGCACCGAATCCGGTCGCGACGTCATCGTCACCGCGGCAGTGCGCGGCCGCTCTACCCAGGCCAAGGCCGGGCCGGTGTGAGCCAGCGGAAGGAGGCAGCGCGGCTAGCCCTGCGTCATGGTGACCAGCGCGCCGAGTAGCTTGATAGCACCATCTTTGCTGAGCGGATTATTTCCGTTGCCGCACTTCGGTGATTGCACGCACGACGGGCAACCGGATTCGCAAGGACACGAGCGCACCGCCTCGAAGGTGGCCTCTATCCATTCGGGGAAGCGGCGGAAGCCTTCTTCAGCAAAGCCGGCACCGCCCGGATGGCCGTCATAGACAAAAACGGTGGGCATCTGCGTATCGGGGTGCAGCGCGGTGGATACGCCGCCGATATCCCAGCGGTCGCAGGTGGCGATAAGCGGCAGTAAGCCGATGGCGGCGTGCTCGGCCGCGTGTAGGGTGCCGGGCGTATCGGAGGCCGTCACGCCCATGGCGGAAAGTGCCAGCGGATCGATGGTATAGGCCACGGCTCGGGTAACCAGGCGCTGTTCGGGGAGATCGAGGGGGATGTCGTCACCAATGGTGCCATCGGCAAGCCGCACTTGGTAACCGGTGACGAGATCGGTGACCTCTACCTCCACGTCGGCTACCCACAGGCCCGGGGAATAATTGACCAGGTTATCGGCCTCGCGCAGGATGCGGATATCCGTGGTGGAGCGCGGGGTCGTCGAATAATCCGGGGCCTCGGGGCGGGCGAGCGCCAGGTAATCGCTGAGGATGAGTTCCTCGATGACAAAACTTTCGCCTTGGTGCAGGTACACCGCGCCGGGGTGCACCTGGCTGGTGGCGCGAGCGGCATCGATGGTGCCGAGCAGGCGGCCGTCGGAAGAATCCACGATCATCACTTCCTCGCCTGACCCGCCGCGCAAGGAAACGGCGGTATGCGCCGTCTCCGGGGAGAGTTCCTCCGGCGAGTGGGCAGGAATGGGTACGGCGAACCACCCGCGCTCGCGGTGGCGCAGCAGGCCAGACTCGGCCAGCTGATGGACCACGTCCTGGGCTCCCCAGGCAGCAATCGTGGCATCATCCAGTGGTTTTTCTACCGCAGCGCAGTAGACATGGCCGAAGAGGATATAGGGATTGGCCGGGTTGAATACGCTGGCCTCCACCGGCTTGCCCAGCAGCGCCTCGGGATGGTGGACCAGATAGGTATCCATCGGCTCATCGCGGGCGATGAGTACTACGAGCGAGCCCTGCCCGCGGCGGCCGGCGCGCCCGGCCTGCTGCCAAAAACTGGCGACGGTCCCCGGGAAGCCGGCCGTGACCACGGCATCGAGCCCACCGACGTCGATGCCCAGCTCGAGCGCGGAGGTGGTGGCGACGCCGAGCAAGGAGGCGTCGTCAAGCGCGCGCTCTAATGCACGGCGGTCCTCGGCCAGGTAACCCGCGCGGTAGGCGGCGATGCGCTGGGCAAAATCGGGCCGGCCCAAACTACCGGAGAGCACCTCGGCCGCACGCATGGCCACCACCTCGGCCGAGCGGCGCGAACGCACGAAGGTCATGGTGCGTGCACCCTCGGCGATGAAAGAGGCCATCATCTCGGCCGCTTCGGTGGTGGCGGCGCGGCGCACCGGCGCCCCGTGCTCACCCTCGGCGCCCTCGATGAAGCCTGGCTCCCACAGGGCTACGGTGCGCGCACCGGTGGGGGCGGTGTCCTCCGTAATTGCGCGGGCCGGCCGGCCGGTGAGGCGCTGTGCATGCCGGCCCGGGTCCTTCATGGTGGCCGAGGCATAGATAACCGTCGGCCGCGAGCCATAGTGCGCGCACAAGCGCAGCAGCCGCCGCAACACGAGCGCCACATTGGCGCCGAATACGCCCCGGTAGGAATGGCATTCATCGATGACGATGAATTCCAGGTGCCGCAGCAGCCGCGCCCACCGGGCATGCGCCGCCAGCAGGGACATATGCACCATATCCGGGTTGGAAAAAATGAACCGCGAGTGATCGCGCACACCCGCGCGGGATTCCTGTGGCGTATCGCCGTCATAGGGCGCGGGCACCACGGTCTTGAGCGCCGGAATCCCCCGGCACAGCTCCAGCACCGCCTGCAGCTGATCCGAACCCAGCGCCTTAGTGGGGGTGAGATACAGCGCGCAAGCGGTAGGCTCCTGCGCCAGCCGGCTCAAAATGGGCAGCTGGTAGCCCAGGGATTTTCCCGAAGAAGTGCCGGTAGCAATCACCGCATCCTCGCCTTCCCAGGCGGCCTGTGCGAGTTCAGCCTGGTGCCGATACAGCTTGCCGACGCCCCCTTCTACCAGCTTCTTCCGCAACTGCGGCAATACCCACTCCGGCCACTGCGCATACTGGGCGCGCTGAGGGGGCAGGGTGGTGTGAAAGGTGAGAGTGGACTCATCGAGGCGGCGCTGGATGAATTCGAGGAGCTCTGTTCCCAGGGGATTATCTGTTTCCGGGTGAGACAATTTTTACCCCCTCGTGGGTTTGGTCTATCGCTTTGGCGTGGAACGTGTCACACTGATATAAGGCCAATGATGTCTTGGTGCGGTGTTTACACTTTAAGGTACTGCTAAAGGACGCATTTACCGAACCCCCTTGGTGCGGAATCGCTGCACCGATAAGCAAGAAAAGGACTGCACACCATGGCACAAGGAACCGTTAAGTGGTTTAACTCTGAAAAGGGCTACGGCTTTATCGAGCGCGCGGATGGCGCCGGCGATATCTTCGTCCACTACTCCGAGATTCAGGGCAGCGGTTTTCGCACCCTAGAGGAAAACCAGCAGGTTACCTTCGAGGTAGGCACCGGGCCGAAGGGCGATCAGGCTCAGTCCGTGTCCGTCATCTAGGCGGCCTGTTCTCCCCGCTACGGCGTCTCGGCGTAGCCGCGGCGGGTATCCCACCACTCGGTGAACTTATTCTGCAGCTTCTGCAGGCCCACGCCGATGATGATGGCTGCGATGATGCTGACCACCACGGCGAGTACTGGCGAATTAGAAAAGGCCATGCCGCCGAGATAACCAATGGCCAGCGCCTCGCCAGCCCAGAGGGCGACGCCGATGGTGTCGAAGAAAACAAAGACGATCCATGGGAACCTCATGGACCCCAGCAGGATGGTCATAAACAAGCGTGCTGAAGGGATGAAGCGGGCGATAATAATGGCGGCCCCTCCGCCGCGGCGCATATTTCGCTTGACCCAGTTCAGCCCTTCGTAGGCCTTAGATCCCTTTGGCACGCGCTTAAGCAAGGGCATAAACCGCGTGCCTAGCAGGAAACAGAGATTATCGCCCATCATGGCGGCGATGAGCGCCACGAAAAACATGGTGGGCAGGTGGGGGAAGCCCTGCGAGCCGGACCAGGCGCCGGCCATATTGAGCGGGATTTCTGACGGCAGGACGGGGAAGAAGCAGTCACCAAAGATCAGCGCGGCGACCAGCGGGTAGATCCACTCTGTGGACATGACGGTTTCGATCCACATAGTGATTGTGTCGACCATGAATCCTCCCCGGGTGTCGGCTTAGGTGTGCTATCGTGCCCCACAATGCTTTCACAGTTACTGGGCATTCTAAGTAGGCCAGTATAGACCCGTTCCGTGGGGGTACATAGTGCCCCTGAAAACGGCCTTTTGGCAGAACCGCGTATATGGTGCGAGAAAGGAAACACAGATCAACTGTGTACGCTAGGGGCGATTGCTGAAAGCGTGCATACCTTATTGTTCGCATCATCGAAAGGGATGAAGTCGAAGTGGCAGAAGCAGCCGGGCCGGGAAAGACCTTGGTGATCGTCGAGTCGGCGACGAAGGCGAAGAAGATTCAGCCTTACCTCGGAGATAAGTACATCGTGGAGGCCTCCGTAGGCCACATCCGCGATCTTCCCCGCGGCGCTGCGGACGTACCGGCTAAGTATAAGAAGGAATCCTGGGCGCGCCTTGGCGTGAACCCAGAGGACGACTTCGCCCCGCTATATGTGGTGAGCCCCGATAAGAAGAAGAAAGTCGCGGACCTAAAATCCAAGCTGAAGCAGTGCGATCAGCTCTACCTCGCGACAGACCCCGACCGCGAGGGCGAGGCCATCGCCTGGCACCTGCTTGAGGTCTTAAAGCCCAAGGTTCCGGTGCGCCGCATGGTGTTCAACGAGATCACCAAATCGGCCATCCTGGAAGCTGCGGATAATACGCGCGATCTGGATTACAACCTTATCGACGCCCAGGAAACCCGCCGCATCCTGGACCGCCTCTACGGCTACGAGGTCTCCCCAGTGCTGTGGAAGAAGGTCATGCCGCGGCTTTCTGCAGGCCGCGTGCAGTCGGTGGCTACCCGCGTCATCGTCGAGCGCGAGCGCGAGCGCATGGCGTTCATCCCCGCGGATTATTGGGATCTAGCCGCCACGCTAGATACCGGCGCTGCGGATGCGGATAATCCCGCTACGTTCGACGCCCGCCTCACAGCCGTCAATAGCAAGCGCGTGGCCCTGGGCCGCGACTTTGATGACCACGGAAACGTGAAGAGCAAAGACGTCATCGTCATCACCGAGCCGCAGGCCAAGGCGCTAGAAACCGCACTGAGCGGCGCGGACATGCAGGTCGCTGGTGTCGAGCACAAGCCTTATACGCGCAAGCCTTATGCGCCGTTTATGACCTCTACGCTGCAGCAGGAGGCCGGCCGCCGCCTGCACTTTACCTCCGAGCGCACCATGCGCATTGCGCAGCGCCTGTACGAAAACGGCCACATTACTTATATGCGTACTGACTCCACTTCGCTGTCCAAGCAGGGCCTATCAGCTGCGCGCAACTCCGCCACCAGCATCTATGGCGCAGAGTACGTTTCTGATTCCCCGCGTGTTTATGACCGCAAGGTGAAAAACTCCCAGGAGGCTCACGAGGCGATTCGCCCAGCCGGCGAGTCCTTCGCCACCCCGGGCCAGCTCTCCGGTCAATTGGACGCGGAGGAGTTTAAGCTCTATGACCTGATTTGGAAGCGCACCGTCGCCTCCCAGATGGCCGATGTCAAGGGAACCTCCATGAAGGTCACCGTGGCCGGCACCGCCACCACGGATAATGGCAGCTATGACGTGGAATTCTCCGCCACCGGCCGCACCATTACCTTCCCGGGCTTCCTGAAGGCCTATGGCGCAGATGACGCCAAGGGTGACAAGAAGGGCGAGACCCACCTGCCACATTTGGAAGAGGGTCGCGCCCTGAACGCCAAGGAGGTCTCCGCCGAGGGCCACTCCACCAACCCGCCGGCGCGCTATACCGAGGCCAGCTTGGTCAAGAAAATGGAGGACTTGGGTATCGGCCGCCCGTCCACGTATGCGTCCATTATCAAGACCATCCAGGACCGCGGCTATGTGGTCTCGCGCGGCAATGCGCTGGTGCCATCGTGGGTTGCCTTTGCCGTCGTGGGACTGTTGGAGGAGAACTTCACCGAGCTGGTCGACTATGACTTCACCTCTTCTATGGAGGATGAGCTGGACCAGATTGCTACCGGTATCGAGGACGGCACCGCCTGGCTCAATGGCTTTTATTTCGGCAACGCCGAGGCCAACGAGCAAAAGGCGGCCTCCATTGCCCGCCACGGTGGCTTGAAATCGCTTATCGACGTCAACCTAGAAGCCATCGATGCCCGCAAGGTCAACTCCCTGCGCCTTTACACCGATACCGAGGGCCGCGATGTCTTCGTCCGTGTGGGCCGCTATGGCCCGTATATCGAGCGCGCCGTCGGCACCAATGACGACGGCAGCATCGAGTACCAGCGCGCCAACCTCTCTGAAACCGTCACTCCGGACGGCTTGAACGAGGAGCTGGCGGAAAAGCTCTTTGCCACCCCACAGGGCGGCCGCGAACTGGGTGAAAACCCGGCAAATGGGCGCATGATTGTGGCTAAGGAGGGCCGCTTCGGCCCGTATGTCACCGAGGTTGTCCGCGATGATGAGCGGGAGAAGGCCGAGGGTGAGGCCGAAGAGGTCGTCGCCAAGGAGCGGGCCGAGGAAGACAAGCAACGCGCCGAGGAAGGCAAGCGCGCCAAGAATTGGGAGACCAAGACGGCCGCAAAGCAGAAGGAAAAGCGCGTCAAGGAGTACATCGAGAATAAGCTGAAGCCGGGTACGGCCTCGCTGTTTAGCTCGATGGAGCCCTCTACGGTGACCCTCGAAGAAGCCCTCCAGCTGCTGTCCCTGCCGCGCGAGGTGGGCGAGGACGACGGCGT
This sequence comes from Corynebacterium nasorum, assembly GCF_030229765.1. Lineage (NCBI taxonomy): Bacteria > Bacillati > Actinomycetota > Actinomycetes > Mycobacteriales > Corynebacteriaceae > Corynebacterium > Corynebacterium nasorum. The sequence continues at coordinate 279,217 of NZ_JASPGY010000003.1, read as the reverse complement.
GATGATCACCGCCCAAAATGGCCGCTACGGCCCGTACTTGAAGAAGGGGACCGATTCGCGCTCTTTGGCCAAGGAAGAGCAGATCTTCACCATCACCTTGGACGAGGCCCGCCGCATCTATGCCGAGCCGAAGCGTCGCGGCCGCGCCGCGGCCCAGCCGCCGATCAAGCAGCTGGGCGATAATGACGTCTCCGGCAAGCCCATGACCGTCAAGGATGGCCGCTTCGGCCCGTACGTCACCGACGGCACCACCAACGCCTCCCTGCGCCGCGGCGATGACCCGGAGCAGCTTACCGACGCCCGTGCGAACGAGCTCCTCTCCGAGCGCCGCGCCAAGGAAGCTTCCGGCGAGACCAAGAAGAAGTCCTCTAAGAAGACGACCAAGAAGAAGGCGACTAAGAAGGCCACCAAAAAGTCCACGAAGAAGGCCGGCAAGAAGGCAACCAAGAAACCATCGCCCGGCACGAAGAACGTGGTAAAGGCCGGCTCGCGCAAGAAATAACCGCGTAAGGTAGCGGGCATGAACGATTTTCTTGCCCGCACCCAGGAAGGCGCTGCGGCCCTGCGGCGCGCCGTATCCGATATCAGCGCACAGCCGCAGCTTATCGCCTTGGTCCGCGAAGACCCCGCCGTTGGCGCCGGTATCCTAGCCGGGGTCATCGCCCAAGTGGAAAAGGCCCGCACCCTGACTCGTCCTTCGGCGCTGGGCGTGGCGGCTTTAACGGCGAACCACGCCGCCTATGCCTGGAGCCTGTATCGCCGCGGCGCGCGCAACGATGCCCTGGGCTGGGGCCTGCGCGCGGCCGCATGGGGTGCGGGCGTTGCCGCTACCCGTAGCCAGCCGACGTCCGCCGCAGTGGCAGTGGGTGGCGCGGCCGTGCTTGCCACCTCGGCGCTGGCGGGCGACCCAGTGCTGCGCACCGACGCCGGCAAGGGCATGAGTCACGGCGCTAATGTGCTCGTCGCGGCCGAGGCGCTAACCGCCTTGCGTGCGGCGCTGAAGCAGCGCAAGCACAAGGCGCGGCTAGTGTGCACGGCCGAAACCGGCGCCCTAGTTATCGGCCATCTGCTGCTGATTGACGGCCTTCACCGCACCCGGTAACTGCGGCTGCATCGTCGGACCATAGGAAAGGCGGCGGTGCACCGCCTCGAAGGGGCCGCGGCGGTCGAAGGCTTCCAGCACGCAGGCGAAGATGAGAGTGGCCAACCACACCGCGAAGGCCATCGCCGCTTGGCCGAAGGCGCCCAGCTCGTGACCGAAGTTCAGCATAAACGGGTGCACGAGGCAGAAAAAGAGGATGGACTGCCCCACATAGCCGCTCATGGAGCGCTTGCCCAGCGCCGCAAAGGGCCATAATACTGCGGGCAGCGGTGCGCCGGCCGCGAGTCGCTCCTGCTCTGGCTGCAGCACCAACGCGAGTCCGGCTAGGATGCCGGGGCCAGTGAAGACGCCGAGGAAAGAGTTGGCATTATTGGCCGCATTCGCCCAGCGCTGCTCGATGACCCCAAGCGTGCTCAAAGACCACAAGGTACCGATAACCACGGTAATGACCACAGCGACGGCGACCCAGCGCAGGAGGATGGGGCGGTGAGAAGGGACGTCGGCAAGCACGCCTTGGCGCGCCCACACAAAGCCCACCAGCATGACGGGCAGGTACATCAGCAAAATGATCGGCGTGGCCAAGGCCTGGCTGCCTAGGGTGACAAGCTGGCTGAGCAGCAAATCGGGGTAGGACTCGATGGTGCCGATGCCCTCCGTGGCCACCACGCCGAGGGGATCCAGCGCGCCGGAAATGAAGGCCACAATCCCGCCCAGCGCGCACAGTGCGAATAGAATATAGGCCACGCGCATGAGGGAGGAATCCCTCTTGCGCAGCAGGAATGCAATCACGATTCCGGCCACGCCATAGAAGAACATGATGTCGCCCCAAAACAGCAGCACCATGTGCACCGCGCCCATCACGGCCAAGAAGGCATAGCGCTTGGCGATGACCCTGCGCGCCCCCTGCACCGGAAAACCGCGCCGCCACAGGCTCAGCGCGATGAGCCCCACGCCAAAACCCAGCAGGGTGGAAAACATAGGCAGGCCGCGGTTGTGGACAAAGAAGGCGGCGAAGACGACGGTCGCTTTATCCCACGCGCTGCCATCGATAATGCCGCCGAAATAACTTGCTGGCCGGTCGGTGGTGATGATCCACGCCGTGGTCATATTGGCCATAGCGATGCCTAGAAGGGCCATGCCGCGCGCCACATCGGGCACGATCATGCGGGGCCGGGGAGCTGAGCTCACTTAAAAACCTCGTTATACCTCGGAACGTTCTGCCAGGGTAGCGCGGATAGGGCGAGCCAGCTGGGTCATGCGGTGGCGACCGCGCAGCTCAATGGATTTCATCATAGTCCAGCGGGCCTGCTCGGCCTCGTTAGCGGTTTTGAGCGTGGCGGCGTTGGTCAATACTTGGCCCGGGGTGTCCTTGGCCAGCTCGGTCAGGCGCGCGGCCTCGTTGACGGCATCACCGATGACGGTATATTCAAAGCGATCGGCACCGCCGATATGCCCGGCGACAACGTGCCCCGCGGCCACGCCGATGCCGGCTTGCAACTCGAGTCCGCGCAATTCACTGCGCAGCTCGCGGGCGGCCTGCAGGGCCATGGAGGTGGAATCATAAACGTTGAGGGGAGCGCCAAAAACAGCGAGGGCTGCATCGCCCTGGAATTTATTGATAATTCCTTTATTGCGGTGTACCACCTTGACGACGTGCTCGAAGAACTTATTGAGCTCCTCCACAACTTCTTCGGGGGAGTGGTTAACGGCAAACGTGGTGGAACCGATGACGTCAATAAAAAGCACCGCTACTTTGCGGTCCTCTCCGCCTAATTCTGGGCGTTCCTCCAGCGCACGTTGGGCCACCTCGCTGCCGACGTAGCGGCCGAAAATATCGCGCACGCGGTTGCGCTCCCGCAGGCCGCGCATCATTTCATTGAAACCGGCTTGCAGCACGCCTAGCTCGGATCCGTCATAGATATCGACCTCGGCATTGGTCTCACCGCGGCGCACCCGATTGATGGCGTTCTGTAGCTCCACAATCGGGTCTACGACGCTCATCACCGCAAAGCTGGTGCCGATAAAACCGGTAGCCAGAGCGGTAAGCGCCAAGGCGGTAATGGCGGGAACAAGATCGCCGGCGGTTCCAGGGAAAAGCCCGGTGAGCTGGGCAATCAGCGCCAGAAGGATGCCGATGAGCGGCACCCCGGAAGTCATCAGCCAGGTGGATATCAGGCGGTATTTGATGGGTGGCTCGAGCGTAGAATCCTCAAAGCGCCGCGCCACCGCCTGGGCGGCAACTGGGCGCACGAGGCGCTCTGCCTGCAGGTAGGTCAGGATGATAACCACCAAGCCGGCCAAGGTAGCGGATACGCCTACGACAAGCCCCAAGCGGCCGGATTCGCGCCCGGAAATGACCACGGCCAAAATGATGCCGATGAGCCATACCGCGGCCGCCACTGCGGACTGGTAGACGGGGATGCGCAGCACCAGGTTGCGCACCATATTTGGATCGTGCTCGTCCGGGTTGCGCTGCCAGTCCAGCACCGGGCGGAAGAGCAGCAGGGTAACGGCAATTCCGATAATCACGGCGAAGATGAGGTACACCGCGGCGACACCCATCAAGCTCGGCAGCTCGGCGGCAAAGTCCTCGATTTCCGGCATGGGAAGGAAATAGAGAACGAATGTCATGATCGCGATGGCGCCGATGAGGTTCGCACCGAGGACTAAGGCAGCGTAGACCGGCCATTGGGTTCCCATGAGCCATCGTGCGCCGCGCAATAGTCTGTTCATGTCTTCATACTTTAGTAAGACCAGTAGGCTAGGGCGAGTGAATACCGGAAGCGTTGCGCAAAGATTGGCAGATACCCCAGGCGTGGCCCGCACCATCCTGGATGCCGCTCGGGCAGCTCGGGGGATGCCGGGGGCAGACCCGCGGGCAATGAGCCATTCCTGGCTATTTACCGGCCCGCCGGGCTCCGGCCGATCCCTGGCCGCCCTCGATTTTGCTGCCGCACTCATGTGCACGGACCCGGAAGAGCCGGGCTGCGGCCGGTGCGAGGCCTGCCAGGCGGTGCTGGATGCGAAGCAGCATACTGACTTGGTGCTGGTGGACCCGCAGGAAGTCATCATTCCGGTGGATACGGTGCGCGAGGTCATCGGCCGCGCCGCGAGCCTGCCCACGGTGGCGCCCTGGCGCGTAGTGATCTTCAACAATGCCGACCGCCTCAATAATAACGGTGCGAATGCCCTGCTCAAGACCGTGGAAGAACCGCCGGCGCGCACAGTGATCATCATGTGCGCTCCTTCCGACGCCCCCGAGGACTTCTCCCAGACCCTCCGCTCGCGCTGCCGCCACCTCTACATTCCTTCCCCGTCCGTAGAGAGCATTACCGCCCAGCTGGTCAGCGAGGGCGCCTCGGATCACGACGCCCACTTGGCCGCCCTCACCTCCCTCCGCCACGTCGGCAGGGCGCGACGCCTCGTCAACGACCCGGCGGTACAAAAGCGCCGCGCGGTGGCCATCAACCTGGCAGAAGAGGTCTTCCACGGCTCCCAAGGCTTCCAGGCGGTCACCTCGCTGCTGAAATTGGTCGATTCGGAAGCGAAGGAATCGCATAAGGAACAAGAAGAAGCCGAACTGGCGAAGCTGGAGCAGACCCTCGGCGTAGGTGCGAAGGGCAAAGGCGCGGCTAAAGCGCAGCGCGATGCCCGATCCGCCATTAAGGATCTGCAGGACCAACACAAGAAGCGAGCGAAACGCCGAGTTATCGACAACTTGGACTTAGTTCTTATCGATCTCTCCGGTGTGTACCGCGATGCGCTCATGCAGAAAGTTGGCGCGCAGGTGGACCTGACCCACCCGGACTTCGCCGGTCTTTCTGGCGAGCTAGCGCAACGCGTGAGTGAGGAAGGTCTGCTGGACTGCCAGGCCGCCATCACGTTGTGCCGCGAGCAGCTCACACAAAACGTCGGCACGCAGATTGCCTTCGACGGGTTGGTGGGCCGACTGCGTCGCGCGTGCCTATAAGCGGGTGCGTAGTCGGGGCCGATTTCTATTCCGCGGCGCCCCTAGGTTAAACTTTCTCTTGCTGCACTGGCATATGCCAAGCAGCGTGCCGCCTTAGCTCAGTCGGTAGAGCATTTCACTCGTAATGAAAAGGTCGCGAGTTCGATTCTCGCAGGCGGCTCCACAAAAGATACCCCTTCACCTGCAATAACGGTGAAAGGGTATCTTTGAGTTTTATGCCGCTTCGCTCTCCGTGGCTACATTTTGGCTACGTACGTAGAGAGCTTGAAGCGATTGGGCGACATCGTCGAGCGCATCAGGAAACAGGTCGGAGTAAACATCGAGCGTCACGGCTGCGCTCTCGTGGCCCAGGAGGCGTTGCACAGCTTTAACGGACGCACCAGAGGCAATTGCCATGCTGGCGCAAGTGTGGCGTAGAGCGTGGGGGCGAATCTCTGGCAAGCCGTATTCGGTTTGTGCCTTCTCTAGGCCAGGAATAAACACCCGTTTCCGGTAGTTGTTGGTCTGCAGTCGCGCTCCTCCTGGGGACGTGAATAGCGGGGCGTTGTTCGCACGGTTGGCTACTAGTTCTCCGAGCTGTTTGCTTAGGAACTCAGGTACGGGAACTTGGCGCGTCTCGTAGGTCTTAGTCGGGCCGATAACACCGGGACCTTTAACTGCCTTCGTAACGCTTAGCCGATTGTTGCGTGGGAGCCAGTCCGCAACGTCCAGGGCTGCTAGTTCGGAAATTCGGAGTCCACAATAAGCCAGCGTGTAAATCAAGGTCTGATATTGCCCCTCGGGCATAGCTTCGGCTAAGTGGGAGACCTGTACAGGGGTGAGAAATTGGCGTTCTGAAACAACGTCCCGCTTAACCTTCACATTAACTACCGGGTTGGTGGGGATAAGCCGCCCCTCCACGGCGGTGTCGAGCACCGAGCGCAGAATATGGAGCGCTCGCTGGATAGTGTCGCGCTTCTTTCCCTGGTCCTGGAGCTCTGACACCCACTTTCTGACCTCGGGTGTGGTGATGCGCGAGACCGGCCAAGACCCCCAGCGGGGTTTTACGTGGACGTTCCAGGCAGATGCGTTCGAAGCTTGAGTTCGATGGGCCAATACAGACTGGCTTGGCAGCCAGAGCTGGTAGACCTCGGAAACAGGGGTTCGACCAGCAGCGGGGTGGATAAACGTACCGTCGAGCTTAGAAGCTTCAAGTTGGTCTGCGAACCGTTGTGCGTCGCGCTTGGTCTTGAAGCCACGCTTCCGGGTCAGTTTACGGTCTGGTGTGCGGTATTGGACCTGCCACTTCTTCGAGCCATTGGCTAACTCGTACTGACTGACAGACGCCATTAACGCACCCGTTCATCTTCTGTGAGGTGCCCAGCTGCTACTGCACTTTGTAACCAGCGTCGAACTGTAGGTTTCGAAACTCCTAGCTCCTTGGCTAGGACAGTCGTTGGCGTGGTGCCCTGGATGCGTAGCAGTCGATAGGCGGTACCCAGTTCCTTCAAGTGGGTCTCATGGTCGTTTTTGATTGCTTCATACCAGGCAGGCAGGAGGGGGAGTGCTGCCTGCCCCTCGTAAACGATGTATCCCGTAATCATGGATTGCAAACGGCTAAGTGGAACCTGTACTAGCTCGGCTTGTTGCAGCGGTGGAGAACCAGGGCGCTGGCGAATATCTAGGCGGGTCGTGACGTAGCGTCCTCCTTGGGGCTCTAGGGTTGCTTGGAAATCAAAGGGCAACGGAGGGGGATAATAACGGATGGTGTAATCGGGGTCGCCTTCTATAAAGCTGCGGAGTTTCTCCTGCTCGGCTTCTCCGACGGTTATAAGAACAATCTGGGCTGGACCGTAAAGCGGTCCTGCCACCTGCACTAAGTCGCTCCCAGGAATTAGCGGGTCATAAGTCATACGCTCAATCTTTACACTTCTGAGCACGTTTTTCCAGTCCAGAGCGTGAGCGCTTCATTTGTTGCCCGTTCACGGGTGTGGTTTGATTGAAAGTGAGCGGGCCAGAAGTAAGCCGCTCAAACCAGATTGAAAGGAGAGTCTGTGGAAAACCTGTTGACGGTCGAGGACCTAATGCAGCGGTACCCAGGAACTACCCGTAGCGCTTGGGCTAACCGGCGTTACAACGGCACCGGACCCCGGTTTCTCAAGCTCGGGCGACGTGTCATGTACCGAATCTCGGACGTAGTGGCCTGGGAAGAAGAGAACAGTTTCACTTGCACCAACGAATACGAGGATGTCGCTTAAGGTGAGCGGCCGAAAATGACTTTCAGCGGAGGACGACTCCTCTACTGACTGTCTCCAAATACGACTAAAGCCCCGCCAAAAAGGCGAGGCTCTACCCGAAAGGATCTTTCTAATGACCATTAAAACATGCGGTGCCACTGCTGGACAAGCGGCTGCAGCGGTGGAGGAATACATCGCTGAAACTATCGAGCGGCGCGTGTTCAAGGAGCACAAGCCAAACGACGGCCTGCACCTACACCTAAACTGGCAGGCTCAGTCGCCTGAGAACCCGATGTTCCCTGTAATGGTACTTGCCGAACACTTCGACTCTGCGGTTGGTGGCTTGTTGACCTACGACCTGGAGAGCAGCCGGTTCTTCATTAACCTGTTTAAGGAGGGGAAGTACTGGCTGGAGGAAGAGGAAGTATTCATCTGCTGCTACAACCTGCTGTGGACGAGCTACTACCTGGACAACGGCCAGAAGCGAGCAGCCGACCCGAATATCTCTCGGGTAACCGAGGTCGTGACGGCTCTAAAAGCACTGCGTGTGAAGACCGAACGCTAGAGGAGGACGCGCTAAAGATGACTGAATCTAACGCTGATAACTGTTGGGGTGTCTACGAGCGGGTGGCCAAGCGCATGAAAGACGAAAGTTCGAATACAGACATGGTGTTCGCACCTTCGCCTGAACACCCGGTAAAGGCCGCTCGTTGGGCGCAGGGCCGACTAGAGGGGTGTGGAGTATTCGTGAGCTATGACCACACCAGCGACCGGTTCCGAACGATAACTGACGCGGGTCTGAGGTGGATCTTTACCCAGGAGCTAATCGACTGCCTGTATTTGCTCTTCGAGGATGTTAACTATATCGGTTTAGACCAGGTGCGCTTGGTCGAAGAGGAGTCCGAGCGGTGGCTACCTGACCGGCGGAAGATAGGGGAGGTTGTTGAGGCTCTTAAAGCAGTTTCTTCCCGCGCCCCCTCGTTGATGGGTTAATCAACCATTCATATAAATGAACGCCCCACCTGTTCCCTAGGTGGGGCGTCCTTTGATTAAGGAGCTTTAATGCCTAAAATTTCTAAACCCGATTTTACCAGGGAGAACAACCCGAAACAACCTCGTTCCATGCTGGAACTGGCCCTTTGGTATGCCTCCGAAGGTGTAGCGGTGTTCCCACTAAAACCTAAGGGTAAAACTCCACTTATTGGAGCTTGGCAAAAGAACGCGACGCGCGACGAGACGCAGATTCGCTCCTGGTGGGAGCAACACCCTAACGCCAACATCGGCGGTCACCCGCGGGATAACCAAGTAGTTCTCGATGTGGACGGAGTGGACCACGGGGGAGACGACGGCTTCGAGTCTGTGGAAGGCTACGACCTGCCGGAGACCTTCAAGTGCTACACCGGTAGCGGTGGTGAGCACCACTGGTTCACGCTGCCCGACGACAACGAGGAATACACGACCACCCAGGCCGGAGCGTTGCCTGGTGTGGACCTGCGCGGCGCGAAGGGCTACGTCGTGCTGCCAGGGTCGATTCACCCGAACGGCAAGCCGTACAAACTGGACGTTGACGGCCAGGCGGTGGACCCTCACACCCTGGACGAGCTGCCTAGTCTCCGTGGTATCTCCGTGGCTCCCGGCTGGCTTCTCGACCTTTGCCGGGGCACTAGTACCGACGAGCCTACGAAAGACCGCGGGAAGGCCACGGAAGGTATCTTCCGGGCGTCTCTTCGGGCAGGCCTGCTCGACAGGTTTAAGGACGAGGCACGGGTAGGCACCCGAAATAACACTCTCTTCCGCTATGTCTGCGAGGCTCGACGCCAAGGCCTCGACATGGAGCAAGACTGGCTAGCAGTTGGGCAGGAGGTCGGGCTAACCAGCGGCGAGGTCCAAGCCACATTGAGTTCTGCTGCCCTGGCGGAACCGATGGGAACCAGTCACCTGGAGCGCGAGATTGCCCGCGAGTTGGAGCGCCTGCAGGTACGCGAGGAGGCTAAACGCCGGTTGCAGGAGCAAAAGAACCCTGTGGATTTCGCAAGCGTGCCGCGCCTGACGCTGGGCGAGCTGCTGGAGCGTGACCTTGGCGAAGAACAATACGTCGTGGACCAGCTCTGGCCCGAAGGCGGAAAGGTGCTGTTCGCCGCGCCGCCGAAGGCGGGCAAGTCTACGCTGGTCGGGAACCTAATCCGGTGCCTGGCTGATGGTGGTAAATACCTCGACCGGTTCGACGTTGCCCAGGTGGAGCGCGTCGCGCTGGTGGATACCGAGCTGTCCTATCGTATCTTGCAGAGCTGGCTACGCGACCAGGAGATTCAGAACCCTGACCGCGTCGAGCTGTACCCGCTGATTGGCCAGGCTGGAAGCTTCGACCTTATGAGTGACGCCAAGCTGGACGCCTGGGCGGAGGCCCTGAAGGACGTAGACGTGCTGTTCCTGGACGTGTTGTCGCCGGTATTCACGGCTATGGGCGTGGACGAGAACACCGAGACCGGGCCGTTCTTGGACCGATTGACCGAGCTGAAGCGGAAGGCGAACATCGGTGCTCTAATGGTCGTTCATCACACGGGACACGAGGGGACACGCGCCCGAGGGGACAGCCGCCTGATGGGCTGGTCGGACGCTAACTGGGTGCTGCGCCCGGTATCTCCTGGCCAGCCGGATAGCGTGCGCCTGTTGCAAGTCACGGGCCGAGATGCCGCGCTGGCTGAGACGCCGCTGAAGTACGAGAACCGGCGCTACTCCATCGCGTCCGAGGAGGAGCTGGCACAGGAGCGACTGGCCCAAGCCGCCCAGGAACAACTCGAAGCCGAACGCAAGAAACGGGCCGAGTACGACGAGCGCAAGGAGACTTGGGACAAGCGCATTCAAGACCTGCTGGCCTACGAACGAGAGCAGGGCGGGGGCTTCTCCTGGTCTCGCAACAAGGTTAGGAAGGTGGCGCGGTGTGGCGCTGATGTGGCGGCACAGCTGAAGACGGCGCTGGAATCGGGCAATTATGAATTTCCGTATGCACCGCCGAGGGAGCTAAAGAGCGTCCCTCGCGTAACGCGAGAACAGGGTGGACTACCGGACTGGACTGGTAGTCCGGGGGGTCCAGTCCACCAGTCCGCCTAGTCTCCGAAATGGACCGGACTACCGGACTGGACTACCAGTCCATATGGACCAGTCCACCAGTCCACTGACCCCAGAGCCGACCCGCCTAGACCGGACCGGACTGGTGGACTGGACTGACCCCCCCCCTTTTAGGGGGAGGGTCAGTCCAGGTCCACTCAGTCCGGGTCTCCGGTCGGCTGGCGAGGTCGAGGCTCGGGCGCTGGCGGTCCGCTGGCTCTCGCGTCGTCGCTGGCGGTGGGGGGATGCCAGAAAAGTTGAGGGGGTATATCTTCCTGACTCCCCCCACGGCTCTGATAGTCGAGTTCTCTCTCCCGTTTTGGGTTGAAAATCATTTGTTGGTTGAAACTCTGGTGGAGAGCTCGGACCCTCGGAAGGCGTTTTCGAGGCTGTTTGAACCCCCTCTCCGGTACCGACGCCCGGCGACGCCCTCCCAGGCGCTCGGAGATACCTTCGAGATACCTTCTCGGGCCTCTTCTGGCCGCGTCCCTGCCTCCCTAACGGTGCTCCCCGCGGCTTCTCCGCCCCGGGCTGCTATGAATCCCCCGAGCGGGTGATTAACGGGGCGTAGTAATTCCTTCCTGGGGATATTGGCGGCGTGTTTTGATTTCCAAGAACTTTAACCACCAGCAGCAGTGCGCAAGGAGCGCCTATGAAACCTAGTGAAATGCCAGACAGTCGCCCCGCAAGCAGTTTCCACACCAATGTGGGCAAGGCCCAGGTGATGGGCGAGTCTCCGCACCTGGTGGACATCACCTTGCGGGCTAACAGCCGGACTCGCAACGGGTCCCGCGAGCAGGCGTTCTATCTCAAGCTTGGTGACTGCTCCTACCGGTTGCATCCCCCTGCAGCCCGTCGTCTGGTGCGCGTGTTAACCGACGCCCTGGAGATTTAGCGCGTGCCTCGCGACGAGAAGCCGCCGATGTTGTGCGTTGGGTATTCTCCCTGGTTCGATTCTCGCTTTCACGGAGAGCCTAAACGCCAGTACGAATACCGCATGCGGGCCTGCTGGACCGTCTGCGCCCAGTGTCAGCACAAGCACTCGTGCAAGTTCACGGCCGAGCAGTTGAGCCGCTCCGAGCGAACCGGCGTGTGGTGCGGCGTCGATATTGGCACCCACGAGCACTGCCGCGGCATTGACTGGTCTAACGCGCCGCCGGAACGACCCCAAGACTTCTACTAAACGAAACTTCCAATTTTGAAAGGACTCACAAAATGTGTCACCCACCCATGTCTAGCCTGGTCCCTCTGGCCCGCACGGCCCTGGTGTGCGCCGTTGACGGCCACGACCCGAAGAAGGTCCGAGTGGACTTAGGCGGTGTCGGCGCTATCCAGAAGAGGAACCGCAATGGCCTGTCTGACTTGGACGGCACAATCAAATTGCTGGCCCGTATGGACCTGACGGATTTCTGGATTTTAAAGACGTTGGCGGTTCAGGGCGCGAATCTGGTCCGTGCCCTGGCTGACCACTTCGGTCTCGACCCCGAGGAGGTCAAGAAGTTCGTCTGGGACCGACACCGTAGCCTCTCGGAGGCTGAATCGCGTTACCACCAGGAACACCAAGAGTGAGGGCGCTGCCCCTGGAGCCGGGGTCGGTGGTGCTACCACCGGACTCGGTGGCCTGCTTGGTGGAGCACCTGCGACGCACCCCGCAGCCGTCCTCCCTGGCGGCGCGTGCTTTAGTGGCGGACTTGATACAGCTGTCACAGCGTCCTGTCTCGTCACGTGACGTGCTTGTTCTGGAAAACCAGCAGCTGGTGAACTCGAAACTGACGACCGAACAGGCTGCGCGATGTTTAGGAATCACTCCGGGGGCTGTTCGGCGACGAATTAACCGTGGCTGTCTACCTGCCTCATTTGAGGGCGGTAGGTGGCTGATAGATGCAAAGGAGCTTTAATGGCTGCGACAGATTTCCGCCGTTCGCGCTCTGCGGTTTTGGGTTCGAAAGAAACCGACAAGGCCGCGGCGCGTGCACTTTTCGACGACACTGACCACCTGGCCGACGTGCTGGAGAGCTACGCGACTAACTCTATTCCGGGCCTGGTGTTTCCAGAAGTCTCCGTGCCGACGGGTGTTGCCCAGTACACGCAGGTCAGCGCCGACGACATGAAGGTCGAGGGCGTTGGTGTGCGTTCCGAGCACTCCGAATACCCTATGGTGCGCTTTACCCCTGGTGATTTGAAGAAGGCCCACACGTCAGACATCGGCGGCAAGTTCCGAGTCTCCGACGAGGCCATCGACGCGGGCGATACCTCCTTGATTGAGGACGGCCTATCACTGCTGGGCACCTCGATTAACGACACGCTGAACACCATGATGGTCGAGGCCCTGGCCCAGGTGACCGACAAAGAGAACGGCGGCCTGTCGATTGGTGCGAACTCCTTCCACGGCGTGGTTCTCGACGGCGCGAACCCGACGCCTGCCGAAAAGCGCCCGTGGGCGTCCATCGTTGCCGCCCGTGGTCTCCTGCGCAAGCACGGCCTGTCTGCTAGTGCGAACGTTCTCTTGCTGGACTGGGACTCTGCAGACGCATTGACTTTGCTCTATGACCAGAACAACTTGGAGGAGCAGTGGGGTCTGACTATCTACGGTTGCGACAAGCTGCCTGAAGGTACTGGCTACCTGCTCGACGCCCGCAACTTCGGCAAGCTCGTAACCAAGGGCGGCCTGCACGTCGAGACCTGGCGTGACCCGTCAATCCGCGCCACCTGGTGCCAGTCCTATATCGAACCGGTAATCACTATTCAGCGCCCCCGCAACGTGGTTCGCCTCGTTGGTCTGGGCATGCAGGACTAAAGGAGGCTAAACGATGTTGAACTTCACTCCGTTTCTAGACGAGCTTTACACCCCAGGACAGGCAGTCACCGCGACTGCTACCGAGGACATTAAGCTTGGCCAGCTGGTCGAAATCGTTGCAGCGGACGGCCTACACACGACCGCGAAGACTCCTCAACTGGCGGTCAAGGTAGCTACCCCGGGCGCTGTGGCTTTTGGCCTGGCTGGCCACGACGTGGAAAAGGGCGGCGACCTTACCGTGCAGCGCGGGGCCGGTCGTTGTTTCCGCGTCCCGGCTAAGGGGCCTCACATGGCGGGCGACCTCTTGGAGGTTGCTGAAGCTGGCGGTTTCGCTCAGGCCTCGACGGGCGCTCCAGTCGCCCAGGCTATCCGCAACAGCGAAAACGGCCACGTGGACGTGACTTTGCTTTAAGTCCTGCAGTGCCAGGGCCGCGTTAAGCGCACCGCCTACTCATTTTTGTTGACAATCATCCTTGGGGTAGTAGCGGAAGTAAGGCCCCCATGACCGCGAAAGCGTGAGGGTTACCTGCGTCGCCCTGGCACTGTCTCCTCTGGGCTAAGACCCCCTCTAACGGTTCAACGTCGTTAGAGGGGGTCTTGCTATGTTTAGGGCCGCTACCAGGACGAATGTGACCTAGACGACGCGCTCCGTGGTATCTCCCGTGGCCTCTCGTCGTCTCCGAGGGTGTCAGTACCGGAGAAGGGGTCTAGGCGCTCGGAGATACCCTCCCGTGCGTTCCTTGGCCTGTACCCCCGAGCGGGGGTTTTCGCAGGTATGTCCATAATTGTGCCTACTGGGTGAGGCCTGTTTTCCTGGGGATAGAAACACCGTTTCACCAGCACAGACAGGAGAACCCCATGAACGGCAACGAACTAACCCAGGAACTGAACCGCCAGGTCGGCCACTACGGTTTCGAGCTCGATAGCTCCACCCTTGAAGCCCTGGCCTTCCTCGTGGAGGAGATAACACCGGAGGGGCACGAGCGCGTGGCTGACTTCTTCGAAGCGCTCGGGAATGCCGCGGGAGTACTCGCCGACGATGTGCGCTACTCCGAGGAGGTCGCAATCTAATGACCTACAACGGCTACACGAACTGGGATACCTGGAATGCGTTTAATTGGGCCTCGTCGGAGTATTGGAGCTACCGCTGGATAATGGGGCTCTCCGTAGAGGAGCTAGCGGACTACATCACGGACCATGCGGAGACCTGGGACGGCCTGGACCCGCAGGCGGTCAACGTGCGTGAAGTCTATGAGGCCTTGCACGACGAGGGGGAGGCCGCAAAATGCTAAAACGACTACGTCTTGGAGTTATGCGCCCAACATGACTGGCACACTAGCGCCGCCTGCCCTAAACATGAGTGAAGCCCCAATCCTGGTAACAAGGATTGGGGCTTCATGCTATACCCAAAAAGTGACGTGGGTTCCCCGCCCTTTCCAGGAAAACACACAGAAAATCGGGCTGTCAATACTGTGGCTGCGTGGCTACGTTTTGGCTACGCTTCTCTACGAAAGCGGGCGAATGGACGAGAAGTAACCCGGTGATGGTTTTGTGCTTGGCCTGGGCTTTCGTGGGTGGACGGGGTTGTTAGATGGTTAGCCTGGGCTTTGAAAATAGCTCGTAATGAAAAGGTCGCGAGTTCGATTCTCGCAGGCGGCTCCACAGTGGCCGCAGGTTATCTAGCCTGCGGCCTTTCGCCGTTGTGGGCACGGCAGTGGGTGCAGAGCGTTAAGCCTCGCCGTGGTTGTGCAGTAGGCGCGGGACCACCTTGCCGGTGGCGTTGCGCGGCAGCTGGGATAGGAAGTGCACATCGCGCGGCACGGAGTGATCGGCGAGCTTGGTGCGGACCCACTCGCGGATGGCGTCGGCCGTGAGGGCCTTTCCGGTGGCGTCGGCAGTAGGCACCGCCCACACGGCGATGCGCTGGAAGGTCTCGCTATCCTCCACGCCACCGGCATGGACCTCGTGGATGCCGGGCATGGCCTCGAGGACCTCGGTGATGGACTGCGGGTGGACGTTTTCGCCGCCGACAATGATCATGTCATCGGCGCGGCCGACCACGTGCAGGAAGTCGTGCTCATCGATGTAGCCCAAATCGCCGATGGAAATGAGCCCGTCCACCTTATTGAGCCGCAGGTTCGGGTTGGTATAGCCGGTCATCGCAGTGGAGTTGGTCAGGTAGATCTCTCCCACCTCGCCGCGCGGAACCGGGTGGCCCTCCTTATCGAGGATGCGCAGCTTCGTGCCCGAGGCCACGCGCCCGGCGATGGTGGGGTTGGCGGCCACCTGATCCATGGTGGCGGTCGTCGCGAGCGCGAGCTCAGTGGATCCGTATACGTTGCATAGGATGGCGCCGAAGCGCTCATTGGTCTCCTTGACCACCTCCGGAGTCAGCGCATTGCCGGCCGAGGCGATGAATTTCAGGCTCGAGGTATCGAACTCACCGGCTGGGTCCCGCTCCACTAGGCGCTTAAAGAAGATGGGGGAGGAAATCATGCCATCGAGGCGGTAGCGCTGGACATCGTCAAGCACCTGCTCCGCGTCGAATACGCGGCGGGTGACGATGGTATTGCGCAGTCCGAGTGCGATATTGATGCAGGCCCATCCCCAGGTGTGGAAGATGGAGGCGGTGATCTGCAGGCGCTGGTCGGCGCGCCATGGAATGGTATCCACGATGGAGGCCAGCACTACCGGCAGGGTCGGTTCCGGCCGCACAATGCCCTTCGGAATGCCGGTGGTGCCGGAGGACATGAGCACGATCGGGCCGTGCTTGGGGAAGCGCGGCAGCTCCACGGCCGGTGGATTCTTCACAATCTTGTCTAACTTCGGCAGCTCGCTAGCCCCGGTATCGTGCGCGATGATTACGGGGATATCGGTGTCCACGCGGTCGATGAATTCATCATCCACGACGAGCACATTGATGCCGTTTTCCTCAATGCAGCCGGCCAGCTGCTCCGGGGAGGAGCCTACGTTGAGCAGGTAAATAGAAGCGCCCACATAGCCCTTGGCGCCGAGCGGAATGATGATGCCGCGGCCGTTGCGCGCCATGACGCCGAGGCGAATCTCGGGCAGGTCCAGCGAGCGGAGGTAGCGGGCGAAGCCCTGCGTGTGGGTGCGCAGCTGGCGGTAGGTGAGGGTGCCGTCGTCGTCGATAAGCGCCAAGCGCTCCGGACAGGCAAGGTAGCCCTGCTCGATCTCGCGTGCGGTGGTAAAGCGGTAGCGGGCCAGGTTCGGCAGCAGGTTGAGCTGGGCCTTCGCGCCGCCTTGGTGGCTGATGAGTCCGGCGTTAAGAAGCGCCGGCACGAACCGGCCGAGGGCTGCAGCGTGGAATGTGAAATCAGAAAAATTCACGGTTGGGGTAGCTCCAAAAAGCGAAGATAACAAAAAGGTAACCATGGACGATATCGTGAGAGAGGCGCGCGGTGTAGCCGCCAACTCGAAATTACAGAAGTGACTACAGTTACCTGAAGTTACTGGTGTTTCTAGAAAAGGATCTCATGAAATCTCTGCAGCTCAAAGTCCTCTCCGTGGTGGCGTCCGCGCTGGCCGTCGTAGGCGTGGCAGTCGCGCCGCAGGCCACCGCCGCGGAGCGCAACCTAGTAGCCTTCGGCGATTCCGTCCTCGCGGATCCAGATGCCGGCTCCTACTTCGCCCACCGTTACGATCCCTCTAAGGGTGTGGGCGTGGATTGCCCGACCTCCAATAACTACGCCAAGCGTGCCGGTGCCAAGCTGCGCCTTCCGGTGCGGGACTTCTCCTGCTCCGGCGCCGTGTCCATGTCCCGCGGCCCGCAGATTTTCCAGCAGGTGGATGCGGCCATCCGTACCGGCGCGCTGACTCCGGCTACCAACCGTGTGGTAATCACTACCGGTTTCAATGACACCTATAACCACCGCGAGCTCAACCTGTCGCAGATTCGCAAGCAGTTCGCGGACCATACCGCACCGCAGATTGAGCGCATTAAGTGTGCGGCTCCGAATGCGCGCGTGCAGATCGTTGGCTACCCCACTATCGGTTCTGGCCCGTACTACTGCCTCTTCCACTTCGGCCCGCGCCCGGCCGATTCCACCTTCCTGCCGCCAATCCAGGACTTTGAGAATAAGGCACAGTGGATGCAGGTGGACCTGGCGGCACGCACCGGCGTGCAGTTCTTGGATATGAAACCTTCCACCCGCAATAACGGCATGTGCGCCGATGCAAACCAGCGCATGTGGGCTGGTCTAGTGGACTTTAGCGCAGGCGACGGCAACCTGCCCATCCACATGAACCAGCGCGGCCACGAGCATACGGCCAACGTCATCGCTCGCTCTTAAAAAATATTTTCATTAATGTGCCGATTTTGAAAATATCGGTACGCTCGGGCGCATGACTGTAAAAGCTGTTATTGCCCGTTCCAAGGGCGCGGAAGTCGAAACCGTCAATATTGTTGTCCCCGACCCCGGCCCTAATGACGTCATCGTGCGCGTGCAGGCCTGCGGCGTATGCCACACCGACCTTGCTTACCGCGATGGCGATATTGAAGACGCCTTCCCGTTCCTGCTCGGCCACGAGGCCGCAGGCGTGGTGGAGACCGTAGGTTCTGCGGTCACCCACGTGGAGGAGGGCGACTTCGTCATTTTGAATTGGCGCGCCGTATGCGGCGAGTGCCGCGCTTGCAAGAAGGGCGAGCCAAAGTACTGCTTCAATACCCACAACGCCTCGAAGAAGATGACCCTCGAGGACGGCACCGAGCTCACTCCTGCGCTGGGCATCGGTTCCTTCGCGGAAAAGACCCTGGTCCACGAGGGCCAGTGCACCAAGGTGGAAGACACTGACCCAGCCGCTGCAGGCTTGTTGGGCTGCGGCATCATGGCGGGCCTCGGCGCGGCCGTGAATACCGGTGACATCCAGCTCGGCGAGTCCGTTGCCGTCTTCGGCTGCGGCGGCGTGGGCATGGCCGCCATTGCAGGCGCCAAGCTGGCGGCCGCGGCAAAGATCATCGCCGTGGACATTGACGAATCCAAGCTGGAAACCGCCCGCGAATTCGGCGCGACCGATACTATCTGCTCCAAGGACCTGTCGGAACAGGAAGTCATCGACGCCGTCCGCGAGCTCACCGGCGGCTTCGGTACCGATGTTTCCATCGACGCCGTGGGTATCCAGCCCACCTGGCGCCAGGCCTTCTACTCCCGCGACCACGCCGGCCGCATGGTCATGGTGGGCGTGCCAAACCTCACCGACCACGTGGACATTCCCGCCATCGACCTCTACGGCCGCGGCGGTTCCATCAAGCCAGCGTGGTACGGCGATTGCCTCCCGGAGCGCGATTTCCCCGCTTATGTAGCGCTATCCAAGGCCGGCAATTTCCCGCTAGAAAAGTTCGTTTCCGAGCGCATTGCGCTTGACGACGTCGAGCAGGCCTTCGCCACCATGAAGTCCGGCAAGGTCCTGCGTTCGGTGGTGGAGTTCTAATGCGCATCGATAGCACGGTTACTTCTGGCAAGTTCCGCCTCGACGGCGGCGAGTGGGACGTGGATAATAACGTCTACGTCGTGGGCGATGACTCCAATGTTTATGTGGTGGATCCCTCTCACGATCTCGATGCCGTAGCGGAGCTGGTAGGCGATCGCCACGTGGAAGGCATCCTGCTCACCCACGCGCACAATGACCACTGCGAGCTCGCCCCCGAGGCCGCCAAGCGCTTCGATACCGAGGTTTATCTGCACCCGGACGATGACATGCTGTGGCAGGAGTCCAATGGCGATGCCCCGTATACGCCGCTGGCGGATCGCGGTCAATTCGATATCGGCGGCGAGAAAATCACGGTCTACCACACCCCTGGTCACTCGCCGGGCTGCGTGGTGCTGCACGTGGGCGAGACGCTGCTGTCGGGCGATACGCTCTTCAATGGCGGCCCTGGTGCCACTGGCCGCAAGTACTCCGACTTCGATGTGATCATCGAGTCGCTGAAGAACGTGGTCTTCACCCTGCCGGAGGACACCAAGGTCCTGCCGGGGCATGGCGACGCCACCACGGTGGGTGCCGAAGCCGCACGCCTCGACGAATACATCGAGCGCGGTTACTAGCCGTTAGTACGCCCGCAGGTACTCGCCGTAGCCGGACTTAAGCAGCGGCTCGGCGAGTGCTTCTAGCTGGGCGCGGTCGATAAAGCCCGCCTCATAGGCAGCAACCTCGGGCGATCCGATAACGATCCCGGTGCGCTTTTGCATCACCTCAACATAGGCAGAAGCCTCGCTCATAGAGTCCACCGTGCCGGTATCGAGCCAGACGCTACCGCGGTGCAGCCGCTGAACATTCAGCTCGTCGCGGCGCAGGTACTCCTCATTGACGGCCGTGATTTCCAATTCGCCGCGGCCGCTGGGCTGGATGCCCTTGGCAATGTCCACGACGGAGTTGTCATAGAAATACAAGCCCACCACCGCGTGATTCGACCGCGGAACCTCCGGCTTCTCTTCGATGCTGAGCGCATGCCCCGCAGCGTCGAATTCCACCACGCCGTAGCGCTGCGGATCCGAGACCTCGTAGGCGAAGATGATGCCACCCTCCGGATCCTGGCAGTGGGTGAGCTCGCCGCCGAAGCCGTGGAAGATATTATCGCCGAGCACCAGTGCGACGCTATCGTCTCCAATAAAATCCTCGCCAATCAAGAAGGCCTGCGCGAGCCCCTCCGGCCGCGGCTGGACCGCATAATCGATCATGAGTCCGAGCTGGGAGCCGTCACCAAAGAGGCGTTGGAAGGCACCCGCATCCTCCGGGGTGGTGATGATGAGGATTTCCCGAATACCCGCCTGGATGAGCGTGGTCAGCGGATAGTAAATCATCGGCTTGTCATAGATGGGCATGAGTTGTTTCGAGATGCCCTTGGTAATCGGGTAGAGCCGCGTGCCGGAACCGCCGGCCAGGATGATGCCTTTCATTTAATCCTCCGGGTAGAGCGCTAGGTACAGGGCCAGGGCGGCGCGCCAATTCTGCGGCTTGAAGCCGGTGGCCTCGATTTTATCCAGCGCAAACGTCGATTCCTTGGGCCGCGGCGCCTCCGGTCCCGCGATTTCGCGGTACTGCTCGGTCGTCACTGGCGTGACCTCGGACGGATCGTGGCCGAGCCCGATGAATACCGCCATGGCAATCTCATCGCGGCCCACGGTATCGCCCGAATTGGATAGGTTATACACGCCGTAGTCCGCGTCGGACTTGAGCAGGTGCACGATGCCCTTGGCTAGGTCCTCGGCAAACGTGGGGCGGCCGCGCTGATCATGGATGACCTTCGGCTCCACGCCCTTATTAGCCAGCCGGCGCATGGTGGACATGAAATTCTCGCCATCACCAAAGACCCACGAGGTGCGAATGACGTAGTGCTGCGGCGCAGTCTGCGCGGCGGTATCACCCGCGGCTTTCGACGCCCCGTACGCACTGAGCGGCGACGGCAACTCCGCCTCGGTGTGGACCTCGTTCGCCCCATCGAAGATATAGTCGCTCGAGACATGCACCAGCGTGATCTGGTTTTCTGCGGCGATGCGTGCCAGCTTTGCCGGCCCTTCCGCGTTGACGGCCCACGCGGCGGCGCGGTCGTTTTCGGCGCCGTTGACGTCGTTATATGCCGCGAAGTTAATGATGGTCGAGTACTGCTTCCAATTTCGCTCTGGCGGATTGGTGATGTCGAAGTCGGCGTGGGAGCAAAATTCGGCGTCGCCAAGCAGGCGCTTCAGCGCCCTCCCCAACTGCCCATTCGCACCCGTGACGAGGATGCGCCGGGCGGGCATCGGGCTCACCTCTTCGAGGCTGGGGTGCTGCTTGTCTTTCTCCGAAATCTCGGTGAGCTCTAATGGCCAGTCCACGATGTCGAGGTTCACCGCGGCATAGCGCGCCTCGGCCGACCAGTGCTCATTGACCAAGTAACTATAAGAGGTATCCTCCAGCGCTTGAAAGCCATTGGCGACGCCTCGCGGCACAAACACCGCCGTCTCCGGCCCAATCTCGTGGGTAATAACCTCGCCGAAGCTCTCCGACCCCTCGCGCAGGTCGCACCACGCACCAAAAATCTTGCCCTGCGCCACCGAGATGAGCTTGTCCCAAGGCTCGGCGTGCAGCCCGCGGGTAGCGCCGGCGTGGTTGAAGGAAATATTGTTCTGCACCGGCTGAAAGCTCGCGAGTTCGGGCGCGAGACCGGTGAGCTTTTCCCGCTGCCAATTTTCTTTGAACCAGCCGCGATTGTCCCCGTGCACGTCGAGGTCGATGATGAGTAGTCCCGGGATGGCGGTTTCAGTTATGCGCATGTCTACTGTCCTTGCTGCTTGTAGCGGGTCTCTACGTCTTCTTTCTCGGGCTTCCACCAGTCTTCGTTATCGCGGTACCACGCGATGGTGTCTTGGAGGCCGGCGCGGATATCCGTAAACCGCGGGGCCCAGCCCAGCTCGCGGCGCAGCTTGGTGGCATCCATGGCATAGCGCTGATCATGGCCGGGGCGGTCCGCCACGTGCTCATAGAGGGCGCGCCCATCGCGGGTGTGGCCCATAATTTCGCAGATAAGCTCGATGACCTGCTTATTGCTGATATCCGGCTGATCCGCGCCGATAGTGTAGGTCTCTCCAATCCGGCCGCGCTCTAGGATGGCGAGCACTGCCTCGTTGTGGTCATCGACATGAATCCAATCGCGGACCTGCTCGCCCGTCCCATAAAGCTTGGGCGTGCGGCCGGAGAGAATATTGGTGATCTGGCGGGGAATGAACTTCTCGATGTGCTGATACGGCCCATAATTATTGGAGCAATTCGAGATGGTGGCGCGCAGCCCAAAAGAACGCACCCATGCGCGCACGAGGTGGTCAGAACCTGCCTTGGTGGCGGAGTACGGGCTGGAGGGGGCGTAGGCGGTGTTCTCGTCAAACTTGGTTTCTGCCCCAATCTCGAGATCACCGAAAACCTCGTCGGTGGAGACATGGTGGAAGCGGGTATCGTGCTTCCGGCACGCCTCCAACAGCGTGAACGTGCCCACGATATTCGTGTGGAGGAAGGGGGAGGGGTCACGCAAAGAATTGTCGTTATGGGATTCGGCGGCGAAGTGAACTACTACATCGGCGGCAGCGACGAGCGGTTCTACCGTCGCAGAATCGGCGATATCACCCTCGACGAAGTCAATATCCAGATCGTCGAGGTTGGCGCGGTTTCCGGCGTAAGTGAGCTTATCAAGCACCGTAACGCGGGTATCGGGGCGCGCCTGGCGCATGAGGCGCACGAAATTGGCGCCGATAAAACCGGCGCCGCCAGTGACGAGCATCGTTTGCATGGTTATCCAGTGTAGGGCAGTCGGACGGGCTGCTGTGGCAGGCCGCGGGCCCGCGCGCAAGAGGTCAGGCCGCGCCCGGGGGAGACGGTGGTGGCGAGGGCGGATCCGTGAGCCTGCGTCCCGGGGCTTGTTCCGCGGCGGGGTGGTCGTTGACCTCTACTGTGGGCGATAGCCCGCTCGCGTGCGCGGCCCGGTAGCCCACCCGGCCGGTGCCGGGGTCCCGTTCGGCGTGACCCATTCCGTTGCGGCCATCGCGGTAATCGTTATTGTCCACGTGGTGGCGACGGCACAGCAGCGTCAGATTTTTTAGGTCGGTGGCGCCGCCGTGAGACCAAGCCTGCAGATGGTGGACATCGCAGTCCTGCCAGGGGCGGTGGCACTCGGGGTGGGTGCAGACAAGCTCGGAGGCCGCGAGGGCGAGCTTCTGCCAGAGGGAAGCGGTGCGTTTGGTGCGGCCAAGTTCGAGGGGAAAGCCCTTCTCATCCACCGCACAGAAGAAATCGTGCTGCGCGGCACCCAAGCGGAGGAGATCGAGCGGAGAAAGCTCGATGCCGGTGCTGGTGGCGAAGCGGGTATCGCCGCCCATCGCCTCCAGTTCTTCCAAGGTGGTGGCGACGAAGAAAGAACCAAGGCCCGCTGAGTCCTTTTGGGTGGCAGAAAGGTAGCTCGACAAGGCAGCGGTCAATTGGTCCGCCATGCGCTGGGCATAAGTGCGGGTATCATCCTCGGCGCTGAGATCGGCGCTGCCTTTATTTTTGGCGGGAGCAAAGGCACTGGCAAGGATGGCGGCCGCGGAGGCGTCGAGGTATCCGGAGATATGCACACCGCCGTCAGCATCTTGGCGGGAGATGCTAAAGCGCCGCTTGCGGGTAGCGGCGTGCGGATCGGGCTCGCCGGCAGGATTGAGGGCGTGCTTATTCGCCTTGCGAACTGCCTTACGCAGCCACTCGCGTAAGGAATCGAAGGAGCGGCGCTTGGCCTGCTCGAGGGCCTGGTTGCGCAGCTCGCTTGGGCCGGGGATGGCGTACTTGCTGAGGCTGCGCAGCTCATTCTCGATGAGGTTAAGGATGCGCTCAGGGATAGGCTCTTCTTCGAAAAGCTTCTTGCGGCGCTTTTCCTCTTCGCGGCGCTCGCGGTCGGCGCGGCGGCGGGCTTCTTCCTCGGCCTGTGCGCGTGTGGCGTCATCAGCATCGGGATCAGCAGGTGGGGGAGTGGGCTCCGGTTCGGGGATAGGGGCAAATAGGTTGCGCCCATTGCGCAGACGGGCGGCGGCTTCGGACTCGCTAAGACCTAGGCGGGCGGTCAGGTAGTCCTTGGCCTTGGAGGAGCCCACGCGGCGGCCGGCGTCATCGCGCTCCGCGATGAAGGCGAAGGCAGCGTCAATAGCGGCCTTGTTGCCCAGGGCCCTTTCCAAGTGCTCGAAATGAGGGTGAAGAAGCTCGAAAGAGAGGTCGGAGGGATCCTGCATGAGGGCGCGCAGTTGGGTTAACCCGGCGGCAACTTGGGCGATGGCGGAGTCTATCTCCGCGTGCTTGGTGGTCTGCATAATCCCCCCTCCTGTTCGTTTACATGTTCTATTCTACCTAGATAAAACACCCCGTCAACAGGAAAGAAGGGATTGGTCAATAGATTAGACAATCCCCAAACAAACGCAGGGCCAAAACCACTAACTCGGGAATGAAGGAAGGGCCGTGTGGTTGAGCCAAGCGTCTACGGTGGCGTCGAAAAGCGCGGCATCAGGAGCGGCGGCGCGGAAGGAATTTAGCAACATGGAAGGCTCCACCACCGAATGCTGGTGCTCGGTGAGGTAGCTGCGGAGGGTGCTAAAGAAGGCGTCGCCAAGCAGGCGGTGAATGGCGTGCACGGTCAAAGCACCGCGCTTATACACGCGGTCATCGAACATATCGCGCGCACCCGGATCGGAAACGGTGAGGTTCTGCGCCTTGCGGCCTAGGACGTTGTAGTGGGACCGTGCTGCCTCGCGCGCGGTGGTCTCGCCCTTGTGCTCGGCCCATAACCACTCGCTGTAGCAGGCAAAGCCCTCATTGAGCCAGATATCCTTCCACTCGCCTAGGCCCACGGAATTGCCAAACCACTGGTGGGAAAGCTCATGCGCGATAAGGCGCTCGAAGGCGTGGTCTCCCTTCACATGGTTGGATCCAAAGATAGAAAGCCCCTGCGCTTCGAGCGGAATCTCCAACTCATCTTCCGTGATGACCACCTGGTAATCCGCAAACGGGTAGGGGCCATAAATGGAGGTAAAGAAGTCCACCATCTCCTGCTGCTGGGCAAATTCATTCAGCACCCGCTCGCGCAGCGTGGCTGGAGCCCAAGCCCGAGTGGAAGGGCCCAAGGCAAAGCTGGAAAACTCACCTACCTGCACCGTAGCCAGGTAGGTGGCCATGGGCTGGCGGGTACGGTAATGCCAGCGCGTGGTGGAGCCGCCCGCCCTGCGGGAGACGAGGTCGCCATTAGACACAACGATAAAGGGATCATCGGCCGTAATGATGATGTCATAGAGCGCCTTTTCAGACGGTGTATCGTCGCAGGGGAACCAGCTCGGCGCGCCATTGGGCTGGCTGGCTACCAGCGAGCCGGACTCGGTTTCTTCCCAACCAATCTCGCCCCAGGTGGTGCGGATGGGGCGAGGGCTACCGCCATAGCGAATAACCAGCTCAAACTCCGTACCGGCGGCGATTTCTGCAGCGAAACGAAGACGCAACTTACCGGAAGACTGGCGGAACTTTGCCACCCGCGGTGCACCCTTCGCGGTCACGCGACGGGCCACCATCGCCCCGCCCAAATCCAAGGTCAAAGACGTTAAATCGGCGGTCGCTCGGATTGCTAAAACGGCCTCGCCGTGGAGCAAGTTGGGCTCCACGCGGTAGGTCAGATCCAGCGTGTAGTGGGACACCTCAAATCCGAGGTTAAAATCCACGCCGGTATAAGGGTCAGTGTGGGTACGCGAAAGGGCGGTAGGAAGCAACTTCATAATGCTGCAAGCCTACCGCCCTTTTAGCCGCGGAAAGAAACGAGCTTATTTATTGAAAGCGCGCTCGAAGACCGGCCAAGAATCCTTGAGGTCCGCAATCCAGTGCGGCCAGGAGTGGGTGCCGGTATTGCGGAAGTTATAGGTAGCCGGGATGCCAGCCTGGTCCAACTTGGCCTTGAAGTTGTGGGTGCAGTAGTTCACGCCAGCTTCGATGGCACCGCCCTCACCTTGCAGGACAGCGGAGCCTGCCGCGGCCGCCGCAGGGTTCGTGCCCTGAGCCACGTGATAGGAGAAGGTATCCTCCTTGCCGGCCAGACCGGAACCGGAGGAGATGTACAGCTCCGTGCCGCGCAGCTTCTCGTGGTTCATCATCGCATCGTTATAGCGATTGGTGGGGGAGCCGAATGGTCCCCACATCTGCTCTGCGGAAGCGCCACCGCGATTAACGGTGAGCTCAACGGCCTTGTGCTCTACCGGGTAGGCGGTAGCCGCACAGCCGGCGTAGGAACCAACGGCGTCATAGAAGCCTTGGTTGTGCTCTGCCAGCAGCAGGGAGGAGGTAGCGGACATGGACATACCCGCGATGGCGCGGTGGCTATCCGCCTTGATGTGTCCCTCGATAGTGCCCGGCAGTTCCTTGGTGAGGAAGGTTTCCCACTTCTGTGGGCCCTTAAGATACTGGGAGTTCGGGTCGGATACCCAGTCGGTGTAGTAGGAGAAGGCGCCAGCCTGCGGGATAACCACGTTGACATTCTTGGAGTGGTAGAAATCCACGGCATCGGAAAGCTTCAGCCAGTCCATGTCCTGCTCCGCGCCGCCTGCGCCATTGAGCAGGTAGATGGTCGGGCGGTTCTCATCCGTCGCGCGAATGACAGCCAGCGGAATCTTGCGGCCGTTCATGGCCGGGGAGGTGGCCTGCAGCTTATCGACGCGCGGATCGTCCTTGTACTTCTGGTACCAGGTCTGCTGCTCCAATTCCGGGGTGACCTCCAGTGGGGCCAGGGTGGACTGGGCGGCGTTGCCTGCTACCTGCTGCGGGGTGAGCTGTGCGGCGCCCGCCATCGGGGCGCTAGCCAAGCCTGCGCACACTGCGGTGGCGGCCAGGATGGGGCTAAGACGCTTCATTGTGCTTCTTTCCTGTAGTTAATGAACTCGTTGATTATACTTCTGCGCTACTTATTCCGCAGCGCCGGCAGCCTCTGGAGCTTCGGCTTCCTTGCCCTCGACGAAGTCCTTATCAGGGGACTGGTCAGCGGCGCTCGGGACGTCCTTGATCTGCGCATTTTCCTGAGCCTGCGGCGCATCGATGGAAAGCTCGTTGGGCTTTACTTCCGGCTCGGCCGGAGCTTCTGCGGCGTCCTTGTTAAAGCCACGCTCGAAGGTCTTCCACGAGGAGAAGATGTCATCGCGCCAGCCCGGCCAGGAGTGGGTGCCGGTATTGCGGAAGTTCCAATCCGCCTTCATGCCCTGGGAATCCATCTTGGCCTTGAGATCGTGGGTGCAGGAGCTCATAGCAGCCTCGATGACGCCGCCCTCCACGATGAGGGTGGACGATCCCTTAGCGCCCCAGTCATTGGCACCGCCCAAACCGCTATTCACGGAGACGTAGGTCTCGGATGGGCCCAAATTCTTCGGGGTGGCATTGACCAATGCGTCGTTGTACACGTTGTACTCACTGCCCATAGCGCCCCACATCTGATCGGCCGAGCCGCCGCCGCGGTTGACAGTCAGCTGGGTGTACAGGCGCGGCAGCGGGCGAGAGGTAGCCGCGCAGCCGGAGAAGGAGCCCACCGCGTTGTAGAAGCCCGGGTTGTGCTCCGCCAGCAGCAGGGAGGAGGTAGCGGCCATGGACATGCCAGCGATGCCGCGCTTGCCATTGCCTCCGATATGATCCTCTAGAGCGCCTGGCAGCTCCTTGGTCAGGAAGGTCTCCCACTTCTGTGGGCCCTTGAGGTAGCCGGCATCCGGCGTAGAAACCCAGTCAGTGTAGTAGGAGAAGGCACCGGCCTGTGGGATGACCACATTGACGTCCTTGGACGTGTAGAAATCCACCATGTCCTGCACGCCCTCTTGCTCTGGGTTGACGTCGCGCTTCGCGGTGGCGGTGATCCAGTCCATGCCCTGCTCAGCGCCGCCCGCGCCGTTGAGTAGGTACAGGGTGGGGCGCTTCTTTTCAAAGTTGCCGTCTGGGGAGATGACCGCAAGCGGGACCTCGCGGCCACCCATGGCGGCGGAGGTAGCCGTCATGACCTTGACGTGGTTGCCGTAGTGGTTGCCCTGGGCGCTCTTGTGGCCGAAGGCATAACCCTTCCACTTGTCCTTGTCCTTTAGTCCGGCAATATCTACCACGCGGTTTTCGCCCTCGGTGGTGATGGCGTAGTTGATATTTTCCGGATCTGCCGAGTCGGTGAGGTTTACCTCGCGGATGGTGGATGGGGTGGCGTCCCCCTGAATCTTGGCCGGCTCGACGGCGGAGGCGATAGGGGCGGAGAGGACTCCTGCCGCGATGGCGATGCCTGCGACGCTGGAGCCGATAGAGCGCAAAGTATGCATATTTTTAGCTTCCTCGAGTTAAGAGAATCTTCTCAGTAGGTATCGTTCCGCATAGCGGGAGTGTTAGCAAGACTCTATGCCTTAATAGCCCTTTTAATGTAGCAAAACCTGTGACGCATGTGGTTTGTGTGTCATAATTCTGAACGCAGCGCGTATGTAACGGCGGCGCTACAATTCCCGTTAGTTCTAAACGTGTGAATAGTGCGGTCCCATCCGCGGGCCCATCCCTCGCTCTAGGCAAAAACAGAAAGAAGAAAAATGAACGTTTTCGATTCCATCCTCGTATCCATCAACGAAGTTCTGGGCCAGTTCCTGCACATGGGCTCCTCCATGTCCTCCAACGCTGCCCTGGCTCTCGGCCTGTTCTAAAATACCGAGCCCATAGCCCTGCACGACGTCGCGCGCTTGCCGACGTCACCGTGCAGGGCCTTTGTGCGTTTTACCCCCGAAGCGTGGGGTACACGGGCAAAAGAGTGTGACCCAATGCGCGACATGGAGGGGAAAGTTACGTATCCTGTAGGGCGTGACTAATGAACATTATGACGTAGTAGTACTCGGCGCGGGCCCTGGCGGCTACGTGGCCGCCATCCGTGCAGCTCAGCTTGGTAAGAAAGTTGCCGTAATCGAGAAGCAGTACTGGGGCGGTGTCTGCCTCAACGTAGGCTGCATCCCTTCCAAGGCACTGCTGAAGAACGCTGAGGTTGCCCACACCTTCAACCATGAAGCAAAGGACTTCGGCATCTCCGGCGATGTTTCCTTCGACTTCGGTGTAGCCCACAAGCGTTCCCGCAAGGTTTCCGCGGGCATCGTCAAGGGCGTTCATTACCTGATGAAGAAGAACAAGATCACCGAGATCAACGGCCTTGGCTCCTTCAAGGATGAGAAGACCATTGAAATCACTGACGGCGATGACAAGGGCAAGACCGTCACCTTCGATGACTGCATCATCGCCACCGGCTCCGTGGTCAAGTCCCTGCCGGGCGTAGAGCTCGGCGGCAATATCGTCTCCTATGAGGAGCAGATCCTCAACGATGAGGCCCCGAAGTCCATGGTCATCGTCGGCGCCGGCGCCATCGGTATGGAATTTGCTTATGTTCTGTCCAATTACGGCGTGGACGTCACCATCGTGGAGTTCATGGACCGCGTGCTGCCGAACGAGGACAAGGACGTCTCCAAGGCCATTGCTAAGGAGTACAAGAAGCTTGGCGTAAAGCTCCTGACCGGCTACAAGACCACCTCCGTCAAGGACAATGGCGATAATGTCACCGTTGAGGTCGAGTCCAAGGATGGCTCCAAGCAGGACACCCTCACCGTGGACCGCGCCATGATTTCCATCGGCTTCGCCCCACGTACCGAGGGCTTCGGCCTGGAGAACACCGGCGTTGAGCTCACCGAGCGCGGCGCCATCGCCATCGATGACACCATGCGCACCAACGTGGACCACATCTACGCCATCGGTGACGTCACCGCGAAGCTGCAGCTCGCACACGTTGCTGAGGCACAGGGCGTTGTCGCCGCAGAGACCATCGCCGGCGTGGAGACCCAGCTTCTGGGTGACTACATGAACATGCCGCGCGCTACCTTCTGCAACCCGCAGGTCGCTTCCTTCGGCTACACCGAAGAGGCCGCAAAGGAGAAGTTCGCGGACCGCGATATCAAGGTCGCTACCTTCCCGTTCTCCGCCAACGGCAAAGCTGCCGGTCTCAACGAGACCGCGGGCTTTGTCAAGCTCATTGCGGATGGCGAGTATGGCGAGCTCATCGGCGGCCACATGGTGGGCTCCAATGTCTCCGAGCTGCTGCCGGAGCTGACCCTGGCGCAACGCTTTGACCTCACCGCTGAGGAAATCGGCCGCAACGTCCACACCCACCCGACCCTCTCTGAGGCCATGAAGGAAGCTGCCGAGGGCATCGGCGGCCACATGATTAACCTCTAAGCAGGGGCGCTTGGCGACGTCGCCTTGAGCGCAACACCCACGGCACCGCGCCGTCCCCCGCCCACCAGGCAAAGGGACCGCGGTGCCGTTTTGTATGTCTACGCCCCCGAAAAGGCTCGTCGTGGTGATGCGTAACTAGTACGGTGCCACCGCTGAGCGGTGGGCATCGATGCTGATGACCTCGTTAATGGGTGGGAAGGCGCGCTGCGCACAATTCTCGCGCGGGCAGGTGCGGCAACCGGAGCCGATAGGGGTAGCAGAAGAGAGATCTTTGAGGTCGAGACCTTCTGCGTAGACGGTGCGGTCGGCGTGGCGAGCCTCGCAGCCCAGGCCAATGGCGAAAAGCTTATTGGTATCGCCAAAGCGGCCTTGATGGTGCTGTACCGCGCGGGAGATCCACAGGTAATTGCGGCCATCGGGCATCTGGGCCAACTGACGGGAAATAATGCCCGGCTGGGTGAAGGTCTCGTAGACATTCCACAGCGGGCAGGTGCCGCCATTATTGGAAAAGTGCACGCCGGTGGCGGATTGTCGCTTGGACATGTTTCCGGCGCGGTCGACGCGGACGAAGGTAAAAGGAATGCCGCGCAGGTTATCGCGCTGCAGGGTGGACAGCCGAGAGGCGACGGATTCATAGCCCACTCCGAAGACCTGGCAGAGGTATTCCACGTCGTAGCCGGAGCGTTCAGCCTCAGAATGTAGCAGGGTATAGGGCATCACGGTGGCGGCGGCGAAGTAGCTGGCCAATCCGCGTTGCGCTAGGTTACGCGAGGCATCCGAGGTAAACGGCTCATTTTTTACCAAAGATGCGATCTCCTCGCCAGCCTCGAGGAAGCTCAGCTCCGCGGCCATGCGGAAGGCGCGTTGCCCTTCGCTTAAGCGCGAGGCGAGCCGAAATTCGCAGGTCTCGCGGTCGAAGCTGTGCAGCGTGCCATCCATCTGTGAGGTGATGTGAATGTCTACGTTGTGGAGATCGCGCAGGCGCTGGGCTAGGGCATGTTCGGTGTCGCGGATGCCGAATTGGGTGACCGAGAGGGCGTCGGCAAGCTGCTCCGCATGGTGGTCCAGGCCGTCCAAGTAGTTCTGGCGGGCATAGAAGAAATCGCGCACCTCATCGTGCGGCATGGACAGTGCCTGGGTGGCCTCGGTGGTGCGGCGGGTATCGGTGGCGAGTGAGAGCTTATCGCGCACATTGCGGTAGCGGCGGTGGACATCCACCAGCGTGCGGGCGACGGTGGGGTGGTTATAGACCAGCTCGGAGAGCTCCTGCAGCTCGACGGGGGAGGGGCACAGCTCCTTGTCCTGGATGACGTCCTGGATCTCCGCGAGGAGGCGCGAGTCATCGTCGCGGGAGAAGAAGGTGGCGTCAACTCCGAAGACTTCGGTGATGCGAAGGAGGACCGGAACGGTAAGTGGCCGAACGTCGTGCTCGATCTGGTTGACGTAGCTGGCCGAAAGGCCCAGCGTGGCGGCTAAGGAAGCCTGGCTGAGATCGCGCTCACGGCGAAGTTGGCGAAGGCGGGATCCCACATACGTCTTACTCATGCCGGAAAGGTTACTGGGTGGCCTGCGGGTGTGCACCTTAATCGCAAAGATCTTGTGAAGAATATTCACCCTCCTGTGGGGAATATGTGGGTTTCATGCGAAAGTTTGACACATAAAGGGGTAAGGGGATCACTCCCGTAACACTGGGTGACCAAGTTCACAACTGGAGGAAGATTTACGCAACGTCAATATTGCGAAATTGCGAGCAGCCAAGGTAGTGACGTTTTGAATCCGGCCATCTAAGGCAACCCTTACCTAAAAGAATTCTGAGTTTAACCGTACCGCCGTACCGTTAGATGAAACGCCGCCGGAATTGACTGGTAACCAGCGGTTAAGCCCAGTTAAGGTGAGGACGACAATGGAGGTGTCATGACTTTAAGAAATCCCGACCGTGAGGCAGTAGCTCACGGCCACATTACTAACGAACCAATCCGCCAGAAGCCGGGAGTGCCCTCCTGGGTTCTGAAGCTCATCATGGCCGTCACCGGCCTGCTATTTGCACTTTTCGTCGTCGGCCACATGGCCGGCAACCTGAAGCTGTACTTGCCGGCTGAGGATGGCGACGAGGCTCTTGATGAATATGGTGCATTCCTGCGCTCCATGGGCGAGCCACTGTTCCCGCATGAGGGTGCGTTGTGGATCATCCGAGCAGTCCTGCTGGTTGCCATCATCGCCCACATCTATGGCGCGTTTGCTCTCACCGCACGTTCCAAGGCGTCCCGCGGCAAGTTCCGCCGTAGCAACCTGATGGGCGGCCTTGATTCCTTCGCCACCAAGTCCATGCTGGTTACCGGCATCGTTTTGCTGCTGTTCATCATCTTCCACTTGCTGGACCTGACCTTGGGCGTACAGCCCATCGCCCCAGGTGACTTTGTGGAGGGTGCGGTGAAGGCCAATATGATCGCAACCTTTAGCCGCTGGCCGGTCACCATCGTGTATGTGATCGCCATGTGCTTCCTGTTCCTGCACCTCACCCACGGCATTCGCCTCGCCGCTTCTGACCTGGGTATTACCGGTGCGAAGTGGCGTCAGACCTTCCTGATCCTGGCGTACGTCATCCCGGCCGTTGTCTGCATCGGCAACATCGTTATGCCTTTGTCCGTTGCCCTGGGCTTGGTCAGCTAAAGGAGTTAGAAACCCATGACTAATACTGAACTCAAGCGCGAGCACCCCAAGTTCTCGCATCCGCAGTCCATCGTTCCGGGCGTATCTGCCGGCAACATTCTGGAATCCAATGAGCCGCACGGCGTGCCAATGAAGGATATGTGGTCCCACCAAAAGGACCACATGCAGTTGGTTTCCCCGCTGAACCGCCGCAAGTTTGAGGTCCTCGTGGTTGGTACCGGCCTGTCCGCCGGCGCCGCTGCGGCCGCACTGGGCGAGCTGGGCTACAAGGTAAAGGTATTTACCTACCACGACTCCCCGCGCCGCGCGCACTCCATCGCCGCGCAGGGTGGTGTCAACGCTTCCCGTGCCAAGAAGGTGGACAATGACTCCGCCTACCGCCACACCAAGGACACCGTCAAGGGCGGCGACTACCGTTGCCGCGAGTCCGATTGCTGGCGTTTGGCCAACGAATCCGTTCGCGTTATTGACCACATGAATGCCATCGGTGCACCATTCGCTCGCGAATACGGCGGCACCCTGGCTACCCGTTCCTTCGGTGGTGTGCAGGTCTCCCGTACCTACTACACCCGTGGCCAAACAGGCCAGCAGCTGCAGCTGTCCACCACCTCGGCGCTCTACCGCCAGATTGGCCTGGGCAACGTAGAACTCTTTGCCCACAATGACCTGCAGGACATCATCGTCTACAACGACAATGGCAAGAAGCGCGCTGGCGGCATCGTTACCCGCAACCTGATCACCGGTGAGCTCAAGGCCTTCACCGGCCACGCAGTCGTGCTGGGTACCGGCGGCTACGGCAACGTCTACCACATGTCCACCCTGGCTAAGAACTCCAATGCCAGCGCCATGATGCGTGCGTACGACAGCGGTGCTTACCTGGCTTCCCCAGCCTTCGTGCAGTTCCACCCGACGGGCCTGCCGGTCAACTCCGATTGGCAGTCCAAGACCATCCTGATGTCGGAGTCCCTGCGTAACGACGGCCGCATTTGGTCCCCGAAGAAGGAGGGCGACGACCGCGACCCGAATACCATTCCGGAGGAAGAGCGCGACTACTTCCTGGAGCGCCGCTACCCGGCATTCGGCAACCTGGTTCCGCGTGACGTTGCTTCCCGTGCCATCTCCCAGCAGATTAACGCTGGCCTGGGCGTTGGCCCGCTGCACAACTCGGTGTACCTGGACTTCCGCGACGCCATCGAGCGCCTGGGCAAGGACAAGATCCGCGAGCGCTACTCCAACCTCATCGAGATGTACGAAGAGGCCATTGGCGAGTCCGCCTACGAGACTCCGATGCGTATCGCTCCGACTTGCCACTTCACCATGGGTGGCCTGTGGACCGACTTCAATGAGATGACCTCCATCGACGGCCTCTTTGCTGCCGGTGAGTGCTCCTGGACCTACCACGGTGCTAACCGCCTGGGTGCTAACTCCCTGCTTTCGGCTTCCGTTGACGGCTGGTTCACCTTGCCGTTTACCATCCCGAACTACCTGGCCGACCACCTCAACGAGGAGAAGCTGGCCGAGGATTCCCCAGAGGCACAGGCAACCCTGGCCCAGTCCCAAGAGCGCATCGACCGCCTCATGGGCGTGCGCGGCGAGAACCCGCACGGTCCTTCCTACTACCACCGCCAGCTAGGCGACATCCTGTACCACGGCTGCGGTGTGTCCCGTAACGTGGAAGACCTCAAGGAAGCCATCACCAAGATCCGTGAGCTGCGCGAGGACTTCTGGGCTAATGTCCGCATCCCGGGCGAGGCCAACGACATGAACCAGGTGCTGGAATACGGCCTGCGCGTTGCCGACTACCTGGATCTGGGCGAGCTCATGTGTGTTGACGCTCTGGACCGCGACGAGTCCTGTGGCGCGCACTTCCGCGAGGATCACCTCACCGAGGACGGCGAGGCAGAACGCGACGACGAGAACTGGTGCTTCGTTTCCGCCTGGGAGCCGGGCGCTAATAAGAACGAGTTCATCCGCCACGCTGAGCCGCTGTACTTTGATTCGATCCCGCTGATGACAAGGAACTACAAGTAATGAAACTGACACTTGAGATCTGGCGTCAAGCCGGACCGACCCAAGAAGGCCACTTCGAGACCGTCCAGGTGGATGACGCCTCTGAGCAGATGTCCATCCTGGAGCTGCTTGATCACGTCAACGAGGGCTACATTGAGCGCGGCGAGGAGCCCTTCGCCTTCGCCTCTGACTGCCGTGAGGGCATCTGTGGTACCTGTGGTCTGACCGTCAACGGCCGTCCACACGGCCCTGGCCAGAACACCCCGGCCTGCCAGCAGCGCCTGTTCAACTTCACCGATGGACAGACCGTCAAGCTGGAGCCTTTCCGCTCCGCTGCCTACCCGGTTATCAAGGACATGGTTGTTGACCGCGCGGCACTGGATCACGTGATGGAGCAGGGCGGCTACGTCTCCATGGACGCTGGTACCGCTCCGGATGCGGATACCATGCACATCAACCACGAGACCTCCGAGTACTCGCTGGACCACGCCGCCTGCATTGGCTGCGGCGCCTGTGTTGCCGCCTGCCCGAATGGTGCTGCACACCTGTTTACCGGTGCGAAGCTGGTACACCTCTCCCTCATGCCGCTGGGCAAGGAAGAGCGTGGTCGCCGTGCCCGCAACATGGTCGACGACCTGGAAGCCAACTTCGGCCACTGCTCCCTCTATGGTGAGTGCGCCGATGTGTGCCCGGCCGGCGTTCCGCTGACCGCAGTGTCCGCGGTTACCCGCGAACGTGCACGTGCTGCTTTCCGTGGCAAGGACGACTAAGCTAAGGTTATTCCGTAGGAATACTAGGAACGAGAGAAAGACAGAAAGACTCCGCCATGAGCGATAACACCCACGCAGTCGCTGACTACACCAGCGAGACCTACCCGGAGTTCTCCGGAAAGATTCAGGACACCTACATTGAGGGCTACGACCCGGTATCCTTCGGTGCTCCTCACTCTTCCCTTCTGCGCACCTCCACCTGGGTGGGCATGGGTCTGATTCTGTCTTGCCTCCCGGCCGCCGGAATCCTCATCTGGGGCCTTGGCGTATGGGACACCCCGCTGGGCACCGCCGGCGAGGGCGACTACACCCTGACCACCATCATCGGCATTATCTCCCTGGTGGTTGTGGCTATCGCCGCATTCAGCACCGTCCACTACGGCCGCCGCTACTACCGCAAGTACCGCAAGGAAACCGGCCGAGCTAACTAAGGCGCATGCTGTAACAGGCAATGCCTAAGTTTCTGTACTGACTCGACGTCACCCCCGTCTCCACCGCATGCGAATCATGCAAGGAGGCGGGGGTTGTTGCTGCTTGGGCTACGAGAGGCTTCATCGAAGCGTTGCTGGAAGCACTGCTTGCCGACGCCTCCTTCCTCACCCCTCCTGCATCAGCTCCAGAGACTCCGGTTAACCAAAGACTGCAGCTATAGCAGGAAGAGCTATTCAGCGTTTACTTTCTGGTTATACAGCTCGAATAGAGATGAAACGATGAAAGTTTCCTTCTCGTCCCAGGTAAGGTTATCGAGTACCCACCCATAGGCTCGCTCCACAGCTTTATCCAAAGCTTGGTGTTCCGCGGTCAGTTCTGTGTATTTGTTTCGTTGTCTGGGTCGTCGAGATTCGCGAGGGAGACATCTGGGTAAGTCTTGCGCGCATCTAGCAGCCGCTGAGCTGCGGCTTCAATCCTCTCTCGTGGCCTAGGTAAGTGGCACCTAGGAACAGAAAGTTGTTATAGACGGTGGTATTGGTGTAGCAGTACCTTAGCTCGATTATTCCTGCTACGTGCGCATCCACGTATTGTGGGTTTTAAGGCATCAGAATGCTAAAAAGTATTAAAGAATTGGTCAGAATGAAGAAGCGTTTGTCACTGGGGATGATGCCATCAGACACTCTCGACGGTCAGCCTGCACTGCGTGTTCACGCCGGTGGGTCTGTACCATCACAGCGAACTCTCCGGGGTCGATCTCGTAGGCATCGGTGACGGATTTGTGCTTGTTGTTGTCGACTTCATGCCTTAAGGAGACCTTCCTGGCATTCTCCGTTCTCCTCATTCACGGGGTTTCGAAGACCTGCGTTTTAGCGTTCAGATCACAAGTGAGAACCGTCCAGAACAGGACATTGGCGAGCCCTCACCCGCCACACCGCGAAGGGGTGGAGGATGGAGCGACCCCGCCGAACGTTCTAGGAACACGTCTCACCAGTGAAATTGTTGGTCTACAACTACAACCAGAATTCGCAGTGGAGATCGCCCATCCGCCAGACGGACCCCGGACACTGGTCCGAGGTTGAGGGCGAGAAGCAACGTTGGCCACCGTAAGAAGCGCGCTCTCACCCGTTAGGCAAGGCACAGGCCGAAACCGAACGGGATCACGCGCGGCTACTTGCCGCGCTTGGGCGGCTTGGCTTGCACCAACGCCGGGGCAGCCACCGACTTCGTCTTGGCCGAGGTACGGAAGTCACGCAGCAGTGCGGATGCCTCCTTAGCGACCGGTCGAGACGTCTGCTTCGTGTTCCGTGTACCCATGTCCCTATTCGCTTCCTGTCATATTTCGCTCCGACACGGTTACGCGTTCGTGAAGATGAACGCGAGAAGAGTGAAGCGTTCTTGTAAGATCGAAAAATATAGGTCGCTGTTCGCCCTTGTGGTTCTAGGTTCCCCAATGGCGTTTTGCTGATCGGCTAGGCAGCGATGGGCAGCTATGGTTCGCGATGGAGAGGCGGTGTAGTGAAGTACAAGTCAAGCTTCCACGCCATCTTGGTGACGGTGCGCCCGCTGATGAAAGGAACCCGTAACCTAGGCCAGTTCACCGCTGATCTCATCGACATGGGACTCGTGCCATTCGACGGCGACAACGGGGAGAAGACCGCGCTTGATATCCGCAGTCGAGCGACGTGGAAGGGGTACACCACCGAGGCTTACCAGCTGCCTGAGTCGTTAGCTAGCGAGCAAGCTGGACGATGGGATCAGTACCGGTTCGCGACCAACGCCTCCCAAGTATACGAAGAGTCGGCGTTCAACGACTTGGCCTACCGGCTCCGCGACCTTGGTCAAACGATCCAACAGATGGATCTTGGGCAGGTGCCGTTGCTGGAGCAAGAGCAGCCCCTCGCCGCAGAAGCCGAGTGCATCGCCCGGCACATCAGCGGCGAGCTGGAGACACAACTGCAAGCCCTCTCATCGTCGCTCGCCGGCCACAACGCGATTATCGCGATGCAGGTGGAAAGAGAACAACACCTCGAACGCAAACAAACTATCGAAGATGAGCTCCAAGAACGCAAGAACCGCACATTCCCCAAAGACAACTTTAACCCGCTGGACGAATATCCGAAAACGTTCTGGCCGCAGATTGGCGCCAACGTGCTTGATGTCCTCGGGGCCTGCGCTTTCCCAGACTCAAAGACGCCCGGTTCTCGCGCGAACTATTCGATGCTGTCGTTAACGGCAAAACCAAAGCGAAAGAGGGACAGCGCTACCGGTCGTTCGTCAACACCGCCGTCATGCTCGCTCTACGGGAATACCTCGCCTCCGAGGACGCCACACACAACCCCGGCCTGCTCATCATCCACACCCCGCTACTGGGGCCCGACAATCTGCAACTCGGCCCCGAGCTGCAAGAAACCCGCGAAACCATCCCGGCTGCTTTCTATGACTACCGCGCCCTCGCAAAAGACGGCGGGAAAATGATCATCGCTGACAACACCAAGTTCATGTTTGGCATAGAACCACTCAAGAACCGATGCAAACTTATCGTATTCACGAAACGTGGAGGAGAAAGACGTTACGGTTTACCGCTCGATGCCCAGGAAAGAGAACTCATCGATCTGGAGGAAACAGATGACAACTAATCGTACCTTTAGTTACAAGCCCCTCTGGAAACTCCTCATCGACCGCGACATGAACAAAACCCAACTTCAAGAACGTGCAGGCATCAGCCCAGCCACACTGTCCAAACTCGGCCGAGGCGGTAACGTCACCACTGACGTCCTCTCCCGCATATGCGAAGCACTCGACTGCGACATCATCGACATCTGCGAAGTTGTGAAAGACGAGGAATCGGCTCAGTGACTTTTCCACCCGCAATCGACTACCGACAGCTTTTAATGCGCGTCAGCAAGTTCGATGTGGTCGCGAACCTGATTGGGCATGTATGCCGGTTCAGTCCGACACCATTGCACGAGCAAACCCTAGAATCAAATAGCGGCCTCATTGGTCTAGTCGGGAGAATGCGATGAGAACTCCTGATGTCAGCGAACAAGTTCTATATGTGCATCATTCAAAGCTGCTCGAAATGCTTCTATTTGATCGGACCACACGACGAAATATCCTTTGGGCAACAGATGACTACACAACGGTCAGTCCTGCTCACCAAGCGCGATGTGAGATTACACCTATGGCCATTACTGGAGAGTTCGCTGGGATTATTGCGCCTCGCACAACCAAAAGCCGCGAACTTCAGACCGGTCGTACAAAAGACAAAGCTGAGGTTTTCACTCCGGCTTGGTTGTGCAATGAACAAAATAACCTCATTGACGAGGCCTGGTTCGGGCACAAGAGCGTGTTTAACACGCCATCCAGGCACGGATGGCGCACCAACCGAAGCCGGATTACTTTCGCTAAACATGGCGCTCGTAGGTGGCAAAAGTACGTTGACGAAA
The DNA here is from genome assembly GCF_030229765.1 of Corynebacterium nasorum. NCBI lineage: Bacteria > Bacillati > Actinomycetota > Actinomycetes > Mycobacteriales > Corynebacteriaceae > Corynebacterium > Corynebacterium nasorum. The sequence goes on along the minus strand of NZ_JASPGY010000003.1, from coordinate 239,935 downwards.
AGCGACTGGAGGTGACCTGCGGAGAGGCTCCCTATCTGGTAAGCCGGTATGACGCAACTACGGGCGAGCGCATTGCTCTTAAACGCCGTATCGGACTGCTTGACCGCAAGATGCGTGTCGTATCCGAAAACACCAACAGTGAACGGGACTGGTTGAAATGGGCTGAACGGGCGTTCCAAAGCGTATACGGCTTTGAATTCCAAGGCGACAACTTGTTACTCGCCCGTGAGAACTTGCTCGCGTCTTATGGCGATTACATGAGGGCGGCGCTGCACCGAAGCCCAACTGTGGGTGAGCTAGTGCGAATCGCTCGAATTATTTCATGGAATCTGTGGCAGATGGACGGGCTGACCGGAACGATCCCATTCAAAGAGGCGCCTCAACCCACCGGGATGTTTGCTCTGTTTCCAGAAGCAAACGACAACGTCGGACCGCTGTGCCGCATCCACGACTGGCGCGCGAAAAAGACAATCACCTTCGTCTCACTCGAATCAGGAAGAAACCAATTATGACTGATAACTCCGCTGTCCTTGACCAGATCATCGTCGGTCGCGTGACCCCACACATTTATGCGTTCACCACAAACACAGTGCCGTCCTACCTCAAGGTCGGCGACACGTATCGGCCTGTTGATACTCGGTTACGTGAGTGGGAGCGGCACTTCCCAGCGCTCAACAAGGAATATGAGGCACCGGCCACCATCAATGGTGATGTCTATTTCCGTGACTTTGCAGTGCATCGCTTCTTGGAAGAATCCCGGAAACGGCTTCGGCTAACGGCAAAGGAGCTATCGGCCGGGGTGTACTACAGCCGTGAATTCTTCAAAGACGCGAACATTGATGACGTGAAGGATGCTATCAGCGACATCCACCACGACTTTGAACGTAACAGCGGGCGTTATGATTTTTATGACGTACAAAGTCAATTGCCGCAACCCTTCCACTTCGCACGTGGAGCGGAGTGGACCCTGAGACCGAATCAGCAGGAAGCAGTCGACAACTTTGTTCGCGCAGTTGATGCCGGGCGAACGAACCTTCTCATGTACGCGGTCATGCGGTTTGGAAAATCGTTTACCGCCCTGAGCTGTGCGAACGCGATTGACGCAAAGACGGTCCTCATCGTGTCTGCGAAAGCTGACGTGCGCTCGGAGTGGAAGAAGGCCGTCGAGAGCGCCGGGAATTTTAAGAACTGGGTTTTCATCGACCAATGTGATCTTACCCGCGATGAGCATATCCTTGATAAAGCCCGCGAGGCTGACCACACGACCGCAATTTTTCTTACGCTACAGGATCTGCAAGGCAGACAGCTCAAGGAGAAGCACCGGCAAGTGTTTGCGAGTAAACTCGACCTTTTGATTGTGGACGAGACGCACTTCGGAGCGAGGGCGGAAGAGTACGGTCGTGTCCTTCGGGACGCTGGGCAGCCGATGGATCCGGTTGCGGCTCAACGACGTGACCATGATGATAAGGTCGATATCGAAAACGTGGACCTTCAACTCAAGCAACTCAACCCCAGAATACGTCTACATCTCTCGGGTACCCCATACCGAATCTTAATGGGCAGTGAATTTGAGCCCGAAGACATTGTCTCCTTTGTTCAATTCTCCGATATCGTCCGTGAGCAGGAAGCCTGGGACGCCGCACATCTTGACGACGACGACACCGAAGAGTGGGACAACCCGTATTTCGGTTTCCCTCAGATGGTGCGTTTCGCCTTCAACCCCAATGAATCATCTCGCAGGAGGATGACTGAGCTTCGTAAGTCTGGTGTCTCGTTCGCCTTCTCGGCGCTGTTCGAGCCGATATCAATTAAGCAAGACCCCGTAGCCAATCTCCATCGCGAATTTAAACACGAGCCGGAAATCCTAGATCTGTTGCGGGTTATCGACGGCTCAAAACAAGACGAGAACCTCTTGGGCTTCTTGGACTACAGTAAGATCAAAGCAGGCCAGATGTGCCGCCACATGGTGATGGTTCTGCCATATTGCGCTTCCTGCGACGCGATGGAGCAACTCATCAACGACCACAAGGATGAGTTCAAGAACCTTGGCAGCTACAAGATCATCAACATCTCTGGCGTGGAGGGTGCTAAGGCGTACAAGACACCAGAGGACATAAAGTCAGCTATCGCGGATGCTGAAGACGAAAATCGAAAGACGCTCACGCTAACAGTGAACCGCATGCTGACAGGCAGCACCGTTAAGCAATGGGACACCATGCTTTTCCTGAAAGACACCGCCTCGCCGCAAGAATATGACCAAGCTATATTCCGGTTACAAAATCAGTACATTCGCACTCTTGTGTCCTCAGAGGGCGAGACGATCAAGGAAAACCTGAAACCGCAGACGCTTCTAGTTGATTTCGATCCAGGCCGCATGTTCCACATGCAGGAACAAAAATCACTGATCTACAATGTCAACACCGAACACAGCGGAAACGACAAACTCGAGGAACGCCTCCAAGAAGAGCTCCGAATTTCCCCGATCATTACGATCAATCACAACAAAATTCATCAAGTTGAGGCCGTCAACATCCTTGATGCTGTCAGTGCCTATAACAACAACCGCTCTATCGCCGACGAAGCGCAAGACATTCCAGTGGACCTTGGACTACTCGACAACGGAACAATCCGTCGAGTAATCGAGGCTCAAGCAGAAATCGGTTCACGCCAAGGGCTGTCAATCAACCCCGTCGAAGGAGAAGAAGATGAGATTGACATAGATGATGAAGAGAAGGACGGCAAAGAGAAGGGCAGCGACAAGGAATCCGACAAACCCACGTCAGATTCGAAGGAGAACGAACTCCGCAGCTTGGAGAAGCGACTGCAGACTTATTACCAGCGCATACTCTTTTTCGCCATGCTTACGAACAGCGAAGTCCGATCTTTGTCGGATGTGATCGACGTCATGGGCGTGGGAGATAATGTGCGTTTGGCAGCCAATGTTGGCCTTGACACCGGTGTGCTCTGGGAAATGATGGATGCCTTCGACCCGTTCAAACTCAATACCCTAGACTATAAAATTCAGAACATCTCTCACCTCGGCAGAGATGAATCACTACCACCGATTGAACGAGCTACCCGAGCCTTAGCCAAGTTCAGCCGAATTTCTGATTCAGAAATCAGGACGCCGCAATGGCTTTGCGACGACATGATCGCTCTTATTCCTGGAGGCAGGTTGAGGGATGCGGTCACGAGTGGTCACAAAGTACTGGATATTGCTAGCAAGTCCGGAGAATTCGCCGTTGCGCTTTACCAACGACTAACCGAAGAGTTGCATGTACCGAAGGATATAGCCCGGAAGGCTATCTTCTCGATACCGACGTCGACTATTGCTTACGAATTCACCAGGCGCTTCTACGAGATCCTCGGGCTTGATGTTTGCAATATCTCCCGCGAATTCAATGCTTACGATCTCCTACCAGGCGAGCGAGTTACCAAAGCGGACAGGCGTACCTTTGCGCAAAAATTGAGGAAGGAATGGAACTTTAGCAATATATCCGTTGCTGACCCTGAAAAAGGAGGCGAACCAGTGAGATTTGCAGCAGTAGTTGGAAATCCGCCATACCATAAGGCCGACAATGACAGTGGTAAAGGAAGCGCGCAGCCAATTTACAACCACTTTGTCAACCTGGGGCTGGAACTCAACCCATCCTTCTTGACCTTGATCACACCGTCAGTGTGGTTTGTTGGCGGAAAAGGTCTGGATACTTTCCGTCGGGAAATGACCGCCAATAGACATCTTGTCTCGCTAACCCATTTTTCAACGTCGCAGGACGTCTTCCCGCAAGTTAATCTGCGCGGCGGCGTTAGCTATTTCTTGATTGACGCCGATGTTGACAACTCGACGTCCGGGATACATGTTTCGATAATAAAAGATGGCGAGATTTCAAGTTCGGGCACACAGAAAGCGCGCGTTCCTGGTCTTGAGTACTTTATTCCCGATAGTGTTGCTGTCAATCTTCTGTCGCGACTCATTGACTCTGGCCACATCGTACTCGACGAGTCCTCGCCGCTTATGTTTGCGAGCGCAGTATCTCCACGTAATCCTTACGGCCTGACAACAACGTTCCCTGAATCAGCCGAATTCCACGATTCTAGCGAGCTACTTGAAGATTCTGTCAAGATCTATGCGAGTCGCAATCGTATTGGGTATGCAGAGCGCAAGACATTGTCCCCCAAGCATTTGAGTTGGATAGATCGGTGGAAAGTGCTGACGCCATTCGCAAATAATCTCGGAACCAACTTACCTGACGACAATTTCAACACAATTATCGGCGAACCTGGTTCCGTTTCCACCGAAACATTCTTGGTGATTGGTGCAGATCTCGACTTGAGGCGAGCCGAGTGCCATAACGTCGAGCGTTACATGCGAACGAAATTCGTGCGTTTTCTCATTAGCCTTGCGAAGGCTAACCAAAACGGCACCCGCAAGACATATAAGTTCGTTCCAATGCAAGATTTTACCGGTAGTTCTTCGATTGACTGGAATGTCCCTGTGGCGGATATCGATCTTCAGTTGTTCGAACTCTACGGATTGTCGACTGAAGAGAGGCAACATATCAGTAGCTCCATCAAGGATATGGACTGAAGCGTGCGTCTTGCACACAGCACGCGATGACCCTCCGTGTGCGAGACACGCTCACGCCTATACCGCTGCCGACCCTTACGCTCCAAGGGGGGATCGGTCCGAATGTCACGAGTAAGTTCCTGTCGGCCGCCTGAGCGTTTTCAAACACCACCTCAACCACCGGGGAAGCGTACGAACTCCTTAGTCAGAGTATATTTACGTGGTTCACTCTGTCTTTTCAAACTCGACGTCTTTGATTCAAGAAACTGTAATTCCATAATTTCGGCCTGAAGTGCCAAAGCGCCTCCCGATCATCGTAAGCATTCTCAAAGCGCGTACGCAGATCGTTCAGGCAAACCAGCACTAGGGATATTTGGATCTTCGTGGTGAAGGAGATAAGTCTTACCGTGCAGAGCGCGCTGGGTATAAACGCGCAGTTCCACAGCGCCTACTTCCACGAGTTTTTTCAGAGATTGCAGGGTTTCGCGGTTTGTAGCAGTCGGGATGCCACGGGCAAGCTGTGCTCGCATATGAGCTTTGAGCGTCTCTCGTATCTTTGGAGCCTGTTCGCGGAGAGACAAGGTTTCATCCTCGTTTGGAGAAATTTGCGACCTGAGCTGGTCAATCATCTCCTCGTGCTGAGAGGGGAGAACCATACCCACTAGGATTCGGACGATAGGCCCATCAACATCCCCTGTTTCAAAGCTTTCACGTACTAAGGGGTCAATCGATGACCAGCCACGAAGGCTAAAATATCCCGTTGCAATATCAATTCGGTGATATGACGGAAAGAACTTTCGAAGACCGAAGCTAAGTTTTATTTCAGGGGGTTTGATTGTCGTAGATAGAAGGCACGAAACCGGTTTACGTATAGGTAGCTATGCGCAAAGACTATTCACCGGAAAGCATTGGAAACGAAAGGTGACCTTCGAATAGAGAGCAGGGTTCGTTGGGCCATAGGTTTAACTCCTTAACGGAATGGGTCGAGTGGTTTAGCGAGTGTTTTAGGACGCACTAGTGTTAGAGAACGAAGCTCGAAAGCACCTGCACCATCCCAAGGAGAACTCATGACCCACCGCGCGGACGAAGGCCTCGAATCGGCAACCGCTTCGGCACCGGTACCGGCAACCGCACCGGCAACGTCGGGTGCTGCTCCCGTTCCGCAGGCCGGCAACCAGGAGGCTCGGCGGGCGGATCTGCGGCGGTGGAAGGCGATTGCGCTGTCGTTCCTGATTGGTGCGGCGGTGATCTTTTTGGGGTGTTCGTGGTGGCAGGCGTCGGAAAGCGGGGCACCTGTGTGGGTGGGCTACGTGCGTGCAGCGGCCGAAGCCGGCATGGTGGGTGGCCTTGCGGACTGGTTTGCGGTGACCGCGCTCTTTCGCCGGCCCTTGGGGCTTCCCATTCCCCACACCGCACTGATTCCGAATAACAAGGACCGCGTGGGCGATGCCCTGAGTGACTTCGTGGAGGAGAACTTTCTCACCGCGGATGCGCTGAGTGCCAAGGTGCGCGAAGCAGAGCTACCGCTATGGCTGGCGCGCCAGGGGGTAGAACCCGGCAAGGCGGAGGAGGTCTCCGCGTGGATTGGTGAGCGTGCGGCCAGCGTGGTGTCGGATCTGGATGCGGAAGAGGCAGAGCACTTCATCCGCACCCAGGTCATGGACCGCCTGGCCGAGCCCGAGTGGGGCCCGCCGCTGGGCAGGCTGCTGGAGGGCTATATTGCAGACGGCAAGGCGCGCCCCTTGGAGGATGACCTCATCGACTGGGCACACAGCAAGATTCTCAGCATGGAGTCCACCGTGGTCACCGCCATCGATGAGCGTATGCCCGGCTGGGCGCCGCGCTTTGCCCGCGAGATGGTGGGGGAGAAGGTCTATACCGAGCTCGTAGAATTCGCCGATGAGGTCCGCCGCAACGGCAACCACGAGGCCCGCCTAGCTATTCGCCGCAACCTGTCCAAGCTCGCCTCCGATCTGCAGTGGGATGAGGACATGCGCGGACGCATCGAGGGCATTAAGCAAGAGATGCTCGCCTCTGACCAAGCGCAGCAGGCGCCGGCAGCCATGTGGCGCACGGTCTCCACCACGCTGATTGACCAGCTTATGGACCCCGAGTCCTTCCTGCGCCAAAAGATTACGGCCAAGGTCAAGGAGCTGGCGCACCGCCTGCTGGAGGACTCCGAATTTTTAGCCCAGGCCAATGCCCTGGTGGACAAGGCCGCGCGCTATGCCGTGGAGAAATTCGCCCCGGAAATCATCGCGATTATCCCCGAGACCATCAAGCGCTGGGATGCGGAGGAAGCCTCCCAGAATATCGAGCTCATGGTGGGCAAGGACCTACAATTTATTCGTTTGAACGGCACCGTCGTCGGTTCCCTGGCAGGATTGGTGATATTCGCAGTCAATCACCTTATCTTTGGCGCTTAGACAAAAGGAGTAATGAACAATGAGCGATAATAAGAAGATTTTTGATTCCCTGAAGGATGCTGGCAGCGCTGCCTTTGACGTAGCCAAGGACTTCGGCGGTCGCCTGCAGGAGGAGCGCGCCCAGCACGCTCAAGGCGCGGAGGCCAAAAGCCCCTATGGCGCCTCCGGCAAGGAGGGCTTGGTGGATAAGGCCACTGCCACCGCGAAGGAGCTCGGTGCCACTGTGAAGAAGGCCGCCGATGGCACCCGTGAGTCCGCTGCTTTCGACGCCGCTAAGGGCAAGTTCTCCACCGCCTATAACGAGACCCGCGAGGGTGTCATGGATGCCTATAATTCCGCTCAGGCCCGCCGCGCGGAAAAGAAGAATGCGGCGCGCCCTGGCCAGGATTCGGCTCCTTCGCAGGGCGATAATATTATCGATGGCGAAGTAATCGACACCGACGACCCACAGAATTAACCTGCATGAATTCACTTTTTGAAATTGCGTACTACTTGGATGCCTATATTTTGCGCATCCTCGCCCTGACCGCCATTGTCGGCGCGGTCCTCGCCGCCACCACGCGCGAGGATGCCTTCCGAGCCGGCGACCGTCAAGGTAAGTGGGTGTGGGTAGGCCTGCTGGCCGGCTCCGCGGTAGCGATGGCCACCGGCTTGGCTTTTCTGTCTTGGATCGGCGCGGTCATTACCGGCGTGTACTGGTTTGATGTGCGCCCGCAGCTCAAGGCCATTATCAACGGCGACTACAGCTACTAATGCTTAATTTGCTTGACGCCCCGGCCGCGACGGTCAAGGAGCGCGCCGCCGATAACACCGTCCTTGTCTCCCCGCACCATGTTTCCCTTGCCGCAGGCGCGGGCGCGGCCGATATTATTTCTGTCGCGGGGTATCCCACCGGCCGCCACCACACTCTCATCAAGGCCTCCGAGGCGCGCCTGGCCATCCAATCGGGCGCCAGCGAGGTGTGGGTCAGCCTCGATGCGAGCGTAGCGGATGCCAATGCCGTGCTCTCCGAGCTCATTGCCATCCGCGAGGCCTGCCCGGATCCGGCCCGCTTGGGCCTCATCGTGCCGGACGCTCCGCTTGCCGACGCCACCCTTAAAGCCGCCCATCAAGCCGGCTACCAGCGCCTCATTGTGCGCAGCCGCAAGGCCGCGGATTACGCGGAATCCGCGGCCGGTGAAGAAGGCAAGAAAAAAGGACCGGAGTTGGCCGCTGCCACACTTCCGGTCCTCGAGTTTCCCGCTCCCGCGGTTTAGGCGGCTTTCTCCTGCGCGTCCTGCTGCGGCGCGCCATTGCCCGTGGCGCCGCCCTAGCCCGCGGAGTCACCGCCGCCGGCGAACTTATCCATGTCGTTCATCGGAACATCGGTGCCGGTAATGGTGAGCTTGAGCTCGCCATCGAGTACCTCTACGGAATCCACGTTCATGTCAGAACCCACGAACTGATCCGACATGCCATTTTGCAGGGCGGAGGAGATAGCTTCGGTGGCCTGATCCGGCAGCTCGAGGCCGAAGATGGAGGCCTCGGTGGCGCGGATATCGAGCTTTCCATCGTGGGCGGTGGGCTCCAGCGAGAGGTTGGCAAGGCCGCCGGCAAATTTCACGTCTAGCACGTGGTCTTGCTCATTGGCGTTAATCTCCGTGACCACCATATTGCCCACCTTCTCGCTGCCGGCCTGCTCGGAAATGCCTTTTTGGAAGGAAGCCAGCAGGTAGTCATCAGGCACGGTGGTGGAAGCGCGCAGCTTGCCGGCCACCGGATTCTCCTGGTCGGTGCTCATATCTTCTACGTGGATCTCGGAGGCAGGCTGGCCCTTGATATCAGTGCCATCGATTTGCAGGGTGGACGGCGTGGTCATATCCATCTGGGAAATGGAGCCCTTAAATAGCCCGACGAGCAGCGGGCTGCCGCCAAAGCTGACGGAGGGATCTTCTTTGACCTGGATACCTTCTTCCTCGGCAGCCTGGTTAAATTGCGAGGTCATCTGGTGACCGATGAACCAGCGCAGGCCGAACTCGGCCAAGAGGATGAGCACGAGTAGTGCCACGAGGATGCCAATGATGATTTTCCAGGCGAGTGAACCCGCCGATTTCTTCGAAGCCATGCGTACCAGTGTGGCGCATGAGACGGCGCGGGGCAAAGTTTGCGGGAGTTCTCGGGCACATTGCTAGGCACTTCACAGCTGCCCCAGCTGCCATCATCGCGCGGAGCGGTTAGTCCCGTGGCGCGACGGACTCCCAGTCCACGGTCAGCACATTATCGCGCAGGCGCCGACGGATGGTGTGGATAGTAAAGGGGGCGTCGGCAAGCGTGGCTCGTGCCATGCGCCAACGCACGCGCGGGCCGTAGGGCGCCCACCCCGCCGCGTGGTCCCAGGCCTCGTCGGCGGCCTTAAGCAGCTCGTGGATGGGCTCGCCGGGAACGTTGCGGTGAATGAGGATTTTGGGCAGGCGCTCGGCGATGTCTGAGGGCCGCGCCACATCGAACGGGTCCCACGCCAGGGTGAGAGTCCGTGGGCCGTGGGCATCCAGCAGCAACCAGGCCGCGCGCCGGCCCAGCTCATCGCAGGTGCCCTCCACAAAGAAGCCACCGGGGGCAAGCCGAGAACACACCGTCTGCCAGGCCTCCTGGACCTGGTCCACGTCGTATTGGCGTAGCACATTGAATGCGCGCACCAGCTGTGGCCGGTAGCCGGCCAGTTCAAAGCCGCCAAGTTCGAAGCGCACGCCGTCGCGCGGTGGCAGGATCCGGTCCGGGTGGATTTCGAGCCCGCGGACGTCTACCTGCGGATTCGCCCGGCGCAGCCACCCTGCCCATTCCACGGTGGTGGCGTGCGAGGCCCCGTAGCCTACGTCGAGCGCGAGCGGCTTTTCCACGTGCCGCAGCAGCGTGGAAATCTCCGGATGCGCGAGCATCCATCTATCGCAGCGGCGCAGGCGATTGTGATTGGTGGTGCCGCGGGTAATAACGCCAAAAGGCCGACCCGCAGCTGCGCTAGCGCGCAGATTATGTGCGTGGTCGGCCATAGATTTCGGTGCTGTAGAACTTAGGCGTTCTCAGAGATCCACTGCTCGGTGAGCTTGCCTTCGTTATCGAAGAGCTCAGCCAGGGATTCGCCCACCTTCGGCTCGATGGCGGCGCCCATCATCGGGATATTGACGGAAATCTCGTTGACGTAGGACAGCTTGGTCATCTCGCCCTCGCCAGCCAGGGAGATATCGCCCTTGAAGTCCACCGGGGTGCCCTTGACATCTGCGGTGTAGTTAACGTCAGCGGCTTCACCGTTGAGCTCGCCGACGGTGACCACGCGCTTGACCTTGAGGTCTTGGGAGACCATGGCGCGCACTGCCTCTGGCAGCAGGGTGGTCGGCAGAACCTCGAAAAGGGTAGCAACATTATCGCTGAAGTCGTGCACCTGACCCGCCTCAGGGGAGAGGTTGGCCACGATGAACTCCCAGTATTCCTTTGTGAGCAGCGCCTTGTGCACCTTTTCGATGGGCTGATTGATGGTTACGGTGTTTTCACTACGGGTTGACATGCTTAACAGACTACCTTGGTAGGCGTGCTTGATAAATCTTTGACGCAACAGCTCACAGCGATCGACGGCGTGGAACTGGACTCTACCGCCACCTTTGCGGATCTGACTACGCTGCGTGTGGGTGGAAAACCGCAGGCCGCACTGCGCTGCTCGCAGCCGGATGCCGCCGTGTCCGTTGTCCGCGCCCTGCATCGCGCTGCGGTGAAGTTCATAGTCGTTGGCGGCGGCTCCAACCTCTTGGTGGCCGATGGCTCCGTGGACGTCGTCGCCGTCATCCTCGACTTTGCTGAGGTGTCCATGGACACCGAATCCGGTCTGGTGCGCGCGCAGGCGGGCGCCAACTGGGATGACGTGGTGGCCCGCTCCGTTCAGCTTGGCCTGGGTGGCATCGAGTGCCTGTCCGGCATCCCCGGCACGGTGGGCGCGGTTCCGGTGCAAAACGTGGGTGCTTATGGCGCGGAAATCTCCGAGGTACTTACCCGCGTGCGCCTCTATAATCGCCGCACCGATACCGATGAGTGGGTCCCCGCCTCCGATCTGGAGCTGGCGTATCGCTATTCCAACTTGAAATTCACCGGCCGCGCCGTCGTGCTCGAGGTAGAACTCCAGCTCAACAACGATGGCTTATCCCGCCCGTTGCGCTTTGGCCAACTTACTCAGAACCCCGGCGAGCGCCGCCCCGTGGCCGAGGTCCGCGAGGAGGTCTTAAAACTGCGCCGCGGCAAGGGCATGGTGCTCGACCCTTCCGATCATGACACCTGGTCCGCCGGCTCTTTCTTTACCAACCCGGTGGTGGACTCCGCTCTTGCCGACGCCGTGCAGGCCAAGGTTCGTGCCTCGCTTGGCGACGCCACCGCAGACTCCATGCCCCGCCACCCCTCCTCCGAGGCCGACCGGGAAAAGCTTTCCGCGGCCTGGCTCATTGATCGCGCCGGGTTTGCCAAGGGCTACCCAGGCTCTGGCCGGGCTACGCTTTCGACAAAGCACACGCTGGCGCTTACCAACCGCGGCGAGGCTACGGCTGCCGATATCGTGGACCTTGCCCGCACCATCCGCGATGGCGTCCGCGATGCTTTCGGCGTGGAGCTCGTGCCCGAACCCGTCTGGATTGGCCTCGCCCTCGACGAGTAGCGTGGGGTTGCCCCTGCACACTGGGGCCTAAAACCTATAAAGCAGCCACGATAGCGCCCTAAACCACACGGTTTTCGGGTCTATCGTGGCCGCTTTGCGGGCGTGGCGCCTGTCGCGTTTGTCGCGCCCGCGAAGGTTTCTGGATTAGGCCGCCATGACCTGAAGCCACTCATCCTTAGCACCTAGGAAAGCGCGGGCCGCCTCCTGCGCACCCTCCAGGCTGTGGTGCGCACCCCAGCCGCACTGCTCTTCGTTGGCTGCGGGTACCTCGGTGGCGTTAAGAATATCGTTGAGCGCGCCTTCTACCGCGCGCAGCAGCTCGTCTTGTTCCATGCCATTAGTGATGGCGTAGAAGCCGGTACGGCAGCCCATTGGGGCAAAACCGATGAGCTTATCGGTGTAATTGCGCATGAAGTTGGCCATCATGTGCTCCACCGAATGCAGCGCCTTGGTATCAAGGTGATCCTGATTAGGCTGGCAGAAGCGCAAGTCGTACTTAATGATTTCGACGCCGCCACCCAAATCCGTGCGGTCGGCCACGCGAATATACGGTGCGCTGACGAGGCGGTGGTCGAGTTCGAAGGACTTCACGTTGAGCTTCTTATCATTCTGTTCAGTCATGCTTCTCCAGTGTAATCACAGCTGAGTGTCACTTCCTGAAATAGATTCTTTACCGCATACGCTGGGATAATATGAGCACACTGGACGATTCCGCCGAGGTTCCTGGCGCCGCGAACATGGCGGCCGACGATCTGTCTGCTGGCGACCCGTCCGCCACTGCACGGCCGAGCGCTTCAGCCACTCCGGTAAGAGAATCCGTCTATGAGGGCGCGGATAAAATCGTGCTGAGCACTGCGCCCACCATGGTCAAGATTGAAGGCCACACCGAAAATGTCGATCCGTTGGCCCGCGGCAACCGCCTGCGTAAGGAAAGCTGGGGGCTGGTGCTCCGCCGCGTGTGGGCGGACTTCTTCCACGATGCCTTGATGGATCGCGCCGCCACGATGACGTACTTCACGCTTATGGCCTTTGCCCCTACGGTGCTCGCGGCCTATTCGATAGCGACGCTCATCTTCTCCTCGCGGCGTGCCGAGGTACACGATTTAACTTCGCAGTTCATTGCAGACTACGTGCCCAGTTCGATGACGGAGCAGGCCGAGCACCTCGTCGGTTCCATCATTGGTTCCACCGCCCAAGGCACCTTCGCGCTGGTGGTATCCGTGCTGGTCTCTCTTTTTGCCGCCTCGGCTTATGTGCGTGCCTTCTCGCGCACCGCCAATACCGTCTACGGGCGGGTAGAGGGCCGCGGAATAATCCGCACCTGGGCACTCATGTGGGGGCTTACTATCGTCCTGGTCATCGGCGCGGTGATCGTGCTTTTTGCTAACCTGCTGCGCGATACCATTGTCAGCGGTGTGGTCGAACCGCTGGCCGGCAAGCTAGAGATGCAAGGCGCCGCGGATTTTTTGGGCGGCATCTTTATGCCGGTGTGGAATTGGCTGCGCTTCCCACTCACCGTGGTGGTCGTGCTGACGTTGATTGCCATCCTGTATCACTTTTCCCCGAATGTGCGGCCGGCGCGCTTCCGCTGGATAACTCTCGGCTCCGTGGTGGCGCTTAGCACCAATGTCGTGGTGTGGGGAGCCTTCGCGCTGTATACCCAGCGCTTTGCTGGGGCCAGCGTCTACGGCGCCTTCAGCCTCATTATGGCCGTATTCATGGCCGTATGGCTATCTAATACGATGCTCATTTTGGGCATCAAAATCGATGCGGAGGTATTGCGCGCCAAAGAGCTGCAACTGGGTCTGCACGCCGCGCGGCATATTCAGGCCCCGCCGCGTTCCGATGCCGCCGCCAAATCCCAAGCCCGTGCCCAACATGACCTAGAAGAGAGGTCCGAGCGCATCTACAAACAAGCGGTGCGCAAAGCAGAAAACGACGCAGACTAGTCGCGGTGAAGGCGGGCGAGGAGATCGCGCCGGACATCGCGGCGGCGCAGCTTGCCTAGCTGATCGCCGGCAAGCTTATCCATGGCAAAGAATCGTTGCGGCACCTTATAACGCGCCAGCAGCCCGCGGCAATGCTCGCGCAAGGCAGCTTCGTCGACCCGGGCGCCGGGGGCTAGGACCACGCAGGCAGCGACGTCCTCAGAACCATCGGAGCGGGGAGTGCCTACGACGGCGGCTTGGGCGATATCGGGGTGGGAGGTTAAGGCCTCCTCAACCTCGCCGGGATAAACATTGAATCCGCCGGTAATGATGATTTCTTTAATGCGGCCCACCAACCGGATATGGCCATCGGGTTCGCGCACGCCCATGTCTCCTGTGCGGAACCAACCTTCATGGAAGGCGGCTGAGGTAGCGGGGGCGTCGGCAAGGTAGCCGCCAAAAACCTGCGGGCCGCGGGCGAGGATCTCGCCGGCCACGCCATCCGGTTGGGTGCGGCTGAGATCGGCAGGATCGCCGATGCGCAGCTGCGTATCCGGCAGCGGCAGGCCGATGGTGCCGGCGCGCCGGGTGTCATCAAGGGGATTGATGGTCAGCACGGGAGAGGTTTCCGTCAGCCCATAACCTTCCACCAACATGCCACCGGTGCGTGCCTCCCAGGGGTCGATGATGCGCGAAGGCAACGAGGCCGCGCCCGAGATGGAATAGCGCACCCCGCCGAGATCCGAGGGAGACTCGGAATCAGCGGCAGTGGCAGCGTAGTTCATGGCGCGTTCGTAGATGGTCGGCACGCCCGGCATCCAGGTGGGGCGGCGGGTCGCAAGCGCTTCCGTCACTGCGTCGGTGCGTGGGGTGGCAAGCAGGATGATCTCCGCCGCGCAGCGCACCGCAAGCAGCACGCTCATCGTCAGGCCATAGGAATGGAACATGGGCAACGCGGCCAGGAAGCGCTCATTACCGCGGCGCAGCGGGGCCTGAGTTTCTAGCTGCAAGCAGTTGGCAGCGAGGTTGCCGTGGGTTAAGACCACGCCTTTGGGGCGGGCGGTGGTGCCGGAGGTGTAGAGGATAAGGGCGGCGTCGGCAAGCGTGGCTGGGTGCGGCTCCACCGGGGTGCCGGAAAGCGGAAGCGGATTGGCAAGGGAAACGGAGATGGTGGCCTCCACCTGTGCGGATACGGTGGGGGCGATGTCCTCCCAGGCAATGGCCACGCGGGCGCCATGATGGGCGAGCAGCGGGGTGAGCTCGTGCGCGGTATAGCGCGGGTTATGCTCCACCACCACCGCGCCCAGGCGCAGGATGGCGAAGAATGCCACCACGTGTTGCGGGCAATTAGGGAGCAGGAGCGCCACCCGGTCGCCGGGGCGCACGCCCATCTCGCGCAAGGCGCCGGCCGCGGCCGCCACCTGGGCATCGAGCTCGCTATAGGTTAGCGTGTGGCCGGCGAAGTAGGTGGCCGGGCGCTGTGGAAACTGTGCGACGGCCGCCGTGAGGAAATCCGTCAAGGTAGCGCCATAGTGAATTTCTGCCATAGCCGATAAGTTTAGGCCTTTGCCTCCAACAGCTCGAGTAGGTCCTTGCGCACCTGGTGGCGGCGAATCTTGCCTAGATGGTCGCGCGCCAAATCCTCAAAGTGATAGAACGTGCGCGGGACCTTGTAGCGGGTAAGGCGCTCGCGGCAGAATTCCTTCAATCCCTCGGGATCGAGCACGGCACCATCGCGCAGGGTGACGCAGCCGACGACATCCTCGGAGCCATCCTGGCGGGGGCGACCCACGGCGGCGACGTCCACCACATCGGGGTGCTGCGCGATGGCCTCTTCCACTTCGGCGGGATACACGTTGAAGCCGCCGGTGATAATGATTTCTTTGATGCGGCTGACCAGCTTGATATAGCCATCCGGTTCCATCAGTGCCATATCGCCGGTGCGGAACCAGCCATTGTGGAAAGTCTTTTCGGTGGCGTCGGCATTGCCAAAATAGCCCTGGAAAATTTGCGGACCGCGCGCGAGCATCTCGCCCGGCTGGCCATCGGGTTGGGTTTCATCCAAGTTATCGGGGTTGGCGATGCGCACCTCCGTATCTGGGAAGGGCACGCCCACATAGCCGGGGCGGTGCTTGCCATTCATGGGGTTGGCGGTGAGGACCGGGGAGGTTTCCGTCATGCCAAAGCCCTCCACGAGCCGTCCACCGGTCATGGTTTCCCAGCGCTCCACAATCTCTACAGGCAGCGTGGCCGCGCCGGAAAAGGCGTTGCGAATTCCGCTTAAGTCAACGTCTTTTTCTTCGGCCGCGTCCATGATCTTCTGGTAGAGCGTGGGCACGCCGGGCAGCCAGGTGGGAGTGCGCTTCTTTAGGATGTCCAGGATGAGCGGCATCTGCGGCGAGGGAAGCAGGATGAGCTCGGCGCCCAGGTAGATACTGAAAATGCACAGCGTGGTCATGCCATAGGCGTGGAAGATGGGCAGCGCTGCGAGGAAGCGCTCTTGCTGCTTGCCCATCTGCGGTACCCAGGCTTTGCCTTGGATGGCATTGGCGATGAGGTTGCCATGGGATAATAGTGCGCCCTTGGGCTTGCCGGTGGTACCAGAGGTGTAGAGGATGAGCGCGATATCGTCCGGGGAGATCTCGGGGAAATCGAGGTCCGTGCCGTCGCCGCCGATGGCCGCGCCGATGAGCGTGGACCATTCCACGGTATTGGGGGCAGGGGTGGTCAGCTGCTCTCGTTTGGCAGCCAGCGGTGGGATGGGCAGGCGCAGCGCGAGGCGCTTGAGCGGAGGCATGGCATCTACCATATTGACGGAGATGATGGTCTCCAGCGGGGTAGTCGAGCGCAGTTTTTCCAGCGTGGAGGCGGTCTTATCCCAGGCAATAGCCACGCGCGCGCCATGGTCCTTGAGCAGCCCCTCAAACTCCGGGGCGGTATAAAGCGGGTTGTGCTCGACCACGGTGGCGTCGAGTAGTTGGACCGCATAAAAGGCGGCGATGTGCTGGGGGCAGTTGGGAAGGACGATGGCTACCTTATCGCCCGGGCGAATGCCAAAGGCCTTGAGACCGGCCGCGGCGGCGCGCACCTGGCTATCGAGCTCTGCGTAGGTTTGCGTGCGCCCGAAGAAATAGGTGGCGGATTTATTGGCGTTGACCCGCAGGTTATTGCGGTAGTAGTCGACGATGGTCTTATCGCCGTAGTCCAGCGTGTGTGGGGTCCAGTCGCTGTAGTGCTGGAGCCAGGCTTGGGAGGGGGAAGTGGACACGCGAAAACCTTTCGTTTGGCTACAAAAACTATTTCTGAGGGGATAGTTTATCCCAAACCGAAAGAATCCTTCTAGATTTCTTCCAGCGTCAGCAAAAATCGTTTGGCAGCTAGCCCGCCCGCGTATCCGCCCAGCCCGCCATCGCTACGCAGCACCCGGTGGCACGGCCGCACAATAAGCAGGGGATTGGCGCCGCACGCCCTGCCCACGGCCCGCGTCGCGCCGGGCCGGCCGAGCATCTTGGCGACGTCGCGATACGTGACCTTTTCCCCATAACCAATCTCCGTCAACTGCGCGTGTACGGCCGCGCGAAATTCGGTTGTGGTGGGCGGGTCCAAAGGCAACTCGAAGGCGCGGCGCCGGCCAGCGAAGTACTCCGCAAGCTGCGCCTGCGCCGCATCGAGCACGTCTGTGCTGTGCTTTTCGACGTCCCTTTCATCCGCACTGCCCACCGCTTCCGGCAGGGCGCCGGTTGCGGTGAATTCCACACGGGAAAGCCCCCGCGGGCTCGCCTGCAGGCGCAGGGGTCCGAGGGGGCTATCGATGAGGCGGAACACGCTAGTCCTTTTCGGCCTCGAGGCGGCGGATAAGGTCTGCCTGGACCTCGCGGCGGCGGATCTTGCCCATCTGATCCTTAGCCAGCTCTTCAAAGTGGTAGAAGGTGCGCGGGACCTTGTAGCGGGTAAGGCGTTCGCGGCAGTATTCCTTGAGTCCCTCCGGGTCGAGAGCGGTGCCATCGGCCAAGTCGAGGCAGGCGACGACGTCCTCGGAGCCATCTTCGCGTGGCCGGCCTACCACGGCGACGTCATCAATGCTCGGGTGCTCGCGCAAGATTTCTTCCACCTCGCCCGGATATACGTTGAAGCCGCCGGTGATGATGATCTCCTTGATGCGGCTAACCAGGCGGATGAAGCCATCTTCTTCCATAACGCCCATGTCACCGGTGCGGAACCACTCGCCGTGGAATGCGGCCTCGGTGGCCTCCTCGTTATTGAGGTACCCCTTGAAAATCTGTGGCCCACGCGCCAAAACTTCGCCTTCGGTGCCATCGGGCTGGGTTTCATCGAGGTTATCTGGGTTGGCGATGCGCACCTCGGTATCCGGGAAGGGGATGCCCACGTAGCCGGGGCGGCGGTCGGTGCTCATAGGGTTGCCCACGATGATGGGCGAGCATTCGGTCAGGCCATAGCCTTCCACCAAGAGGCCACCGGTATAGTTCTCCCACTTCTTGACCGTGTCCGAAGGCAAGGTAGAAGCCCCGGAGAAGGCTGCGCGCACGCCCTTGATAGGAATCTGCTGCTCGTCGGCGGCTTTGACGATTCGCTCGTAGAGCGTCGGCACACCCGGCACCCAGGTCGGGGTGTGCTTTTTCATCAGCTGCATAATGAGCGACATATCTGGCTTAGGCAGGATAACCAGCTCGCCGCCGATAAACTGCGCCAGGGTCACGTTCATGGTCAGGCCATAAGCATGGAAGAAGGGGAGGGCGGCGAGCATGCGCTCGGGCTTATCGCCCAAGCCCGGCACCCACGCCTTGCCCTGCAGGAGGTTGGAAAACAGGTTCCCGTGCGAGAGCATGGCGCCCTTCGGGGCGCCGGTGGTACCAGAGGTATACATGATGAGCGCGATGGTGTCCTTGTCCACGTCTTCCGGCGTGGTGATATCGCTGCCGTCGCCACCGATTGCGTTGCCCACCAAAGTTTCCCACGGCACGGTATTTGGCGCCGGGGAAGATAGCTGCTCGCGCTTGGACTTGAGCGGCGGAATAGGCAGGCGCAAAGCGGCGCGCTGCAGGGTGGGCATGGCGTTGATCATGTTGATGGACACGACCGTTTCCAGATTGGTGGTTGCCCGCAGCTTCTCCAGCGTGGGCGCGGCCTTGTCCCAAGCGATGGCGATGCGCGCGCCGTGATCTTGGAAGAGTCCTTCCAGCTCGTGGGCGGTGTAGAGCGGGTTATGCAGTACCACCTGCGCACCGAGCTTCAGAATGGCATAAAACGCCGCGATGTACTGCGGCGAGTTGGGCGCGACGATCGCTACGCGGTCACCTGGCCGCACGCCGAAGGCCTTCAGGCCCGCGGCCGCTGCGCGAACCTGGCGGTCTAGCTCAGCATAGGACTGCGTACGGCCAAAGAAATAGGTAGCCGGCCGATCCGCGTTGATTTTTAGGTTGTTGTCATAAATATCCAGCAGCGTGGTATCGCCGTAGTCCAGCGTATGCGGTGTCCATTCCGGGTAATACTGGAGCCAAGCCTTTGTTTCATATGCGGACAAAACGTGACCTTTCGGTAGCGTAGGTTTCTGGCAGGGGCCAGTATAGCGCCGCTAGAATGGAGCGCCATGCGCATCGCCATGATTTCTATGCATACATCCCCTATCGAGCAGCCTGGCT
Source organism: Corynebacterium nasorum (assembly GCF_030229765.1). Classification (NCBI taxonomy): domain Bacteria; kingdom Bacillati; phylum Actinomycetota; class Actinomycetes; order Mycobacteriales; family Corynebacteriaceae; genus Corynebacterium; species Corynebacterium nasorum. Next base: position 220,685 of record NZ_JASPGY010000003.1, on the reverse strand, counting down.
CAGGGGATGCGGGTGGAATGAACGTCTACGTCCTCAATATTGCCCGCCAATTGGCCCGCCGGGGAATCGAGGTAGACGTCTATACCCGCGCCACCCGGCCCAGCCAAGGCGAAATCATTGCGGTGGAGCCTAGCCTGCGCGTTATCAATATCGTCGCGGGCCCGTACGAGGGGCTAGATAAAGAGGATCTCCCTACCCAGCTGGCCGCTTTCGCCGGCGGCATGGTGCAATTTGCCAAATGGCAGGGTAAAAAATATGACCTTATTCACTCCCACTACTGGCTTTCTGGCCAGGTGGGCTGGCTGTTGCGGGATCTCTGGGGTATCCCGCTTATTCACACAGCGCATACCTTGGCCGCGGTGAAAAACGCCTCGCGGACGGCGGATGACACCTTGGAGTCCGAAGCCCGCCGCATCTGCGAACAGCAATTGGTGGATAACGCGGACTTGCTGGTGGTCAATACCGAGCAAGAAGCCCGCGACTTGGCCGAACATTATGATGCCGAGAGAGCCAATATTCGCGTGGTCTCGCCCGGCGCCGACGTAGAGCTTTTTACCCCTGGCACGGACCGCAATACCGAGCGCTCCCGCCGCGAGTTGGGCATTCCGCTGCACACCAAGGTGGTGGCCTTTGTCGGCCGCTTACAAAAATTCAAAGGCCCGGAGGTACTCATCCGCGCCACGGCCGAGCTCTTCCGCCGCGAGCCGGCCCGCAACCTGCGGGTGGTTATCTGCGGTGGCCCGTCGGGGGCCAATACAGCGCCGGAGGCATATAGGGAGTTGGCGCGTGAGTTGGGCGTCGATAAGCGGGTGCGCTTTTTGGGTGCCCGCCCGCCGGAGGAACTGGTGGGGGTCTACCGCGCGGCTGATATTGTGGCGGTGCCCAGCTATAACGAGTCCTTCGGCCTAGTGTCTCTGGAGGCCCAAGCCTCTGGCACGTCGGTGGTTGCTGCCGCCGTCGGCGGGCTACCCATTGCCGTGGCTGACGGGGAAACTGGCCTGCTGGTGCACTCGCACGATCCGGAGGATTGGGCTGATGCCTTGGCCCGCCTGCTTGACGACGACCCCATGCGCATCGCCATGGGCGAAGCCGCCGTCGCCCACGCCGCGCGTTTTAGCTGGGCCAGCTCCGCCGCAGCGCTCGCAGAAATCTATGACGAGGCCAGCCATATCGAGGTTCCAGACTGCCATCAACGGCGGGCAAGTGGAGACTAAACCTCCTACGCTGGGAGCCATTTCGTGGCATGCTGGAAACATGACTAACGGAAAGCTAATTCTCCTTCGCCATGGCCAATCCAAGTGGAATGAGTCCAACCAGTTCACTGGCTGGGTCGATGTAGACCTGACCGAAAAGGGTGAGGCGGAAGCCAAGCGCGGCGGCGAGCTGCTCGCGCAGGAAGGCATTCTGCCGGACGTCCTTTATACTTCTCTTCTGCGCCGCGCTATCCGCACCGCAAATATCGCGCTCAATGCCGCCGATCGTCACTGGATCCCAGTAGTGCGCGATTGGCGTCTCAACGAGCGCCACTACGGCGCCCTGCAAGGCCTGAATAAGGCTGAGACCAAGGAAGAGTACGGCGAGGAAAAGTTCATGGCATGGCGCCGCTCCTATGACACGCGCCCGCCAGAGCTGGCCGATGACTCCGAATACTCGCAGGCCAATGACCCGCGCTACGCAGACCTAGATAAGGTCCCGCAGACCGAGTGCCTCAAGGATGTTGTCGCCCGCTTTGTGCCGTACTTTGAAGAGGAAATCCTCCCGCGCGCAAAGAAGGGCGAGACCGTGCTCATCGCCGCTCACGGTAACTCCCTGCGCGCACTGGTCAAGCACCTGGACAATATTTCTGATGATGATATTGCCGGATTGAATATCCCCACCGGCATCCCGCTGGTTTATGAGATTACCGAGGACGGCTCGGTAGCAAACCCAGGCGGTACCTACCTGGATCCGGAAGCTGCTGCTGCCGGTGCCGCCGCCGTTGCTGCGCAGGGCGGTAAGTAAGTAACTGCGCTAAAGTCCCCGGGGAGTATTCCCTGGGGACTTTGTGATGGATAGGCTAGACACGTGGAATTGATTCTTTCCTTTGCCGCCGGCGTGGTGGCCTGCGGGTTGGCGCTGCCGGCGATGTCCTGGGCGCGCGGGCGCATTGCGCGCTACCGCCAGGCTACCGATGTCGGGGCCAATCAGGTTACGACGGTTAGCCAGGTGCTGCACTTGGCCGTGCAAGGCTCGCCGACGGCGCTGACGGTGCTGGACCGCAGCCAGGAAATCGTCATGTCTAATCCGGCCGCGCATGAGATGTCCTTGGTGCATGACCGCGCCGTTAACCCAGAGGTATGGGAGACCGCGCAGGAGGTCTTCGAAGACAAGGAGACCCGCACCGTTGACATAGCTATTCCCAAGCGGCGCACGGGACACCGCGTCACGCAGGTCAGGGCGGTGATTAAGCCACTGACTCTTAATGACGGCCGCTTTGTCATCGTCTACGGCACCGATGAAAGCGAAAATGTCCGCATGGAGTCCGCCCGCCGTGACTTCGTGGCGAACGTCTCCCACGAGCTCAAGACACCCGTCGGCGGCATTGCCTTGCTGGCAGAGGCCCTGCTACAAGATCCCGGTGACCAAGAGACCGTGGAGTACTTTGGCAATAAGGTCTATAAGGAAGCCAACCGCATGGCCGATATGGTCAGCGAACTTATCTCCCTGTCCAAGCTGCAGGGCGCCGAGGCCCTGCCGGAGATGGAACCGCTGGCCGTAGATGATCTCATCGATGAAGCCCTCTCGCGCAACCACCTTGCTGCCGAGGCCCGTTCCATCGAGCTCAACCGCGGCGCCTCTGTCGGCGTGCAGGTTAAAGGCGATCGATCCCTGCTGGTAACAGCACTATCCAACCTGGTCTCCAATGCGATTAACTACTCGCCGGAGAAAATGCCGGTGTCTGTCTCCCAAAAGGTGGTGGATGGTGGGGTCGTACTCATCCGCGTCACGGACCGTGGCATTGGCATCGCACCGGATGACCAGAAACGTGTTTTTGAACGCTTCTTCCGTGTAGACCAAGCCCGGTCGCGGCAGACCGGAGGCACTGGCCTAGGATTAGCAATTGTTAAACACGTGGTGGCCAACCATGGTGGCAATATCAAACTATGGTCCCGGCCGGGTACGGGTTCTACATTCACCATTGAATTGCCCATCTACAGGGAAGAAAAGCCAGCGCAGGAAGCTGGCATGAAGGATAATGAGAAAAGGGATGCCGTCGACGCGGCGGCGCCTGGGCTCCCGCGTGCAGTGGCACGCGTTGCAGCACGTCGAAAGGATAAAGCACAATGACCACCATCCTCATCGTTGAAGATGAAGAGTCGCTGGCAGATCCGCTGGCATTCCTCCTCCGCAAGGAAGGTTTTGAGCCCATCATCGCGCATGATGGCCCTACCGCGCTGGAAAAGTTTGCCGCAAACGACATCGATATCGTCCTTTTGGACCTCATGCTGCCCGGCATGTCCGGCACCGAGGTATGCAAACAGCTGCGCACTACTTCGTCCGTGCCCGTCATCATGGTCACCGCGCGCGACTCCGAGATTGATAAGGTCGTCGGCCTCGAGCTGGGCGCCGATGACTACGTCACCAAGCCTTATTCTTCCCGCGAGCTTATCGCCCGCATCCGTGCGGTACTGCGCCGCGGCCATGATTCTGGAGCCGGTGCCGAGGCCGAGGCCGAAGAAGAGGTAGCCGAGCAGATCCTCGAAGGCGGCCGCGTTAAGATGGACGTGGAGCGCCACACCGTTACCGTTGCCGATGAGCCGGTATCCATGCCTCTCAAGGAATTCGACCTCTTGGAGTACCTATTGCGCAACGCCGGCCGCGTGCTCACCCGCGGTCAGCTCATTGACCGCATTTGGGGCGCTGATTATGTCGGCGATACCAAGACGCTCGACGTCCACGTCAAGCGCCTCCGCTCCAAGATTGAGGAACAGCCCTCCCGCCCGAAGCACTTGGTCACGGTGCGCGGTCTGGGCTATAAATTCGAGCTCTAATCTTCCGCCTGCGGGCTTTCCGCCTGCAGGCTCCCGGCCTTCACACTGGCCGGGTGCTGCGTGAGCTGGACGCCGTGTTCGGCCGCCGCCGCTCGGGCCTTGCAGTGCGTGGCCAAAATTTCATAAGACTCGCGGCCCATTAGTGCTACCAGCTCGTCCTCGTGCGACTGCCACATCGGCAGCGGGTTGGCGTGACAGGCGGAATCGGCTGAGCAATACCAATCAAAATCTTCGCCGCCATTGCCCCAGCCGCGACGGTCATACTCGCCTATCTGGGTGCGTAAAATCTCCTGCCCATCCGGGCGTTCTTCATAATCCTCGTACCGGCGCAGCGGTAGCTGCCAGCACACCTCCGGCTTGACCACCGTGAGCTCTTCGCCAGCATCCACCGCCCACTGGTGCAGCGCGCAGCCCGTGCCCGTTGCCCAACCGGTGCGGTTGGCAAAAATGCACGCGCCATCCACAATCGGCGTCTTAAGGGCCGGCTCCGGTTCCCCGTCCTCGCCGTCGAGCTCGTCCCATTCCAGCCACGGCTCTAATTCATCCGTATCGTCTTGCGCGAGGAATTCATCTACCCCCGCTGGGCGCAGCTGCCAATATTCGGCGGGCATGCGCGCGACGGCGTCATAAAGCTGGTCGCGGTCTTCCTCATCAGCCATATAAGCGCCATGCACGCAGCAGCCCACTTCGGGCTGGCGCTTGTCGATGCCCCGGCATGCCGAAGTACCAAACTGGCAGCTGTAGTGCGATTCCACCCATGTCAGGTCGATGGAAAAGACGTGGTGCGGGTCGTTCGGGTTGGTAAATTCAAACCACTCCCGCGGGAAATCGGGGGCCTCTTCGCGGCCTGCTCTTATCGACGCCGCCGCGGGCGAGCTCGCGGGAAAACCTAGATATACCGTGTCAGATTTTGGGCGATTCACACCTAACCACGGTAGACCTACTACGCTATTAGTGTGCGATTAGGTGTATTAGACGTCGGAAGCAATACTGTCCACCTTGTTGCGGTCGATGCCGCGACGGGCGGACGGCCGACTCCGATGAGTGATTGGAAGACCCCGCTCCGGCTGGTAGAACAGCTGGACAAGAAGGGAAACATCCATGAAAAGGGTGTAAAGAAGCTGGTCAGTGCCGTAGCTGAAGCTAGCGAGCTGGGCGAAAAACTTGGCTGCGCTGAATTCATTGCCTTTGCTACCTCGGCGGTGCGCTCCGCGCCCAATTCTGAGGAAGTGCTCGATGAGGTGGAAAAGCATACTGGCGTGCGCCTGCAAATCCTCTCCGGCGTGGAAGAAGCCCAGCTGACCTTCCTCTCCGCGCGTCGCTGGTATGGCTGGTCCGCTGGCCGTATCACCAACCTGGATATCGGCGGCGGCTCGCTGGAGCTTTCCACCGGTACTGATGAGCACCCCGACCTTGCTTTCTCCCTCGACCTAGGTGCCGGCCGGTTGACCCATAATTGGTTCGATACCGACCCACCAGAGAAGAAGAAGGTAAGTGCGCTGCGCGATTTTATTGATGCGGAGCTTGAGGACGTTGCCGCACAGATGAAGGCGATGGGTCCCGCCGGCCTCGCCGTGGGCACCTCTAAAACCTTCCGTACGCTTGCACGACTTACCGGTTCTGCGCCCTCGTCTGCCGGCCCATACGTCAAGCGCACGCTGACTGCACCGGGTCTGCGTCAGTTGATTTCCTTCATCTCCCGCATGACTGCGGCAGACAGAGCGGACCTAGAAGGTGTAAGTTCTAACCGATCGCACCAAATCGTTGCCGGCGCTCTGGTGGCCGAGGCATCCATGCGAGCCTTGGAAATCGAGAAGCTGGAAATCTGCCCATGGGCGCTGCGTGAGGGCGTCATTTTGCGCCGGACCGACAAGGGATTGGAATAGGAAGAGATCATGGCTGACCAGAATAAGTTGACCGTGGCGGAGCTGCTGGCTCGCAATAACAAAGCCCGCGGCGAGAAGGAAAGCAAGAAAGACAACCGTTCTCGTCGCCACCGCCGCAGCCTGGATGAAGGCGGCATTTCCGTTGCCGAGCTGACCGGCAACCTCAAAAAGGTCAAGGCTTCTCCTGCTGAGGCCAAGCACACCTCCGTCTCTATCGACGAAGACGCCCCCGTCATCCGTTCCCCCAAGTCAGCCGAACAGGCCGGTGCCGATTCCGCGAAGAAGCCCGCCGCGGACCCAGCCGCAAAGCCGGCGGCAAAGCGCGCGGCACAGCCCGCAGCTAAGGCGGCGCAGACTACCAAGCCTGCCGCAAAGCCCACCACAAAGACTGCAGCTGCTTCGTCCGCTACTCCGGCTGCCGCTGCTCCGGCCGCACAGAAGCCTTCTGCTACCGGCGCGGCCCCGGACGCGGCGAAGAAGAACCAGCCTTCAGCCGATGACACCGCGGTAATCCAGCGGGTGGATAAGGCGGGCGATGCTAAGCCTGCTGCGGCAAAGCCTGCTGCGGACACACCAGCGGCAAAGAAGCCAGCCGCGGAGAAGGCCCGCGCTGAAAAGCAGGGCACAGCGAAGCCTGCTGCTGAAAAGCCTAAGGATGATAAGCGCGCGAAGGTAGCCGGAGCGGGAGCTGCGGCAGCGGGCGCTGGAGCGGCAGGTGCTGGAGCGGCCGCGGCGGCGGTGCCGGCGTCGAAGAAGGCGGGCGTCGCCAAGAGCGCAGAGGAAACCGGCAACCTACCCAAGGTCGAGGACAACGAGGATTGGGTGGAAGAAGAGCACGAGAAGCTCAACCCGGTATCCATCCTGCTGATGATTGTCGCGGGCATCCTGCTGGCGATTGTCATCTTCAAGGGCTTTGAGATTCTGTGGGATAACTTCCCACGCCTGGTCGTGGCCGTCCTAGCGCTGTGCGTCACCGCGATTATGGTCGGTGTGACCCACGCGCTGCGCACCGCACGCGATGGTTTCTCCATGTTCCTGGCCGGCTTTACCGGTCTCGTCCTCACCTTCGGCCCGCTGCTATTGGTTATGCTTTAACCCCGCGCTTGTCGATGCCCCGGTTACCCCACGTGGTAGCCGGGGTTCCACATTTTTGGCATGGTGGAGACTATGACAAAGATTGCAATTTTAGGCGGCGGACAAATCGGTGAGGCTTTGACCTCGGGACTCGTAGCTTCGGGCTTTGCGGGCTCGGATATCACGGTTACCAATCGCACCGAATCGCGCAGCCAAGAACTCGAACAGACCTATGGCGTGAATACCACCAGCGATAATGCAGCGGCGGTAGACGGCGCGGACTATATCTTCGCGTGTGTGAAGCCCTACGCCATCCTGGACCTGCTCGAAGGCCTTGAGCCGGCCAAGAATGCCGTGGTCGTGTCCATGGCCGCGGGCCTGACCCTAGAGCAGCTGCAGGATGCGGCGGGCGAAGGCGTGCCGGTGGTGCGCGTTATGCCCAATACCCCCATGTTGGTGCGCCGCGGCATGTGCACCTGCGCGGCCGGCGAGCATGTGAGCGATGCCCAGATGGACGGCGTGCGCGAGCTGCTCGAAGCCGTTGGCGAGGTTGCGGTTATCCCGGAGAAGAATATAGACGCCGCCACCGCGCTGGCAGGCTCCTCGCCGGCCTATTTCTTCCTCGTGGCAGAAGCGCTTGTCGATGCCGGCGTGCAGCTCGGGCTTCCCCGCGACGTCGCCGAGAAGCTTGCCGCCCAGGCCGCAGCCGGCTCTGGTGAGATGTTGGCCAGCTCTGGCCGCTCGGCCACCCAGCTGCGTGCCGGAGTGACCTCGCCGGGCGGCACCACCGCGGCCGCTGTTCGCGAGCTGGAGGAGTCCGGCCTGCGCGGAGCGTTCTACCGCGCGGCAGAGGCCTGCTCCGACAAGGCTAAGGAGCTTGGCTAAAGCTTCCGTGCGCGACCTTCCCGTGGTGGGGGTGTACCCGCCCGGGAGCGTTGGGGCGGGTGTTAAGCAGCGCTTTCGGGGTAAACCCTAATGAATGCTGTGAAGAAATTTGGCACTTGGGTCGCATTAGTCACATGTTTCACGATAGGCTAGGACAAGCACGTGCGTGAAGTCCTGTGGGAGGGGAAGCCTACAGCGCGCACCGAGCTGAAGGGTTAGATATATATGGCAAATGAAGATAAGGGAACCTTTCTGACGATCGCGGAGGTCGCCGAGATTATGCGCGTCTCCAAGATGACCGTCTACCGTTTGGTTCACGCAGGCGAAATGCCGGCTGTTCGCGTTGGACGCTCTTTCCGCGTCCACGAGTCCGCCGTCAACGAGTACTTGGAGGCATCCGTCTACGGAGCCTAGGCTCGCGCCGCACTAGACAGCGCCCACCTCTGCTGGCCATCGTGGTCAGCGGTGGTGGGCGCTGTTCTTTCTCCTGGGCCCTTTTTGGTCACGGGCTGGGGGCTGGGTAAGATGGTGTGCATTCGTGTCGGCTCGCTGATGTGGCCCGCGGTCCGTGTGGCCACGGCGGCAAGAGTGCACCTTCGCCGTTTTAGCGCTGACAAGTTTGACAGTACGTACTATTTGAAAGTGAGGACTCTATGGGTTCCGTCATTAAGAAGCGCCGCAAGCGCATGTCCAAGAAGAAGCACCGCAAGATGCTGCGCCGCACCCGCGTGCAGCGCCGTAAGCTGGGCAAGTAAACCCAGCTCGCTTCTTACCCTCCGCCTTTGTGCGGAGGGTTTTTGCATGTTGCTACAGTCCCTTCCCAGCGCCGACCGCTACCGCAAGCAGTAGCTTAGCGACGGTAGTAGCGCCAGCCGCCATAGGAAAAGGCAGCGGTGGCCAGGGCCGGCAGGCCATAGGTGCGGATAGCGCGGCGCACGGATCGATAGTCGCGCACCAGCCAGCCGCGCTCGCTGGCGATGGTGCGCAGCTTACGGTCTGGATTAATGGCCACGGCGGTACCGACCATGGACAGCATGGGCACGTCGTTGGCGGAATCCGAATACGCGGTGCAGCGCGAAAGGTCCAAGCCCTCGATGGTCGCGAGCGCGGCTACGGCGTGCTTTTTGCCGGGGCCGTGCAGGATATCGCCGACCAGCCGGCCGGTGAACTTGCCATCCTTGACCTCCGCGACGGTGCCGAGCGCTCCCGTAAACCCGAATCGCCGCGCGAGCACCTGCGCTAGCTGCACCGGGGTGGCCGTGACCAACCACACCTGCTGGCCGGCGGCTAAGTGCATTTCTGCTAATTGGGTGGTGCCGGGGTACGCGCGGCGTGCGAGCGAGGCGTCCACGATCTCCTCACATAGCTCGACCAGCTCGTCGACGCTGCGGCCTTTGACAAACTCCAGCGCCTGCGCACGGCCGGCGGCGACGTCCCTGGCATTTTCGCTGCCGGAAACGCGGAACTTAAGCTGTTTCCATGCAATCGGCACGATTTCCGATAGTCGGAAGTAGCGCTTGCGGGCCAACCCGAAGGCGAATTCCACGAGGGAGGAGCCTTGGATGAGGGTATTGTCGACGTCGAAAAACGCCGCCGCGCCCACATCTACCGGTACGTCTGGGTCCTGGGCGGTAATACGCTGCGCGCCCGCCGCGTCATAAGAGCCGGTTACCGAATCCACACCGGAGGCAAAATCCTCTAGATCCAGCCCGAATTCTTCCAATGCCGCCGCGGCCGCGGCTTCGCCGGCGGTGCGCTGGGATTCCTCGTCCAGCGGGGCGAGCGCCTGGTTTTCTAAAAAATTACGCAGATTGCCGCGCGAGGCGGTCCAGTTGGCCAAGAATTCGCGGGGAGTTTCGGGGAACCCTGGGGGAGTGGTAGCGGACACGAGTCAGACAAACAGCTTTCGCAAACGCGGGGTGGACTAACGTGTCCATAGTAATGGTTTCGACCGCCGCCGTCCCTGTGAGGAGAATATGTCTCAGTATCTCGTCGAGCTCATGGTGCGCACCACCTGCGGTTCTTGTGCGCGCGTGAGGGAGCAGATTACCCCCGTTGTCACGCAGGCAGGTGCGGAGCTTGCCGTGCGTAACGTGGATGAGGATGCGGAGCTGGCCATGGAGTTCGGTGATCGCGTACCCGTCGTGGTCATCGACGGCGAAGAGTTCGCCTGCTGGGAAGTAGACAACGCCGAGCTCGCGGCCGAACTAAGCAGATAATTCGGGATCCATGCCACCGGCGGGTATTCTTTTGGAGGATTAAAATCAATCAAATGGTTGAGGAGTGTTGTGCATGAGCGTGCTCGTCGTGGGCATGTCCCACCAGTCGGCGCCAGTGGCGCTGCTGGAGAAGCTGAGCATGGATAGTGCGGTCCAGGATTCCGCCTGCGGGAAACTGGTGGCGGCCGACTCACTTTCAGAGGCGATGATCATCTCCACCTGCAACCGCATGGAGATCTACACCGTCACCAACTCCTTCCACGCCGGCGTGCAGGAAGTCGTGCGCGTGATCACCCAAGTATCGGGCGTGAGCGAGGAGGAGCTGCGCAGCTACCTCTACGTGCGCTATGCCGACGCCGCGGCCGAGCACCTGATGTCGGTGACCTCTGGGCTGGATTCCATGGTGGTAGGAGAGCAGCAGATCATCGGCCAGGTGCGCAGCGCCTACCAGGCCGCCTCCGAACAGGGCACGGCCGGACCGCGCATCCACGCGCTGGCGCAGTCGGCACTACGGGCGGGCAAGCGCGTGCACTCCGAGACCGACATCGATGAGGCAGGCTCCTCCATGGTGTCCTTCGCCTTCGACCAAGCCCTGCAGCGCCTAGACGCTGAGGACTTGGCCGGCAAGACCGCGTTGGTCCTCGGCGCGGGCGCTATGGCATCGCTCGCCGCCACCCACGCCGGCCGGCTGGGGGTCAAGGAGCTGGTGCTGGCCAACCGCACTCGTGAGCGCGCCGAGCGCCTGGCCAGCCACGCCGAGGAGGCGGGCGTTGCCGCCCGCGTCGTGGACTTTTCCCAACGTGCCGCCGCGCTTTCCGACGTCGACCTGGCCATCTCCGCCACCGGCGCCGATAATTTCACCATCGAGGCCACCGACATTCCCGCCGGCCGCGAGCTCATGCTCATCGATCTCTCCCTGCCGCGCGATATCGACGATGCCGCCGCTGCGGCCGAGGGCGTGGATCTGGTCAATATCGAGCGCCTGAGCAAGTCGCTCTCGGCCGCCGATACCGACGTCGCGGCCGGCACTAGCCCGCACGCGCAGGCCCGGCGCATCGTCGACGAAGAGCTGGCAGCCTATACCTCTGCGCAGCGCGTACGCGATGTCGTCCCGGCCGTGAGCGCCCTGCACCGCCGCGCGGCCGACCTCGTGGAATGCGAGGCCGCACGCCTGCAACATAAGCACCCCGAAATCTCGGGCAAGCAACTTGAGGACGTCCAGCGCGCCCTCAAGCGCGTGGCCGATAAGCTGCTGCATGAACCAACGGTGCGGGCGAAGAAACTGGCGGCGTCGGAAAGCAGTGTCAGCAGCGAGAATGCCCTGCAGGAACTTTTTGGCCTGCAACTGGAAGGCTCCGGAGTGTCCGTGGCCGTTAATGAATTGCCCACCATGACTAAGGAGGCCTAAATGTTTCAGATTGGTACCCGCGGCTCCAAGCTTGCCACCACCCAGGCGGGCCACGTCCGCGATTGGCTTATCGACGCCGGCTTTGACTCCCAGCTCCACATCGTCACCACCGCCGGCGACGTCAATATGGCACCGGTCGAGCGTATCGGCGTCGGCGTATTTACCCAAGCGCTGCGCGAGGCCCTCTATGCCGGCGAGTGCGATATCGCCGTCCACTCTTTTAAGGACCTGCCCACCGCGCCCGATGATCGCTTCCGCCTCGTGGTGCCGCAGCGCCAGGATTCCCGCGAGGCGCTCGTCGCCCGCGATGGCCTGAGCCTGGCGCAGCTGCCGCAGGGCGCGCGCGTGGGTACCTCCGCCCCGCGCCGCATCTCCCAGCTGGCCGCCATTCGCCCCGACCTGGAGATTCGCCCGCTGCGCGGCAATATCGATACCCGCATGTCCAAGGTCACCGATGGCGAGCTCGACGCCGTCTTGTTGGCCTACGCCGGCCTGCTGCGCGGCGGCTACGCGGACCGAGCCACCGAAATCTTCGAGCCCTCCGTCTTCATGCCGGCGCCGGCCCAGGGCGCCCTCGCCATCGAGGCTGTGGCCGGAACCGAGGCTGCCGCGGCCCTCGATGCCATCGTCGATGACCGCGCCTCGGCCGCCGCGGCCGGTGAGCGCGCCGTGCTGGCCCGCCTTGAGGCCGGCTGTACCGCGCCGGTGGCCGCCACCTCGCGCTGGGACGGCGACCAGCTCACCGTGCGCGGTGGCGTCTTTGCGCTCGATGGTTCGCGTCAGCTTACTGCCACCGCCTCCGGGCCTGCGGCCGAAGCCGCCGAGCTCGGCGCGCGCGTTTCCGACGAGCTTTTCGCCGGTGGTGCGGCCGAGCTGCTGGGCAAGTAATTTCGCCTTTAGGCGCTAATAATTTAAGGTGTAGATACCACAAATCATTGTCCCGCAATGATCCGGCCCCCTTTAAGGGCATCCCAGGACTTAAGGCCTGGGATTTTGGCCGTTATGACCGTGTCACCCACCGCCGGCGCGGGGAACCACACCGCATGCGATCATGTCCGTGCGCGGTGCCGCGCGCCCGAATTTAGAAAAGAACTTTATGAGCAATGCCGCGCCAGACACCCAATTGGGCAAGATCGTCTTTGTGGGCGCTGGTCCAGGTAATCCCGACCTGCTGACCGTCCGCGCCCGCGAGGTTCTGGCAAATAGTGCCATCGCCGTGACCGATCCAGAGGTCATGCAGGGGGTGCGCGATGCCGTCGCAGCCGCCCTGCCCGTTCCGCAAGAGCTTCTCGACGCCGCCGAGGCTGAATACGCCCAAATGTGCGCCGACGCCAAGGCCAAGGGCGCGCGCCGCAAGCCGCCCCGCCCCGCCCCGCCAACGGCGGCGGTGCTGTATGAACCGGGAGAGGATATCGTCGGACAGCTGCGTGAATGCTTGGTTGAGGCCGACGGCGAAGATGTCATCCGCCTCGTGACCGGCAACCCGCTGCACCGCGAGTCCATCAAGGCCGAAATCAATGCCGTGGCCTCCGCAGGCCTGGAATTCCAGGTCGTGCCGGGCATGTCCCTGCCGTCGACCGTGCCGTCCTTTGCTGGCATTGCACTCGGCTCGACTTATACCGAGGCCGATGTCACCAACGGTGCCGATTGGGACGCATTGGCCAACGCCACGCAGCCCATCGTTCTGCAGGCCACGAAGGAGGACCTGCCGGTCATCTCCGAAGAGCTACAACAACGCGGCATGCCGGCCGAGACCGAGGCTTTTGTCACCGTGCACGGCACCACCCGCCTGCAGCGCACCTACGAGACCACTCTGGGCACCATGGGCAAGCTCGACGCTGACCTTGTCGGTCCGCTCGTGGTCACCCTCGGCCGCAGCATCGACGACCGCACCAAATACTCCTGGTGGGAAAACCGTCCCCTCTACGGCTGGCGCGTGCTCGTGCCGCGCACTAAGGAGCAGGCTGGCCCGATGTCCGCGCGCCTGGCCGGCTACGGAGCCATTCCCCAAAACGTGCCCACCATCTCCATCGAGCCGCCGCGCAATCCGGCACAGATGGACCGCGCCATTAAGGGAATCGTTGAGGGTCGCTATAAGTGGATCGTCTTTACCTCCGTCAACGCAGTGAACGCGGTGTGGGATAAGATCGCCCAGCTGGGCCTCGACGCCCGCGATTTCGCCGGCGTCCACCTCGCGGCCGTGGGCACCAAGACAGCGGCCGCCATCCGCGCCAAGGGCATGGTCCCGGAGCTTTTACCGCACAAGAAAAAGCAGAACGCCGAGGGCCTGCTCGATGTCTTCCCCAACTTCGTGGAAGATATCGACGCCGTCGGCCGCGTCCTGCTCCCGCGCGCCGATATCGCGGCCGATACCCTCGTGGATGGGCTCAAGGCCCTCGACTGGGAAGTCGATGACGTCGTGGCCTACCGCACCGTCCGCGCCGCCCCGCCTTCGGCCGAGATCCGCGACATGATCAAGACCGGTGGCTTCGACGCCGTCGCCTTCACCTCTGGGTCCACCGTGCGCAACCTGGTGGGCATTGCGGGCAAACCGCACCAGCGGACGATCATTGCGTGTATCGGGCCGTCGGCAAGAGCGGCCGCGGAAGAGATGGGCTTGCGCGTTGATGTCGTGCCCGAGGTCGCGGACGTACCCGCACTTGTCGACGCCCTCGCAGACCACGTCGCCGCCCTCCGCGCCGCCGGAAACCTTCCCGCGCCGAGGAAGAAGCGCCGCTCGCGCAAGAAGGCTACTAAGGTCGACAAGGCATAAGTTTTAGTCTCGCTCTAAGGAGTACCCAATGAGCACCTTCCCAGCCCGCCGCCCACGCCGCCTGCGCACCACCCCCGCGATGCGCAACCTTGTGGCCGAAACCCAGGTCCGCCCCTCGGACCTGATTTTGCCCATGTTCATCGTGGACGGTCTCGACGCCCCGCGCGAGATTCCCTCCATGCCGGGCGTTTACCAGCACACTTTTGATTCCCTGCGCCGCGCGACCGAAGAGGCGCTAGAAGCCGGCGTGACCTGCGTCGATCTTTTCGGCGTTCCGCTCGAGGAAGACAAGGATGATACCGGCTCCGTCGCGTGGGACCCGCAGGGCATTTTGAACCGCGGCATTTCCTGCCTGCGCGAGGAATTCGGCGATGACCTCATCGTGATGGCCGATACCTGCCTCGACGAATTCACCTCCCACGGCCACTGCGGCGTGCTGGATGACAAGGGCCGCGTGCTTAACGACGAATCCGTCAAGCTCTACCAAGACATGGCCCGCTCCCAGGCCCGCGCCGGCGCCCACATCGTCTCCCCGTCCGGCATGATGGACGGCCAGGTGGCCGCCATCCGCGCCGACCTCGACGAGGCCGGCCACGAGGACGTGGCCATCATGGCTTATTCCGCCAAGTATGCCTCCGCCTTCTTCGGCCCGTTCCGCGACGCCGTCGGCTCCTCCCTCGAGGGCGACCGCCGCACCTACCAGCAGGATCCGCGCAATTTCCGCGAATCCCTGCTCGAGGTCGAGCTCGACATCGAAGAAGGCGCGGACTTCGTCATGGTCAAGCCCGGCCTGCCTTACTTGGATGTGCTTTCGGCCGTGGCGGAGACTTCTCCCGTGCCGGTTGCGGTCTACCAGGTCTCCGGCGAGTACGCGATGGTCAAGGCCGCGGCCGCCAATGGGTGGATTGACGGCGAGGCCATCATGCTCGAGTCCCTGACCGCGTTCAAGCGCGCCGGTGCCGACCAGATTCTCACCTACTTCGCTACCGAAGCCGCCCGCCTGCTCAAGTAAAGGATCCCTGTGACTGTTACGCCCCCGTCGTCCGCCCCTGCTCCGCGCTCGCCGCGCACGCAACGCCCGGAATCCGTGGCGTACATGCTGTGGCTGTGGATGGGCGCGCTGTGCGGCGAGGCCGTGCACCAGGTGCTCAACGTGGTGCTGACGCTGCTCAACCACGACGTACTCATGTCGCAGGCCAAGGAGATGGCCAAGTCCGCACCGGCCGGCGTCGATGAAGCCCAGCTTTCCGACGCCTTCCTCCGCACCGCCGCCTACGCCTCCGTCGCCCTTTCGGCAGCCATTTCCTTGGCGATTATCGTGCTGCTGGCCTTCCTGCTGCGGTCCTTGGCGCGTCGCGGCAAGCGGGCCGGTACCTCGCGGCGCGTGTGGTTCGCTTTCTCGCTGTATTTTGGCTTCCGCATCCTGCTGACCTTCATGGTTACCCCGGCCGGCGCTGATGTGCCCGATTGGCTCTTTGCTGCCGATGGCATGGTGCAGATCCTGGTCGGCGTCGCGGCGGTGCTCGGCCTGATTTTCTCCGTGCGGGTCGATACCTTGGATTACACCGGCGAGCTCGAGCAGATGCGCGAGCTGGAAAAGGAACTCGAACAAGCGCAGCGCGAGAAGAAGCGCGCCGAGCAAGAACGCAAGCGTGCCAAGGATGACCAGCGTAGCAAGCGCACTGACCGGGAGGACAAGCGATGAGCAATACCGAGCGGCCCGGACCCCGGGACTATAACCGCGCGGCCAGAAATACCTCCGCCAGCCAGAACCTCGACGCCTGGCCGCGGCCGCTGCGCTGGGCCTATTGGGTGCTCGTCGTCAGCGCCGTGCTCATGCTGGTCAGCGGCCTGGTGGGCATCTTCGGCTCGGGCGGGCCGCAGGTAGAGCCCCAGAACCCGCAGGTCGCGGAGTATCTCCATTCAAATCGCCTATTTGTTGCGGTGACCAATACCGTCGGCGCCGTCGTGCTGGCGCTCTTTGCCGCGCAGCTGGCCAGCGGGTCCAAGTGGGCGCGCCGCATCATCACCATTGTCATCGCCATCGCGCTCTTTAATAATATCGCCGCCCTGGCGCTTGGCATTGGCGGGCTTAGCCTGCTGATTATCCCCATTTCCTTGATCATCGCCCTCGCGCTGCTTTTCCAGCCGCAGTCCAACCGCTTTATTAAGGACCGCAGCTTGCGTGGCTAATTAGCCCCCACTCCAACTTTTGATTCATAATTGGGGCATGTCTCGACTTAATCGTGCCCCGCTTATCGACGCCGCCCTCGGCCGCACCCCCTCCCGACCCCCAGTCTGGTTCATGCGCCAGGCTGGCCGTTCGCTGCCGGAATACCGCGCCGCCCGCGAGGGGATTAGCATGCTCGATTCCTGCTTCATGCCAGAACTGCTAGCAGAAATTACCCTGCAGCCGGTGCGCCGCCATGACGTTGATGCTGCCATTTTATTTTCCGATATCGTCGTCCCGCTCAAAGCCGCCGGCGTCAAGGTCGACATCGTGCCGGGTCGCGGGCCGGTGATGGAGCAGGCGGTGCGGAGTAGGGAGGACGTCGGCAAGCTGCCGCTGCTAGAGGCCGATGTCCCCGAGGTCACCGAAGGCATCGCCCGCATCCTGACCGAGCTCACCGAAACCCAAGCGCTTATCGGCTTCGTTGGTGCGCCGTTCACGCTGGCTAGCTACCTCATTGAGGGCGGGCCGTCTAAGAACCACGAGCGCACCAAGGCCCTCATGCACGCCGAGCCGGAGACCTGGCATCTGCTCATGCGCCGCCTGGTGCCTACCATCACCCGCTTCCTGCAGGTGCAGGTCGACGCCGGCATCGACGCCATGCAGCTTTTCGATTCCTGGGCGGGCTACCTCAACGAGCGCGACTACCGCGAATTCGTTTTGCCGTATTCGCGAGAAATCCTGGCCGGCGTAGATATTCCGCGCATCCACTTCGGCGTCGGCACCGGCGAGCTCTTGCCAGCAATGTCGGAGGCGGGGTCGGAGGTCATGGGCGTCGACTATCGCGTGCCCATGGATGCCGCGGCCGAGCGCGTGAGCGCCCGCGTGCTGCAGGGCAACCTTGACCCGGCCATGCTTTTTGCCGGCGACGACGCCGTGCGCCAGGCCGTACGCACCATCCGCGGCGAGGTCGATCGGGCGCGCGAGCGCGGCGATATTGACGGCCACATCTGGAACCTCGGCCACGGGGTCCTGCCAACTACTGACGCGGAAGCAATCACCCGCGCCGTTTCCATCATCCACGAGGAGGGCTAAATGCGTATTGCGATTATCGGTGCCGGCCTGGCGGGCTTGACGGCCGCTTACGAGCTGCGCGACCACGACGTCGAGGTTTTCGAGGCCGCCGGCCGGATCGGTGGCAAGCTGTACTCTGTGCCGTTTAACGACGGCCCGACCGACATGGGCGCCGAGGCCTTCCTCGCCCGCCGGCGCGATGCCGTGGAATTTATCGAATCCCTCGGTCTCGGCGATAGCTTGGTCGAGCCCTCCGGTCTGCACTCGCTGGTGTACTCCGGCGAGCTCAAGCCGTTGCCGCGCGGCGGAATGATGGGCATTCCTTCGCACTCGGAGCCGGTCGCGCATTTGGTCTCGGCCGAGACCGCGCGCCGCATCGACAATGAGGAGCCCTTCGAGTGGACGGCGGGCAGCGACGTTTCCGCAGGCAAGCTGGTGCGCCAGCAGTTTGGCGACGACCTCGTCGACCACGTTATCTCCGCCCTCCTCGGCGGCGTGTACTCCTGTTCGGCCGATGATCTGGGTTTGCGCGCGACCATCCCGGCGCTGGCGGAGACCCTCGACGCGCTGTCCGAGCGCGGCCCAGTGACTCTCTCGGCCGCGGTCCGCACGCTGGAGGAGGCCCGCGCGGCCGCGCCCCGCAGCGGCGGCCCCGTCTTCCAGACTTTTCGCGGCGGCTACGCGCAGCTTTATGAGGCACTGGCCGAGCAATCCCGCGCCAAGATCTACCTCGATACTTTTATCTCCGGCATCACTCGCGAGGGCGAGCAATTCCGCCTGGCCGGAGCACCGGCCGATGCGGCGCCGTTTGATCGCGTGCTGGTAGCTACCCCGGCTCCGACCGCGGCGCGCCTTCTTAGCAAGGTCGCCCCGCAAGCGGCGGGACGGCTGAAGGGAGTGAAGTTGGCAGCGTCGGCCGTCGTGGGGTTGAAATTCGAGTCCGATACAGACCCTTCGGGAAACGCTTTGCCGCAGAATTCCGGCATTCTCGTGGCCACCGACCAAGACGATGTGCACGCCAAGGCCTTTACACTTTCCTCCCGCAAGTGGCCGCACTTGGCTGAGCGTGGCGGTGCCCTCGTACGTGCCTCCTTCGGCCGCTTTGGCGACGACGCCATCGTCCGCGCCGAAGAAGACGACCTTGTCGACTATGCCCTCGATGACCTCCAGCGACTCACCGGCTTCGACGGCCGCGCCGCGGGTGTCGCGGAGATCTTCACCCAGCGTTGGTTCGGCGGCCTGCCGCGCTACGACGCCGGGCACCTCGAAACTGTGGCCGGCGCACGCGGTACCCTCGCGGCGACGCCGGGAGTCGATGTCACCGGCGCCTGGGCCGGCGGCGTTGGAGTGCCCAACGTCATTGCGGATGCCCGCGCCGCCGCCGCGCGCATCGTCGGCTAGCGGTGCCGCACGATTCGTGCATTCCGGGTCATACGCTGTGGCGTGGTGCGGGCATGCCAAAGTGGCAGCAGGGCATCCTGCTGCCTAGCGGCATGAGTGCTAGTGCGGTGGATCCGGCGGGGTCGGTTGCACTGGCTCGTTCGGGCTGGACGGCGATGCGGCGGTATCGGCCCATGGCGGTTGCCATACCACGCGACCTCGGCGGCGAACGAGTCGCCCGCGGACAGGCGGGGCATTCGGGTCATCGTCATTGGCACCATTGTGGTACGGGCAGCAGGTGGCGAGGTTTGACATGTTGGTCTCGCCGCCGTGTCGCCACGCTTGCAGGTGATGCACCTGGCATTTATCCGCCGGGTAGTTGCACGCGGGCCACGGGCACACAGGGTTTTCGGCGGCAGCCATGAGCCGCTGCTTTTCGCTGGCCATGCGTTCCGTCCGGTAGAGGTTGACCGCACCTTCGTAGGGATGGACGAGGGTGATAAGCCCGCGCTCTGCCAGCGTGCGCGAGACAAGTTCCGCGCCGGTGAGGCGGGCACCGTTGGTGAGCTGGATGGTGATTTCCTCGCCGTCGCCATCGATGATGCGGTCGAGTTCGTCGAGCGTGATAATTGCATTCGTCGTAATGGTTGGACGGGTGGCTGGGGCGGCGCCGGAAGGGGAGAAGAGCTCCGCAACGGAATCGAGAGGCGCGTCCTCGTCCAGGCTGGATTCCAAGTCCGCGATGAGCGAGGAAGGCCCGGTAATAGCGAGGGTCCACGGCGCGTCCTTGCGACGGCGGATGCGCACGCCGGGGCGTGGCGGGGTCGGGGGATTGAGTTCGCGCAGCTTTTTACGCGCTAGCTTTTCCATTTCATCGGTATCGGCGGCGGTGCGACACAACTCCACGCGCAGGCGCCAGGCATCGCGCTTGGTCTTGGCGCGGGAAGCGTAGCGCTCGATTACCTCCAGCGTGGGCAGCGGGTGGGCGCGCTCGCGCGCGGCGTTAACTGCCTGGCGTTGGAGGCGGCTAAAGGAGGTGGGGGCAAAGAGGGCGTCGGCAAGCGTGAGCAAGGTGCGGGCCGTTTTATTGGGCGCGCCGGCGGCGCACAGCTGGTCTTCAGACATGCCAGCGCACCCGGCAACGATATCGATGCCGGGCGCCAAGGCCGCGAGATAGGTCTGAAGAGCTGTCATGCCCCGCAGCCTAAGCCACCGCGCGCAATCCGTGCGAGGGCGAGCGCGCGAATCTGTGGATAACTAGGGCCGGAAGGGCGAATTTCGGCCCGCACTCGCTGCGGGCCTGTGGATAACTAGCCCTTATTGCGGAAGACGAAGATGGAGGAGAAGTCCTGATTGCCGTGGCCCATCGCCTGCATTTCCTCGAAGCGGCCAATGGCGGCGGTAAGGGCTGGCAGCGGCTTGGTGGAGGTCATCTCCATGAGCTTCGCGTCCTTAGCCAGGGCGTCGACGGTGAAATCGCCCGGGTCGGTATTGCGCTCGCCGGTGATAAATGGCGCCTTCATATTGGCGATGAAGGCCAGACCGGTGATATCAAGCATTTGCAGCACAACCTCGGAGTCTAGGCCCTCGGATTCGCCGAGTTGCAGGGCTTCGAGCAGGCCCTCGGCGGTGACGGCGAGCGCGAGGTTCGCCAGCAGCTTTCCGATGGCCGCCGTGGCCGCCGCCTCCACCCCGATGAGCTTGTCTTCTCCCGCCCAGGACTCGGCGAGGGACATGGCTTGCTCGCGGCGGGCGTCGTCAGGCGTGCCCACATAGATGCCGAGCTTGCCCTCGCGGGCCGGGCCGAGCGTGCCGACGACCGGGGCGTGGACGTAGGTTTCCACGGCGGCGGCGAATTCGCGGGCATCGTTGGGCGAGACGGTGGTGGTATCGATCCAGGTCACGCCGGCGGGGATGAGCTGCGGCTCGACGACGACCTCGCGGACATCGTCAGGCCCGAAGAGCGAGGTGATGATGACCTCGGCGTTCACTACGGCCTCGGTGGGCGAGGCGGCAAGCTCGGCGCCTTCCTCCACCAGCGGCTGGGCACGCTCGGCGGTGCGGTTCCAGACGGTCAATTCGATGCCGTCTTGCTCATTGAGCAGGCGGCGGGCTAGTTCGGTTCCCATGCGGCCAGTTCCAAGAAATGCAATCCTCATGGTTTCCCAGTGTGCCATCATTGGGTGCAGGTTCGCCGCGTCTTGCGCGAGCCCCGGACGGGGGAGCCGTACCCGGCAACGCGACAAGACGGCCAGGAAGCAGTTATGGCGTGGTTCATCTTGATTTTCTCCGGCGCAGTCGAGGCCGTGTGGGCGGCGGCATTGGATAAATCCGCAGGTTTTACGTGTTTGTGGCCCTCGCTTATTTTCCTAGTGGCCTGCGCGATTTCCATGGGCGGGCTGGCGTGGGCGATGCGCAGCATCCCGGTAGGCACGGCCTATGCGGTGTGGGCGGGTGTTGGCGCGTCGGGGCGGTTATCTATTCCTTCGCGGCCGGGCACGAGGTCGCCACGGTGTGGAAGGTGTTTTTCCTCTCCATGATCATCGGCGGCATCGTGGGGCTGAAAGCGGTGAGTTAGAGACCCGGAATCCGCGGCGCGGGAGGCAGCGGCGGCGCAGGCACGGCGGGCACTGCCGGCATATCAGGCACCGCGTCCTCGATGCGCCCGCGTACCTCATGCGGCGGAATGTTGAGGTTCGGCAGTCCGCTCTTATCCCGCGCGGGAGAGCGTGGCGCTGCTGGTCGCGGTGGGGGCGCCGGCGCGGGAGCCAGGCCCGGTTCTGGGCGAGGGGCCGGCGCAGGCTTAGGCGCAGGCGCGGGCGCCGCGGTTGACGGCGAAGGTTCCGCGGCCGGCGGCGAAGGAGGCGCCGTGTCTTCCTGCGGCAGGTCGCGAGGGGTGAGAGGGTGGGGAGGGGGCTGCCAGGAGGGGGCGTCGGCAAGCGGGGCGGCACCTACCGAGGTAGGCAGCGGCCGTTCGGGCGCGGGCCGGGCACAACCGGCGAGGCAGAAAGCGGCCAGGATGGCGAAAATGACAGTGCGCTGCATTGAAAATCCCCCCGAATTGAAAAGTGCAACGCCCCGAAGTTTAGCGGCTGACTGTGAATCGCGCAGTCCAACTTTTGTATAGCGCGCGAATCGCTAGAATGTCAGACATGCCTAATACTTCCCAGTCGCAACAGTGGTTTGAGCGTTCCTCCAAGGTGATTCCGGGCGGGGTGAACTCGCCGGTGCGCGCGTTCGGCTCCGTGGGTGGCCAGGCCCGCGTCATTGAGCGCGGCGCGGGTTCGCGCCTGTGGGATGCCGATGGCAATGAGTATGTTGACCTGGTCAGTTCCTATGGTCCGATGATTCACGGCAACGCGCACCCGGAGATTGTGGAGGCCGTGCAGAAGGCGGCTGCGGGCGGTTTGAGCTTCGGCTCGCCTACAGAAGGCGAAGCTTTGCTCGCGGAGGCCATCGTTTCGCGCACCGCGGCCGATAAGGTGCGCATGGTCAATTCCGGCACCGAGGCCACCATGTCCGCGGTGCGCCTGGCCCGCGGCTATACCGGCCGCGCCAAGGTATTGAAGTTTGAAGGCTGCTACCACGGCCACGTGGATGCCCTGCTGGCCTCGGCCGGTTCCGGTGTGGCGACCTTTGCGCTGCCGGATTCCCCGGGCGTGACGGGCGCGACGGCGGCCGATACCATCGTCGTTCCTTATAACGATATCGAGGCCGTGCGCGAGGCCTTCGCGCAGCACCCGGGCGAGATTGCTTGCATTATCGCGGAGGCCTCGGCCGGCAATATGGGCACCGTGGCACCAGATGAGGGCTTCAACGCCGCGCTTGCCGACGTCGCCCATGAAGACGGCGCCCTCCTCATCCTCGATGAGGTCATGACCGGTTTCCGCACCTCCTATAAGGGTTGGTACGGCGTCGACGGCGTGGCGGCGGACCTGGTGACCTTTGGCAAGGTCGTCTCCGGTGGCTTGCCGGCCGCTGCCTTTGGCGGCCGCGCCGAGGTCATGGACTACCTCGCGCCGGAAGGTCCGGTCTACCAGGCGGGCACGCTCTCCGGTAACCCGGTGGCAATGGCTTCGGGCCTGAAGTCTTTGGAGCTGGCCGATGAATCGCTCTATGAGCGCCTGCAGGCCAATGCGGACCGCCTGACCGGCATGATTTCTGAGGCGCTGTCGGCCGAGGGCGTAGCGCACCACATCCAGCGCGCGTCTTCGATGTTCTCCATCCGTTTTGCCGAGGGCGAGGGCCGCAACTTCGCCGATATGCAGGCGGCCGAGACCTTCCGCTTCACCCCGTTCTTCCACGCCCTGCTGGATAACGGCATCTATGTCGCGCCGAGCCCATTCGAGACCTGGTTCGTCTCGGATGCTCTTAACGACGCCGACTTTGAACTCATCGAGGCGGCCCTCAAGCCCGCCGCACAAGCTGCGGCCGCTGCGCGTCCCGCAAACTAAGGAGAGACATGACACGCACCATCGTTCACCTCGTGCGTCACGGCGAGGTCCACAACCCAGAGAAGATCCTCTACGGGCGTATCCCGGGGTATCACCTATCCTCGCGCGGGCATTCCATGGCGGCGCGGACCGCGGAGTCCTTTCGCGACCATGATGTGACCTACCTGGCAGCCTCGCCACTGCAGCGCGCCCAAGAGACAGCGCGGCCGATTGCGGAGGTAACGGGACTGGACGTGGACGTCGATAAGACGCTCATTGAATCCGGCAATCGCTTCGAGGGCCTGCGCACCAAGGGTCTGCGCTCCGCACTGTGGAATCCGCGCCGTTGGCCGCTGCTGGTCAATCCGCTGGAGCCATCGTGGGGCGAGCCTTATGACCAGATTGCCGAGCGCATGCTGGGCTCCATCGAGCGCGCCCGTACCGCCGCCGCCGGCCACGAGGCGATTTTGGTCAGCCACCAGCTGCCCATCGTGATGGTGCAGCGCACCGTGCTCGGCCAGCGCTTGCCGCACGCGCCGTGGAACCGCGAATGCGACTTGGCCTCGGTAACCTCCCTGCTTTTTGAAGACAACCAGGTCACCGATATTTTCTACTCTTCGCCGGCGCAGGAGATTTAATGGCACTACGACGCAAACGCGCAGTTGGCGCGGTGCTGGCGGCAGTAGCCGTGACCCTTGCTGGGTGCGCGCAGGATTCCGATAACGCCCAAAATGCGGTTGCTACCGGCGGTAACTTCGAATTCATCACCCCCGGCGGCGAGAAGGTCATCAATTACGAGGAATCCGAGCGCAAGCCGCTGCGCACGTTCTCCGGCGAGGATGTGCGCGATACGGATAAGACCATCTCCTTGGAAGACTATGACGGCGAAATCGTCGTGCTTAACTCCTGGGGCCAGTGGTGCGCGCCCTGCCGCAGCGAGGCCGATGACCTCCAAGAGGTTCACTCCGAGCTGCAAAAACGCCAGATCGGCACCGTCTTGGGCATCAATGTGCGCGACTATAACCCCCAGGTGTCCAATGACTTCCTCGAAGACAACGGGCTGAAGTATCCCTCCATCTATGATCCGCCGTTTAAGACCGCTGCGGCCCTAGGCGGCGTGCCGACTTCCGTGGTGCCCACCACCATTGTCTTGGATAAACAGCACCGCCCGGCTACGGTCTTTTTGCGTTCCATCACCGCTAAAGATGTGCTGGACGTAGTGGACAAGTTAGAAAAGGAATAAATGGATAACGCAGCGAGCATCGGCAACTCTTTTGCTGAGGCCGCGACCTCCGGCCCTCTCCTTCTGGGCCTGCTCGCGGCCGCCCTAGCGGGGCTGGTGAGCTTTGCCAGTCCGTGTGTGATCCCGCTGGTTCCCGGCTATATTTCCTACCTGGCCGGCGTGGTAGGCGGGGAGGTTACCTTCGATGGGGAGTTGGGGGTGGGCGTCGGCAAGCGCAGGCAATGGGCCGTTGTCCTTGCATCGGCACTGTTCATCCTGGGCTTTACCGTGGTTTTTCTGCTGGCGACGGTCTCCGTATTCGGCGCGATTTCCGCGCTAAGGCTCAACGAAGAAATGCTCATGCGGGTCGGCGGCGGCGTGACTATCCTGATGGGCGTGGTCTTCCTAGGCGCGATTCCAGCGCTGCAGAAAGACACCCGCCTGGCGCCGAAGCGCTGGACCACCTGGCTGGGCGCGCCGCTGCTCGGCGGGGTATTCGCGCTGGGCTGGACGCCGTGTCTGGGCCCAACGCTGGCCGCCATCATTTCCGTATCGGCCGGCACCGAGGGCATGACGGCCGCGCGCGGGGTGCTGCTCATTATCTTTTATTGCCTGGGCCTGGGCTTACCGTTCCTTCTGGTGGCGCTGGGCTCCGCGCGGGCGATGCGCACGATTTCGTGGGCCCGCAAACACTCGCATACCATCCAAATAATCGGCGGCGTGGCCATGATCCTCGTCGGCCTGGCCCTGGTAACCGGCCTATGGGGCGAATTTATTAGCCTCATCCGCCAGTGGACCGGCAACTACGGCGCAACCCTTATTTAGGAGAGACGTGAAATATTTCCGCAAAGCCTGGCATTGGCTGACTAGTATGCGCACCGCGCTAGCGCTGCTCTTCTTGCTGGCGCTGGCCGCGATCCCCGGTTCTTTGCTGCCGCAGCGCGATCTCAACGAGCAGAACGTGCAAGACTTTATCGAGTCCAATGGCAACGTGGCGAAGATCTATGACAAGCTGCAGCTTTTCGACGTCTTTTCCTCCGTCTGGTTCCAGGCCATCTTCGTCCTCTTGGCGATTTCCCTGGTTGGCTGCATCCTGCCGCGCTCCTGGGATCACTATAAGGCGTGGAAGACCCCGCCGACGCGCGCGCCGAAGTACCTCCACAAGCTGCCGCTGGCGGCCGAGGGGCACTCGGAAAAGAGCGAGGAGGAACTATCCACGGAAATTAAGAAGCGCCTGAAGAGGTGGCGCGTGGCCGAGTATTCCCCGGAGAAGGACCGTGCCGGCGTGCATACCTTCTCCGCGGAGCGCGGCTACGGCCGCGAGCTAGCCAACCTCATTTTCCACGTGGCGCTGGTAGCCATCCTGGTTACGGTTGCCGCCGGCAAACTGGTCAACTACGAAGGCCAGGTCATTGTGGTCACTGAGTCTGGCTCGCAGGGCGGCGGCCAGACCCTGGACCAGTCCACGGAGTTCTGCAATACCTCTACGTCTAATTTTGACTCCTTCCGCGCCGGCCCGCTTTTCGACGGCACCGGGCTCCACCCTTTCTGCCTCGTCGCCCATGACTTCGCGGCCGAGTACCTGCCGAACGGCCAGGCCGAGATGTTTACCTCCAACGTCTCCTACGCGGAGGGCGATGACATCTACAAGGATGACTCCGAGTGGAAGGATTATGAGCTCAAGGTCAACCACCCGTTGCGGCTCGCGCATAACCGCGTCTACTTGCAGGGCCATGGCTACGCGCCGACGGTCACCGTGGAATGGCCCA
This sequence comes from Corynebacterium nasorum, assembly GCF_030229765.1. Classification (NCBI taxonomy): domain Bacteria; kingdom Bacillati; phylum Actinomycetota; class Actinomycetes; order Mycobacteriales; family Corynebacteriaceae; genus Corynebacterium; species Corynebacterium nasorum. Next base: position 194,361 of record NZ_JASPGY010000003.1, on the reverse strand, counting down.
ATGGTGAAAAGCGCACCCAGACCATTCAGTTCCAGCCGAATGATACGACCTTCTTCTTGTCCTCCGGCGCGATGCGCTTTGACCCGCCGGCCGGCATGCACCCGGACCTCTATGAGCGTCGTCAAAATCAGATCGCCATTCAGGGCCTCTTCGCGCCTACGGCTGAGTGGGCCGGTGAGAACGGCAAGCTGCTGCAGTCCTCCTACCCAGGTTTGCAGGATCCGGCCATGGCCATCGATATCTACCGTGGTGATGCCGGCTTGGATACCGGCACCCCGCAGTCCTTCTTCTCGTTGGATCCGAACCTGGTGCACTCCGGCCAGCTGCGAAAGATTGACCGCGTGAACCTCAACCAGGGTGAGGATGTCACCCTGGACGATGGCACCAAGATCACTTTCGACGGCGCCAGCGAGTTTGCCAATTACCAGGTCTCTTATGACCCCTTCCAGAAGTGGGTGCTGGTCTCCGCGCTGGTAATGCTCATCTCCTTGGTGGGTTCGCTGGTGATTAAGCGCCGCCGCGTCTATATCCGCCTGCGGCCGAACGCGGCCGGCGGCACCGATGTGGAAATGGGCGGCCTCGCCCGCACCGACCGCGCCGGTTGGTCGGAGGAGTTCCACGAGTTGCACCGCGCGCTGCTGGAGCTGCCGGACCCAGATGAGGTCGAAGAAGACGAGCTTTATACCGATGATTAGTACGTCATCCTAGTCCAACAAAAGTTGGACTAGGCCGTTTCGCTGAGTAAGGTAATCAGCACTATCCCCGCACGTGTATTGGCTAGGAGCGTTCATGCAGATCGATCAGAATCTGTCTAATTTCTCGGATATCGCGGTGCAGACCGCCTTTGTGGTGTACTGTGTCGCGCTCTTTATGTCGCTGTTTTACTACGGACGCTTGCAGAGCATTATCGAGGGCCGCCGTGCCGTGAAGTCCCAGGCCTCGAAGGTCTTGGTGGGGGCGGGCGCTGGGGACGTCGAAAAGCAGGGCTATGCGGGCGAGGTGGCCCAGTCCTCTTCCGGTATCACGGAAGGTGAGCTGAAGGAGAAGGAGCGCAAGGCCGATAAACTCGGCGGCATGACCAGCTCGCTGATGTGGGTGGGCATTGCGCTGCATGCCGCGGCGATTGTGCTGCGTGGCCTGGCTACCGGCCGCTTCCCCTTTGGTAATCTTTACGAGTACGTGCTGATGGTGAGCTTTGGCGTGCTGCTGGTGGGCAATATTGCCATGCAGCGTAAGGAGTGGCGCACCGTGTGGCCATGGCTGCTCACCCCGGTATTGGCGCTGATGTTTTATGGCTCCACCAAGCTCTATGCCGAGTCTGCCCCAGTGGTGCCGGCACTGCAGTCGCACTGGCTGCCCATCCACGTCACCGTGGTGTCCTTGGGCGCGTCCATTGGTATTATTTCCGGCATTGTCTCGCTGCTGACCCTATTCCGTATGGCACAGCCGAAGCATGCCGAGCATGGCTTTTTCGGTGCTGTAGCCCGCCCATTGCCTTCTGCCGCGAAGATTGACCAGCTGGCCTACCGTCTGGCCGTAATCACCCTGCCAACCTTGGGCTTGGGCATTATCCTGGGGGCCATCTGGGCCGAGTCCGCTTGGGGCCGCTTCTGGGGCTGGGACCCGAAGGAAACCGTCTCCTTCGCTACCTGGATCCTTTATGCCGCTTACCTGCACGCGCGTGCAACGCCGGCGTTCCGTAAGGCTGCGCCGTGGATCAATGTCATGGCGATGGCGCTGATGGTCTTCAACCTCTTCTTTATCAACATGGTTGTCTCCGGCCTGCACTCCTATGCGGGGCTGAATTAAATGGCGGAGCATACGAGCCCGCGCCATAAGCCGGGCAAGCCGGCTGGTGATAATGCGGTGATTTTAGGCCTGGGCGCGCAATTTGCCGAGCGCCGCCGCGAGTTGGGCATTTTGCAGCAGCAGCTTGCCGACGCCGCCGGTATCTCCCGCTCCACCCTCCACACCATCGAGCACGGGGGCGCGGGCGTGCGGTGGGAAAAGATTACCGCCGTGGCCGAGGCCCTCGGCTTGGAGATGCGCTTCGTGCCGAAGGAATCCTAATCCTTCTCGCCGTTGGTGTCGCGATTGCGGCGCTGGCGGCGTTTTTCTTCCTCTGCCTCCTGTGCGCGGCGTTGCTTGAAGCGCTCCTTTTCTAAGTTCCAGAGGAATTCCTCATCATCGTCGGGGCCCTTGATGGCGCGGGGTTGGTCCACCTCGCGCTTTTTCCATGTGGAGGGACCGAAGGCCTTCCACACCAAGTAGGCGGCGAGGACAAAGAGTAAAAGGAGAATGATTCGGCCCATGCGTGGAATTCTACCTGCACCGCGTACAATCAACCCCCATGACGCATAATCTTGAGCCACCTAAGCCGGACCCAGAACTGCGCCGCCGTTCCCGCGCGGCGCTGTGGAAGTATGGGCTTGCCCGCGTAGTGCTTTTTATCGCTTTGACCGTGGTGATCGAGCTGCTATCTATCGCCATCGGCTTTCCCATCCCAGTGCTTATCGCAGCGCTGCTGGCGCTCTTCGTGGCGCTGCCGCTTTCGATGCTCATCTTTAAAAAGTGGCGCATCGAGGCCACCCAAACGCTGGCCGAGTACTCCGCCCAGCGCAAGGCCCACAAACGCTGGGTACAGGCGGAGCTAGAAGGGCGCGCCGCGCAGGACTAGACGAGGATGAGTGCGGCGGCCTCGATAATCGCCCACAGGAGCATCGCGCGGCCGGTCAGGCCGAGCACGGGGATAAGCTTTGGTCCTTGAGCGCCGCGATTGACGGTGCGAATGGCACGCAGCGCGAAGGGGAAGTAGACCAAGCCGGCGAGTGCGAGCCAGCTGCTGAAGGCAATGCCAATGGTCAGCAGGAATGGCAGAAGGAGCAGCACCGTAAAGAGCAGGCGTGCCTTCTCGTTTCCGAGGCGTACGGCGAGCGTAATCTTGCCGGTTTCGGCGTCGGAGGGAATATCGCGGATATTATTGACTAAGTTCACCCCGGAGCTCATCGCGCCGATGCCCACGGCCAGCGCGAGGCCCGACCACGACAGGCGGCCAGCTTGGGTGAATTCGGTGCCGAGCACGGCGACGAGCCCGAAGAAGATAAAGACAGCAACCTCGCCAAGCCCGCGATAGCCATATGGATTCTTGCCGCCGGTATAAAACCATGCTCCGGCGATGCACAGCGCGCCGATGAGGATGAGCCACCAGGCATGCGCCGCCAAGGACAACGCGATGCCGGCGAGCCCGGCCACGGCGAAGGCGGCGAAGGCCGCGAGTTTCACCTGCTGCGGGCGGGCCAGGCCGCCGCCGGTGAGGCGCTGCGGACCGGTGCGGTCGTCGTCGGTGCCGCGGATGCCATCGGAATAGTCATTGGCGTAGTTCACGCCGATGATGAGCGCCCACGCCACCACGAGGGCGAGAAGCGCGCGGCCGAAGTGCGCGCCGTCGGCAGCCGCTGCGGCACCAGTACCAGCGATGACTGGGGCGAAGGCATTAGCCCACGTGTGCGGGCGTGCGCCTTGGAGCCAGTCTTTGGCAGTTGCGGGATAGGCAGAAAGTGACATGTCAGTTATTGTGCCACGCCACCGCGGGCATGCTGTGCACAAGGGACGCACACGGCGGATATATAAAAGCCACGGGTATGGCGGAAGCGCGTCGTACGTACCCAAGAAAGGACGGCTGTGGGCCACACCCGTGACAAAAGTTCAATGCGTTGAACTTTCTTAAAGTTATCATGTGAATCGCTCGCGGGGCAAGGCCTTTACTACGATGAATGTCATGCATTTAAGCGATCTCCCTGAACGTACCCAGGACTACCTCAAAGTCCTGTGGGACCTCTCCGAGCACTCCGGCGGCGCGCCCATCGCGCTCAAGGAGCTGGCGGGGCGATTGAACCAAAAGGTGCCCACGGCGTCGGAAGCCGTAAAGCGTCTCGTTGCCCAAGGGCTGGTGGAACATGAGCGCTACGCTGGCGTTTCGCTGACCCCAGAGGGCCAGGCACTGTCCATGGGCATGGTCCGCCGCCATCGTCTCCTCGAGACCTTCTTGGTCAAAGAGCTGGGGTACACCTGGGACGAGGTTCACGAGGATGCCGATCTCCTCGAGCATGCATGCTCCGATCGCTTCATCGATCGACTCGATCAGCACCTGGGCCATCCTCAGCGCGATCCCCACGGCGATCCCATCCCCGACGCGCAGGGCAGCATCGAGGACCTTGGCACGCTCACGCTTGACGACGTCCCCCTTCACACCCCTGTCACCATCGAGCGGGTATGCGACGGAGACACCGAGCTGTTGCGCTACCTCGACAGCCATGGCGTCGGCCTGGGCGTCGAGGTCGTAGTCGATTCCCGCGTTGCGGGCCTGCTCAACCTGCACGCAGGGGACGAGGAGTTCTCTCTTGCGGAAGTCGCGGCCGCCGACGTGACGGTGCGCGCTAACGAAGTCTAATCAGTTCTTAAAGAGCCCTGCGACACCACGACGGTCCACCTTGCCGGGGCCGGTCAGCGGCATCTCAGCAATGCGGATAATCTCGCGCGGAATCTGCCACCGAGGCAGGTCATCGAGCGCTTCGAGGATGTCGGTGCGCGAGGCCCAGCCGGTGTAAGCTGCGGCGATCATCTGGCCAAGACGTGGATCAGGGATGCCCACCACGCATACACTGTCGACGCCCGGTACCTGCAACAAGAGCTGTTCCAGTTGTTCTGGGTGCAACTTCAACCCGCCCGAGTTGATGATGCTGTCCAGACGTCCAGTGACGGTGAGTTGACCGTGGGCGTCGAGCTCCCCGGCGTCGGAAGTTGCGAACCAGCCACCGACGAAGTCGCGCGATTCCACATTGCGGTAGCCCTGCGCAATGGTCGGCCCGCCCAGGAAAATGCGGTTATCTTCCCCGATGCGCACCTCGGTGCCGGGCAGGGGAGTGCCGTTGTAGACGCAACCGCCCGCAGTCTCCGAGGAGCCATAGGTGGTTACCACGGTGATGTCGAGCTTGCGCGCAGATTCCAATAGCTGGGGATGTGGCGCTGCTCCACCTACCAGGATGGAGTTGAAACGGCGCAGTGCTTGGATGCCGTCCAGCGAATCGAGTGCCTTGTGCAGCTGCATCGGTGTGAGCGCGGTGTACATGCGGTCCTCGGTGTGGGCGAGTTCTTCTGCTGCGCGGGCGAACTCGGTGATGTTAAAGCCTTGGGACAGGTCGAGGCACAGTGGCTCCACACCCGCCACCAACGAACGCACGAGCACCTGGATGCCCGCGATGTGGTGGGCGGGCATGGCCAGTAGCCATTGGCCGGGGCCACCCAGGAAAGAATGGGTGGCATCCGCACTCGCCACCAGGTTAAGCGGGCTTAGCTGCGCACCCTTCGGTGTGCCCGTGGAACCCGAGGTGGACACCACCAAAGCAATGTCCTCAGCAATCGATTCGCCCGCGCGCATGTGGTTGCGCAGCAATTCCGTCCGCGTGCGGTCCGCTGCGGGAAGGGGTAAGAGCGTGGTCTGCCCAGCGATGGCCTTCTCGAGGTCATCCAAAATTCCTGCGGGATTGCGGGGATCGACTGGGAGTGGGGCGAGGATATGAGTCACGAATAATCAGGTTACCCGGGCATATCGCTCGTCCCGGGAGGCGGCGCGCCGGGCGTTTAGAGCAAGGCCCGCAGCCCCATGCTGAGCAAATAGAACACACCCGCCAGCACCGCGATGCAGCCGCCCGCCGACAAACTGAGTGCGGCCGCCAGCCAGAGCCCGCCGCATGCCAGCGCAATGCCCGCGATACCGGCACCGAGCATGAGCTGGGTCGGGCGCTTGATCCACGGCTGCAACGCCGCCGCCGGGGCTACCAGCAGCGCCAGGGACAAGATAGTGCCCACCGCGGGAATCACCACCACCATGGTCACGCTGATAAGCGTGAGGGTAAGCAAGTCATAGCAGCCGGGATTTCCACCTTGTGCGCGGAAGGACGTCTGGTCGAAGTAGAAGGAGACCAACGTCCGGCGAAATGCTACCAGCACGCCAAGGCTGACCACCACCAGGGCGCTGACAAACCAGACATCCTGCGCATTGACAGTGGTCAGCGAGCCCACGAGAAAGCTATCCACGTGGATAGGTAGCGGTTGGAACCAGCGCAGCAACAAGATGCCCAGGGAAAATCCCAGGGTGAGCGTCACGCCGGCGGCAGCGGTCGAAGAAATGCCCTCGACGGTACTCAACCACCGCATAAGCCAGGCCAAAGGTAGGCAGAACAGTGCCGCGCCCACCATCAAACCCGTGGAGAGATCCAAGCTCAGAAGGTTGGCCACCACTACGCCGAGCACCGCGCCGGGGAAGATTCCGTGCGACAGGCTCTCGGCGAAAAAGACGCGCTTGCCCATGACCATCAAGGTTCCAACCAAGCCAGATAAACATCCCACAGCAATGGCCTCAAGGAGGGGCATCCGCAGGATCTCTGGATCAAGATGAGACAGTCCCATTAGCTAAATACCCCCTTCAAGCCCGCTAGCGGCACGGTGACAACCAGCATCAAGCTGACGATTGCCTGCGGCGAAATCTGGTGCGCGGTTTGGGACAGCATGATGGCAAATCCCACCACCACTGCCAGCGTGGACAAGCCCGCAGCCCAGAAGCACATGCTGCGCGGGGATCCTGCGATCAAGCGCGCCGAGAGGCCTGGAATGACAATAAAACCGATAACCAGCAACACACCCACTGCCGAGCTAGCCGCCACCACGATTAGGCCAACCGCGACATTCGCAATGAGCTCATAAGCCGCCACGTTGACGCCCATGGCGCGGGCCGCTGCTGTATCGAAAGCGACGAGAATCTGCATGCGCCAGGTTGTCAGGATGAGCAGTGCCGCAATCACGCAGAGCGTGACGGAGGTTGCCAGCCTGGACTGCGTGACGTCGAGAAGCCGGCCAAACATGAGCGCCTCCAGCTGCCCGGACTTGTCGCCATAGGCCAAACTGATGACCACGCCGATGCCGTACATGAAGGTCAGCACCACGGCCGTTCCGGCTTCTATATCCAGCTTCCGCGCTGACTGGCGCCGCCCAGAACCCAGAGAAGCCAGCACCAGCACCGTCACCGTGGCCACCGCGGCCGCACCCGGCACGATGCCCGGGATGCCGCCCACGATGAGCCCTACCACGATGCCTGGAAAAACCGAGTGCACGAGGGCTTCCACCGTAAATTCCATGCGGCGGAGATTAACGAGGACGCTAATGACAGCCCCCACAATCGATAGGCACAGCAGGAAGAGGAAGGCATTGCGCAGGTACGGGGCGAAGAGAATCTGCTCCATTACAGTCGCGCACCTTGCTCCATATAGGTTTCCACTGCTTCCTCGGTTCCCATGGTGTGGACCTTGCCGTCGAGCACAAACGCCGCCCAGTCGCAGGTGTGCTGCGCCAAGATGGGGTCGTGAGTGGAGACGAGCAGGGCGATTCCTGCTTCCTTGAGATCCGCAATGATCTGAATCAGGATTCGGCGGCTTTCTTGATCAAGCCCGTTGAAGGGTTCGTCGAGAAGCACCAGCTCCGGGGCCGAAACCAACGCGCGCGCGATGAGCACGCGCTGGCGCTGCCCTCCCGAGAGCTGGCCAAACCGCGTCTCGGCGAGGTGCTCCATCCCCACTTGTCGCAGGGCATTGAGTACATGGCCGCGATAGCTACGCATGCTCGTGCACCTATGCCACCAGCTCACTGATGGCAAAAGGCCCATTTCCACGACCTTGTAAGCCGTGACGGGAAAACTCAGGTCGGAGTCTTGGTACTGCGGGACGTAGCCGAGCGAGGCGTCGATGGTGGCCATGCCGCGCAAGGCAGCCAGGCCAGTGATTGCCTTGAGCAGCGTAGACTTGCCCGCGCCGTTGGCCCCCAGGAGCGCCACGGCCTCGCTCGCGCGGATCTCAAGATCAACGTCGGTGAGGATATCCCGGGCGCCATAGCCGCAGGTGGCATTGCGCAGAGTGATTAATGGGGAAGACATATAGAGCTACTTGCGCTTGGCGACGTCGAATGCCTGCAGCGATTCCGGCAACGGTTGCTGTTCGGAGTCCCAGGCGCTGACCAGGGTGTTGATGTTGTGGACGATGGATCCGATGTAGGTCTCGCCCTCACTGCCTGGCACACCTAGCGAGTCGCCGTACAAAGCGTCGTCGGATGTAACCGCCTTGACGCCTGCGGCGCGGGCGATGGCCTCGATGGACTTCGAGCTGTTGGAATTCTCCGCAAAGATGGCCTTGGCACCGGACTCGCGGATCTGCTTTGCCTGCTCGTCGATGTGGCGCGAGGTGGCGTCCTGCTGGTTGTTGAAGTCAGACAGTGCGGAGCCGATGAACTTCACGCCGTATGCGTTTGAGAAGTAGCCGAAGGCGTCGTGGGAAGAGAAGAGCACGCGGTCTTGCTCAGGAACTGCGGACATGGAATCGCTGGCCCACTTGTCGAGGTCCTCCAACTGGTCGGTGTACTTCTTGCCGGCGGCGGTGAAGGCGTCCTTGGCCTGCGGGGAGGCCTGGGACAACGTGTTGACGATGTTGTCGACCTGAATCTTGGCCTGCTTCGGGGAGGTCCACACGTGCGGGTCGTACTTGAATTCTGGGGCCTCGCCGTCCTCCCCCGGGAAAGGCCACGGGCGCGGGCTCACGTGCTCGATGCCCTCGTCGATGGTGTACTTGCCGTTGCCATCGCCCATACCTTCGCTCTTGACGCCCGAGGTCACGGCCATGACGCCGTGGAAGCCGGAGGAGTCCACGGCTTGGTCGAGGAAGTGCTCGAGGTCGACTCCGTTGACGAACATGTAGTCGGCCTGGGAGAGCGCCTGCATCTGCTGTGGGGTCATCTCGTGCTCGTGGGCGCTGGCGTTGGGGGCGAGCAAACAGGTGAGGTCGAGGGTCACTGGGCCCTCGCCGGAGTTGGTCTCCGCACCCTGGGAGTCGACCTTGTGGAGCTTGAGGCCGCCGGCGGCTACCTGGGTGAGGTAGTCGCAGATCTGGGTAGTCGTGGCCACGGCCTTGACGGTGTCGCCGTCCTTCGGCTTTGCAGCGTCGATGGATTCCTTCGAGGCGCTGCAAGCGGCGAGGCTGGCGCCGAGTGCGAGGGCGCAGGTGCCTGCGAGAATGCGCTGTAGGGGCCGGCGTGGGGTGCTGTGATTTGAGCTCATAATGAACTTCCTTTGTATTAGGAGAAGTGAACTCAACAAACACTAGCACCCTTGAACTAGATTGTTCAACGTAATGAACTTAGGTGGTCCTATCTCTTCCTTAAGCTGCCAAAATTTAAAAATGCCTCTCACTTCAATGAGTGAAGTGAGAGGCTAGGAAGCGGTGGCCGTATTTGGCTACTTTTGCCTTTTTGCTGAAGGGGAGCTGATCCAGGGAGCGTATGCCGGGGCCGGCGGCGAGCATCAGGCCCGCGACGGCGACGGTCCATTCGGAGAACTTTTGCCAGCCCTGGGCGATGAGAATTACGCCCAGGGCGACGCGTGCTGCGAGCATGACGAATGAGTTGCAGAGTTTCATGTTCGACACTTTAAGTATTAACTATGGGCATGTCCACAATTGCTTGAGATGTCTCACTCCGGTCCGAGGGCGTCCCACGCCATTTACTCCGCTACATGTATGGATTGCGCGGGGTGTCCTCCTGATCGAAGGGACGCTCCCCGCTGTCCTGCGCATCCTTGATACGCTTGAGCATCCACACTCGCGAGACGATGACGCCCGCCAGTGCAAGTGTGGCCAAGCCGATGGCGAAAATCCACATCGTGCTAACTCCTGGCTAGTAGTAATACGGGAACTGCTCCCACTGCGGGTCGCGCTTTTCGAGGAATGCTTCTTTGCCCTCGACGGCCTCGTCGGTCATGTACGCCAGGCGGGTCGCCTCGCCGGCGAAGACCTGCTGGCCCATGAGGCCGTCATCGGTCAGGTTGAAAGCGAACTTCAGCATGCGCTGGGCTGTTGGGGACTTGCCGTTGATTTCGCGGCCCATCTGGATTGCGGCGTCTTCCAAGTCGGCGTGATCGACAACCTCATTGACCGCGCCCATCTCATACATCCGCTGGGCATCATAGGTGCGACCCAAGAAGAAGATCTCGCGGGCGAATTTCTGGCCCACCATCTTAGCTAGGTAGGCCGAACCATAGCCGGCATCGAAGGAACCCACGTCCGCGTCCGTCTGCTTGAAGCGCGCCTCCTGGCGGGAGGCGACCGTCATATCGCAGACCACGTGCAGCGAGTGACCGCCGCCGGCCGCCCAACCATTGACCACGGCGATAACCACCTTGGGCATGGTGCGGATAAGGCGCTGGACCTCGAGGATATGCAAGCGACCGCCCTCCACCTTTTCGCGGGCGGTGTCCACGGTGGATTCATCCGCGGTGGCGTCATCATGGGCGTGCTCGGTGGCGTAGCGATACCCGGAGCGGCCGCGAATGCGCTGGTCGCCGCCGGAACAAAACGCCCAGCCGCCGTCCTTTTCGGACGGGCCATTGCCGGTGAGCAAAATCGTGCCCACATCCGGTGTGCGGCGGGCGTGGTCAAGGGCGCGGTAGAGCTCGTCTACGGTATGCGGGCGAAACGCATTGCGCACCTCCGGGCGGTCGAAGGCGATGCGCACGATGCCGTTCTTGCGGCCCTCACCGTTGAGCCGGTGATAGGTGATATCCGTGAGGTCCTCAAAGCCTTCTACGGAATGCCACAATTCCGGCCGAAAGGGATTATCGGTGCTGTATTTTTTCTGCTCGCTCATATCGGTCAGCTTAGTGGCAAAAGAAGAATAGTCCCCATTCCCAACCCTCACCCACACGCGCTGCCCAGCAGGCCGGTAATAATCAATACGCGATACTGCGAGGTTTTGCCCCGCACAATACCCGTGTACGCCATACCAGCGCCGTACTCCATGCCATGGGGAGAGTCGAACTCCCCGCCCCTTTTAAAAGCGCTAAAGGGGGCCTGTGTCCCAGGATTTTCCCCTCCAGGGTGGGGGCCTGCTCGCTGCAGGCGTGTGGGCTACCATCGCGCGCTCTATGCGGCGCGCGACATGACTATCCGTTTTTCAGTTCGGTATTCCAGTTCAGCTGCTGGATGCGGGTATCCAGCTCGCGGTACTGCTTAGATAGATCGTCGACGCGCTTGCGCATATCCGCCACCGGGATGGTGGAGACAAACTTAATCTCGTTGCGGGAATAGCGATCCGAGCGCGTGCCCGCCCGCTGCGCTAGGTCGTGGTAGATGCGGCGCTTGCGCAAGAGGCCGTCGCGCAGCGCGAGGGCCTCCATCAGGTTCATCTTCTCATCAAAGGCGGTGGCGATATTCGTCGCATTGATGGCCTGAACCAGCTCATCGATGCGCCCGGCCACGCCGTCGAGCTCGCGCAGCAGTTCCTGCGGATCCTCCTCCGGGGTATCGCCCTCCTGCACGCGAACCACGGTGAGCAGCCGCTCGTGCAGGCTATTGAGGCGCTCCTGCGCCTGGGCGCGTTCCGCCAATGCCTCAGCTAGCAGCATAATTCCTCCTTTATTGGTATAGGTTCCCAAAGTAGCGCAGAGTGGGGGAAGGGTCAATGGTCTGAGAGCGCTACCATGAAAACCATGCATATCGATGACGTCCTCGACCGCGCCCACGTAGTCTCCCTCCCGCTTGCCGTGCGTTTCCGCGGTATCACCACCAGAGAGGCCCTCCTCATCGATGGCCCGGCCGGCTGGGGCGAGTTCGCTCCGTTCCTGGAATACGGCCCGGCCGAGTCCGCCGCTTGGTTGCGCGCGGGGCTCGAGGCCGCCTACGAGGGCTTCCCGGAGCCGGTGCGCGATTCCATCGAGGTCAACGCCACCATCCCGGCCGTGCCCGCCAGCGAGGTTCCGGCCGTAGTGGAGCGCTACCCTGGCTGCCGCACCTTCAAAATCAAGGTGGCAGAAAAGGGCCACACGCTTGCCGACGACGCCGCTCGCGTCCGCGCCGTCCGCGACACCATCACCCAACGCGGCGAAATCCCTATCCTGCGCGTGGACGCCAATGGCGGCTGGACCGTGGAGGAAGCAGTCCAGGCTGCGCAGATGATGATGCCGCTGGATTATATGGAACAGCCATGCGCTACCACTGAGGAGCTCGCCCAGGTGCGCGGCCGTCTCATGCGCGCGGGTCTCTTCGTACGCGTGGCCGCCGATGAATCCATTCGTAAGGTCGCCGACCCCTATCGTGTCGCCGAGCTGCAGGCAGCGGACGTCGCCGTGGTTAAGCCCGCCCCACTCGGTGGCGTGCGCCGCGTCCTCGAGGTGGCCCAGCACTTGCGTCAACGCCATATGGACATCACGGTGGCCTCCGCGCTCGACACCTCCATCGGTATCAATATGGGACTGGCGGCCGTCGCCGCCCTCCCGCGCATCTACGACGATGAAGACATTGACGTCACCCCGGCCGCCGCTGGACTTGCCACCGGCTCCCTCTTTGCAGAAGACGTCACCGCGCCGCGCCCGCTTGTCGATGGCCACCTTCCCGCCGATATCCTCGCCCCCGACCCAGACCGCCTGACCGCCCTTGCCGCCCCCGCCGACCGCCGCGATTGGTGGTTCGACCGCCTGCGCGCCTGCTGGCCGCACCTGTCTGACTAGGCTCTAGAGCAAGCTTTGGTGGAACCGCCACGCCGGAGTCACCAGCGCCCGCCGCACCTTTGGCGGACTCCTCTTTAGCCCGCGCACGCTGCGTCGATGCGCCACCGTTTCTTGCACCGTCTCCACCACCAGCTTGAGGTGGTAGTCGGTGCATTCATCTGTAAATTTCAATGGCGCCCACCCATGCTGCACCGCATGATTGGTCTTCCACGTCCCGATGAGAAATTCCCGGTGATTATCTTCCGGCGCGTGATAATAAAGCGAGTCCAAGTCCACCACCGTAGTTCCCGCTTCGAAGCCTAAATCCCAGGTATACGGTCCTAAACGGAAATTCGGCACCGGCTTGAGACCGACCCGCCGCATCTCGTGGTACATCCGCTGCTCCCACTTCGAGGCCGTCCCCACCGGCGCCTCCTCCGCCAAATCGCGCACCGCGTCCCTTTTCTTGCTGCTCACTCGCTCTAAATCGGCCGCGAACCTCCCCCTTCCGTTGAGCCCGCGATACGCCTGCGCCAGCGCATCCTTTAGCATCCACTCGCCGCACCGCTCAAAGCTTAGGGCATCTGCTACCGCCTGCGCCGGCAACGCCATCTTTACGCCCCTCACCCGATTCGCCGGCACCGGCCGCGACCTCACCGTATGTACCAGATCATCCGCCTGGGCTCGGCAGTTATTATCCACCCGGACGACCGCCGGCAGCCGCACCTCGCATAAGCCATAGGCCGCGAGCGCCGCCGTTCCCGAAAACACCGCATCCGGATAAAGCTGCGCCACCGCGTTGAGCTTATCTTTCGCGCTCGCCTCCGCCGCGACATAACAGTTGCGCCGCAAGCGTAAAAGCGTTCCCTCACTAATTCTGCTGCGGATTTCATAGTCAGTAAGGCCTAATTCCAGTAATTCATTTCTCGTCCACATGTCTCATTGGACTGAAAATCTTCCGGGAAGGTTCCACCTTTCTAATTTCAACGATTTCGTCCATCTAAAACACCTAAACCGTCGACGGTTTTCGCCATATGTATGGACGAAATCGTTGAAAACCGGTGAACCGGAGGAAGATAACCGGCGAACCGCCATAGGAGACTGCCGTCAGTATTAAGACTGCCCAGCCCGCCACCTGTGCGTACGCTAGGGGACATGTCTACTATCAAGGTCCGCGATGCCCACCTGCACAACCTGCGCAACGTCGACGTCGATATGCCCCGTGGCAAACTCGTCGCTGTCACTGGGGTGTCCGGCTCTGGCAAGTCTTCGCTTGCTTTCGGCACGATTCACGGCGAAGGCCAGCGTCGCTACCTTGAATCGGTAGCCCCCTTCGCCCGCCGCCTCATTAGCTCGGCCGTCGACCCGCAGGTCAGCCAGGTAGAGGGCCTGCCGCCGACGGTCGCGCTGCAGCAATCGACCTCCGGCGGCGGGGCGCGCTCCACGGTCGGCACAGTCTCCGCACTCTCCAATAGCGTGCGCCTGCTCTATTCGCGCGCTGGGGATAACCCGGAGGGCCTATACTCCGATTCCTTCTCGCCCAATACGCCTGAGGGAATGTGCCCGCAGTGCCACGGCACGGGTGTGGTGCATGAGCCGACCGAGGACTCGATGGTCCCGGATCCCACCCTTTCCATCGAGGAAGGCGCCATCCAAGCCTGGCCGGGCGCCTGGGCCGGCAAGAATTTCCACGACATCCTGATGAACCTAGGCTATGACCTGGATTCGCCCTGGCAAGAGCTGCCACAGAAAGACCGCGACTGGATTCTCTTTACCGAGGAGCGCCCAGTAGTCACGGTCAAGCCCCTGCGCGGCAAGGACCAGATTCAGCGCAATTATGAGGGCACGTGGCGTTCGGTGGCCAGCTACCTGAAGAAGACGCTGGCAGAGACCCAATCGGATACCCTGCGCAAGCGCACCCTGTCCTATATGGAATCGCGCGAGTGCGAAACCTGCGGAGGCCGCCGTCTCAACCCAGCCGCGCTGAAGGTGACTTATGCGGGCATGCCCATTGATGAGCTGGGCGCGCTGCCGCTCGATAGGGTCCACGCGGTGCTCAGCAAGCAGAATCCGGAGGAGAATTCGGCCGAGGACTTATTGCTCAAACAGATTCTTCCTGCCTTGACCTCGGCGCTCGAGCTCGGCCTGGCGCATCTAAGCCTGGATCGGCCAACGCAGAGCCTATCTGGCGGCGAGATGCAGCGTATCCGACTGGCGGCGCAGCTGCGCTCCGGTCTCTTTGGCGTGGCCTATGTGCTCGATGAGCCCTCGGCCGGCCTGCACCCAGATGAGCGCGATGCCGTGATGGACATGTGCCGCCGCTTCATCGCGGCCGGCAATTCTGTGCTCTTGGTAGAGCATGACATGGATTTGGTCGCGCAGGCGGACTGGCTCGTTGACGTCGGCCCGCTGGCCGGCGAGCGCGGCGGTAACGTCGTTTATTCGGGTCCAGTCGCGGACTACGACGCGGACACCCCCACCGCCCGTGCCTTGGCTAATCGCACGCTCGCGCTTGCCGACGACCCCCGTACCCCCTCTTCCCACCTCACCCTTCGCGGCATCAAAGCCCGCAGCATCGACAACCTCGATGTAGATTTTGGTCTCGGCCAATTCACGGCGGTCGCTGGAGTATCCGGTTCCGGTAAGTCCACTCTGGTCAGTACGGTACTTGCCGGCCTGCTGCGCCAATCCGCTACGGCCGTCTCCGATGAAGAAGAGACCGAGGAGAAGGGCTGGTCGGTAGAGAGCACGGAAGGCTTTGACCGAGTCAAGCGCGTCGTGCAGATTACCCAAAAGCCCATCGGCCGCACCCCGCGCTCCACGCTGGCAACCTATACCGGTCTTTTCGATAACGTCCGCAAGCTCTTCGCCTCCACCGACGAGGCCAAGCAGCGCAAGTGGACGGTCTCGCGCTTTTCCTACAACGTGAAGCAAGGTCAGTGCCCCACCTGTGGCGGCGCGGGCAAAATCGAAGTGGAGCTGGTCTTTTTGCCAGGCTCGTATACCACCTGCCCAGAGTGCGGCGGCGCCCGCTTCAACGAGGAAACCCTCGAAGTAACCTGGCAGGGCCGCACCATCGCGGATATCTTGGAGCTCACCGTCGACGAAGCCGCAGAGGTATTCGCCGAAGAGGAAAAGATTTACCGCGCCATCGCCACACTGCAGGCCGTCGGCCTGGGCTACCTCCGCTTGGGTCAAGGTGCACCGGAGCTGTCCGGCGGAGAGGCCCAGCGCATCAAGCTCGCCACGGAACTGCAGCGCTCTCGCAATTCTCGCCGCGGCCACACGGTTTACCTGCTCGATGAGCCCACCACGGGCCTGCACCCAGCCGATATCGACCTGCTCAATACCGAGCTGCATAAGCTGGCGGATGCTGGACATACGGTGATCGTCGTCGAGCATGATCTTTCGGTCATGGCGAATGCGGACCGCATCATTGAGATGGGCCCGGGCGCTGGCGAAGATGGCGGCCGCATCATCGCGGATGCCACCCCGGCGCAGGTTGCCGCAGAGGATACCGCCACGGGCCGCGCCTTGAGTGCACGCCGAGCGCATTAAGCGGCGAGCCTTAGCTACCCGTTAGCTGTGGGAGACCTCTCTGGGATCTCACAGCAAAATGGGGTAGAGGTAGAGGGTATGACTACTAAAGGCCCTCATGGCGATAATAATGAAACCCGCAGCTGGTCCAGCCCGGCGGATGATGCCACGCGCCAGATTGGCCGCGTGCCCGATAATGCCGCAGGCCCCAGCCGCGACCAAGCGCGCCGCGAGCACCCCAAGCAGTACTTCCCAGGCGAGCAGCAGACGCAGAATGAGACTCGTCAATTTGATGCGGCCGCTGGCTATCAGCAGGGCTACGGTCAGCAGCAAAGCTACGGCCAGAACTATCAGCAGCCGGCCGGGCAGGCATATGGCCAGCAATACGCGCAGCAGCCCGAGTACGAACCGGTGCCGTCGAACTATGATCCGGACCAGCCGGAAAAGCGCAAGAAGAAGGGCGGCGGAGGCGGCGCTATGGTCGGCGTCTTTGCGGCTATTGCGGTGCTGGCAGTGCTTGCCGCGGCTGTGCTGTTTTTCCTGTGGCGCAATGCCGCGGACGAGGCAGATAAGCCGGAACCAGAGCCGGTGACGGAGACACTGACCACGCAGGTTCCCACTACCGTGACGCAGACAAATGAGCCGGATACGCAGGATGAAAATTCCAATAAGCTGCCGAAGCTGCCGGATTTCCAAAATGAGCTGCCCTCCGATATTCCGACCGAACTGCCATCAGATCTGCAAGACCAGTTGGATAGGGGCGGCGACGTGGACGTCGAGGGCCTCCTCAATGATCTCTTGGGCGGCGGCGGGCAGCCGGCCGACCAGCAAGGCACTCAGAACTAAGCGCCAGGCACCTGCCCCGGTAAGGGAAATGGCGCGCGGGCAGGTAAAATCAGGCGGCATGAATGAATCGATGCAGTTGGCTGAGAAGGTAGCCACCCAACTGGCGCGCCACCTCACGGATGTCGTCTTGTGCCCTGGTTCGCGCAACGCGCCGCTGTCGTTGGCGCTTTTAGCACGTGATGATATCCGCGTTCACACCCGCCTCGATGAGCGCGGGGGAGCGTTTACCGCCCTGGGCATGGCGCGGGTGCAGCGCCGCCACGCGGGCGTGGTGATGACCTCGGGAACTGCCGTGGCCAATACCCTGCCGGCCGTGGTGGAGGCACATTATTCCCATACGCCGCTGGCCATCATTAGCGCCGACCGGCCAGAGCGTCTGGTAGGCACGGGTGCCTCCCAAACCATCGAACAACAGGGCATCTTCGGCGTATACGCGAAAACCACCCAGGTCACCAGCGCAGATGATCTGGAGGCGATGTCCCAGCGCTTCCGCACAGACCTGCAAGTACACATCAATGTGGCCTTTGATGCCCCGCTTGTCGACGCCGCCTTGCCCGCCCGTACCTCCGGCGACGGCGTGCGCGAGCCAGCACCGGCCTTTGTGGACCACGGCGAAGTAGCCGTGGACTTGAGCAAGAACACACTGGTCATTGCCGGTGATGAAGCCTGGGAGGTAGAAGGCTTAGAAGACGTGCCGACCATCGCAGAGCCAAGCGCGCCGGGCCCGTACCATCCGGTACATCCGGCGGCGGCGCATATCTTCCGCAAGGCGCAGGTCTCCGCGAATGATTATGTGGTCAATACCAAGGTGGAACAGGTCATCGTCGTCGGGCACCCGACGCTGCACCGCAGCGTTTTGGCGCTGATGAATGATCCGGATATTGATCTGGTGGTGCTCTCGCGCACCAAGGACTTCACCAATCAGCGCGGCAACGATGCTCGGTTGGGCACCACTGTCAAGGTCACCGGGGAACCGAGCCGCGAGTGGATGAAGATTTGCGAGGGTGCTACTGACATGGCGGGGCAAGCCGTACGCGAGACTCTTGAGGACGAAGACCTGGGATTTACCGGGCTGCACGTGGCGGCCGCGGTGGGCGATACGCTCTCCGTCAACGACACCCTGGTCCTTGGCGCCTCGAACCCGGTGCGCGATGCTGCATTAGTCGGCCTGCCCTTCGACGGTGTCGATACGTACTCGCCGCGCGGGGCGGCCGGTATTGACGGAACCATTGCCCAGGCCATCGGCATTTCCTTGGCCACGCAATCGCTGGATCCCACCAATTGGCGTGCCCCACGCGTTATGGCGCTGATGGGCGATGTCACCTTCTTGCATGATGCGAATAGCCTACTCATCCCGGAAGACCAACCGCGTCCGGAAAACCTCACCATCGTCGTAGCCAATGACAATGGTGGCGGCATCTTTGAGACCCTCGAGCAGGGGGCCGATGCGCTGCGCGCGTCATTCGAGCCAGCGTTTGGGACGCCGCATGGGGTGGACGTCGGCAAGCTGGCAGAAGCCTATGAGGCAGACTATCGCGAGGTCACTACCCCGCAGGAGCTGCTGGATACGCTGGCGGAACTTAAGGAATACTCCACCGGTATCACCATCGTGGAAGCAAAGACCACCCGTGCCACGCGCCGGGCGCTCACTGAGAAGCTGACCGCAAAGGTGGGCCAGTAAGTGGCTTCGCCGCAGCATAAACCGCACGCAGCCGTGGTGCCGCGCTATACGGCTGCGGTCTATCGTCGCCGCCTGCACCAGCTGACGCTGGCGTTGTATCTGGCCGCACTCGTGGGCGTGGTAGGCATGGTCATCGGACCGGCGCTTAATGATCACGCCATCGCCGCCCATCCCACGCGTGCTCTGGCCACAGTCAAAGACGTGGGAATGCTGCGCACCACGGTGGATTTCCAAGACAGTGACGGGATTTACCACATCCCGAAGCACGGGCTGCTGTATCCCAGCGGCTTGGGTGAGGGGCAACAGGTGTGGGTGCAATACGCCCTCGATGACCCTGATCTGGTCAAGGTCGAAGGCCGTAAGTGGACGCTGGCTATCATCCCAGCGGCTTCGGTAGGGGTGGTGGCTACACTTATTGCGGCCGCTTTGTGGAAGCTGATTAGCTTCTTTACCCGCCGTGCGGAGAAATAATTAACCAAGATTTTCCGCTAGCTTCACCATTAACTTAAGAAAATAGGTCATTATGGTGGCATGCGTGTTGCGATCGTGGCTGAATCCTTCCTTCCCAATGTCAATGGTGTGACCAACTCAGTGCTGCGCGTTTTGGAGCATCTGCACGAGACGGGGCAGGAGGCCATTGTCATCGCGCCGGGCGCCCGCGAAGGCCAAGAGGAAATTCCGGACTACCTCGGATTCCCCATCTACCGCGTGCCCACCGTGCGCGTGCCGCTGGTGGATTCGCTTCCGGTGGGAGTTCCTACCACGGCCGTGGATGAAGCGCTGCGTGATTTCAAGCCGGATATCATCCACCTAGCTAGCCCCTTCGTACTCGGCGCGGCAGGTGCCTTCTCCGCCCGTCAGCAACGCGTGCCGGCCGTGGCGCTGTACCAGACTGACGTCGCCGGTTTCGCCACCAAATACCATGCTTCCGCGCTGGCCTATGGCGTCTGGGAGTGGCTGCGCACCATCCACAACTCCTGCCAGATGACCCTGGCACCGTCTTCTCTGACCATCCGAGATCTGGAAAAGCACCACATCAAAAACGTGCGCCATTGGGGACGCGGCGTGAATGCGGAGCTTTTCCACCCATCCAAGCGCTCTGCTGAGCTGCGCCGCAGCTGGGAGCCGAGCGGCACGAAGAATATCGTCGGCTTCGTTGGGCGTTTGGCTGCGGAAAAGGGGGTGCACCGGTTATCGGCGCTCAATGGACGCGAAGATATCCAGCTGGTCATCGTGGGCGATGGGCCGGAGCGGCCGCTATTGGAAGCCCAGCTTCCTGGGGCCGTGTTTACGGGTGCTCTGTCTGGCGAAGAACTTGCCGCGGCCTATGCCTCTTTGGATGTTTTTGTCCACGCCGGTGAGTTTGAGACCTTCTGCCAGTCCATTCAGGAGGCGCAGGCCTCCGGCGTGCCGACCATCGGGCCGCGTGCCGGTGGTCCGGTAGACCTCATTGAGGAAGGCTATAACGGGCTTTTGTTGGACGTGAAGACCTTCGTGGAAGACCTCCCCAATGCGGTGGATGCGCTGCTCAATCCAGAGATCCATCAGGAGATGCGCGATAATGCCCGCGAGTCCATTTCTTCCAAGACGTGGAAGGCGCTGTGCGAGCAGCTCGTGGGCTATTACGAAGAGGTGCTGGAGGATACCCGCCGGGTGCCCCTGACCATTCTGGGGCAGCGCCCGGAGCTGCCGCGGTGGGCGGCTCGTGCCCTCGGCGCCCGCGTGGCCTAAACTGATCATTTGTGTCTAAGGCAGATCTGGATAAAAAGCCCTTCGATGTGGCGCGCATGTTTGACGCCGTGGGCGAGAAGTACGACCTCACTAATACCGTCTTGTCCTTCGGGCAGGACGCGCACTGGCGCAAGCGCACCCGCGAGCGACTAAACCTACAGCCGGGGGAGAAAGTCCTCGATCTTGCGGCCGGCACCGCCGTATCCACCGTGGAATTGTCCAAGTCCGGTGCGTGGTGCGTGGCGTGCGATTTCTCCCGCGGGATGTTGGCCGCTGGCCGTGAGCGTGACGTACCCAAGGTGGCCGGCGATGGCATGAAGCTGCCGTTTGCGGATAATACTTTTGATGCGGTGACCATCTCTTATGGACTGCGCAATATCCACGACTTTGAGCTCGGGCTGCGTGAAATGGCGCGCGTGACCAAGCCGGGCGGGCGTCTAGCGGTGGCGGAATTTTCCACCCCGGTGGTGCCAATTTTTGGCACCGTGTACAAGGAATACTTAATGCGCCTGCTGCCGCCGGTGGCGCGCGTGGTTTCTTCTAATCCGGATGCCTATATCTACCTCGCGGAGTCCATTCGTGCATGGCCGGGGCAAGAGGAGCTCGCGGCGGCTATCAATCGCAATGGCTGGGCCGAGGCTGGTTGGCAGAACCTTACCTTTGGCATCGTGGCGCTGCACTCGGCGGTCAAGCCCGACTAGGTGCGGGCCTGGGCCCGCGCCTAGAGACATGAGGGGGACGGGGACTATGCCGCGGTGGAATCCCACAGGGGAGTATCGCGGCGGAGAGACGATACGGTGCGGCCAGCAGCGCGCCAGGTGCGCGCGATGAGGTCGCGGTCGTCGTCAGTTATGAGATTGCCCATAAGGCGTGCGGCGGCCGGCATGAGCATGCGGCCGATGGGCCCGCGCAGGGCCAGCGGACCGGCAATCGGGAGGAACTGCGGGTAGGTCAAAAGGCGCGCGGCCGTGCGGGCGAGGAGGAAGGATTCGCCGTAGTGTTCACGCAGGACGGCTGGCCAGGCGAGGGTGAAATCCTTTGGGCCGAGTAGATCCACGGCAAGCGCGGCAGTCTCCAAGCCATAATCGATACCTTCGCCGTTGAGGGGGTTGATGCAGGCGGCGGCATCGCCGATGAGCATCCAATTGGCACCGGCCACGTTGGAAACAGCGCCGCCCATGGGCAGTAGAGCAGAGGTGACGTGTTCAATCCCCCCTAGTCCCCACTCGGGGCGCTGCTGGGCGGCGTAGAACTCGAGCAGCTTCTTGGTGTTGATCTTGGCGGGGCGCTGCGCGGTCGAGAGCGCGCCAAGGCCGATGTTGACCTGGCCGAGCTCAAGGCCGAGCGGGAAGATCCACCCGTAGCCCGGCTGCACCTCGCCGTCTTCGTCTTTAAGCTCCACGTGGGAGTGCATCCAGGGCTCATCGGCATGCGTGGAAGAAGCATAGGAGCGTGCGGCGATTCCATAGACTTCCTCGCGGTGCCAGGTGCGGCCAAGTTTCTTGCCAAAGGTAGAGCGCACGCCATCGGCCACAATGACCCACGTGGCGTGTACGGTGGCTTCGCCCACGCGGAAAGACGTCACGCGGTTTCCTTCGAGCATGGGATCGGTAGCGGGGGTGCCGGTGATAAGGGTGGCGCCGGCGTCTACGGCGGCGTCGACAAGCAGGGCATCAAAGCGATAGCGTGGCAGGGCCGTACCCACCTGGGAAGGGTAGGTCTTCGGCCACGGCGCGGTAATATCGCCGCCGTATCCGTGCAGCTTCAGGCCGCGATTGCGGTAGGAGGCGTTGACCTTAAGGCCCAGCTCGTCGAGCTGATGCATCGCGCGCGGTGTGAGACCGTCACCGCAGGTTTTATCGCGGGGAAACGTCGCGGAATCAATAAGGAGAGTGTCAAAGCCCGCGCGTGCGGCGTGAATCGCGGCGGCGGCTCCGGCAGGTCCAGCGCCAATGATGGCGACCTCGACATAGGTTTGGGAATCGATCTGCTCCGACATGAGGACTATCATTGCATGAGTTCGCCCCCTCGAGTGTGTTTAGGGGCGCGGATTGGACTACGGTAGGTAATCGATTATCTCTGGCTTTTAGTTGCAAGGAACACTATTTAATGACTCACGGTCAATCGCATGCCACGCACGTGGATCTTGGTGATCCGCAGCTCAACGAGCGCATTGGTGCGGGCATGGAAGCAGTAGAAGACAAGCTGCGCAGTGAAATCGACCGCGGCCAGGACTTCTTAAAGGATAAGGTCAGCCACCTGTCCAAGGCCGGTGGCAAGCGCTTTCGCCCTATGATGGCGCTATTGGCCTCCGAGTATGGTTCGCGTCCGGGCTGCGAAGAGGTTGTTAAGGCCGCCACCGTCGTGGAGATGGTGCACGTGGCCACTCTTTATCATGACGATGTCATGGATGAGGCAGACCGCCGTAGGGGCGTGGAATCCGCGAATTCGCGGTGGAATAATTCCGTGGCCATCCTCGCCGGCGATGCGCTCTTGGCGCATGCTTCCCGCCTGATGAGCGAGCTGGATACCCACACCGTAGGCCACTTTGCCGATACCTTTGAAGAGCTGGTTACCGGCCAGATGCGCGAGACCATCGGCGCGGGCGAGGCTAATGCCGTGGAGCACTATACGGCGGTTATCCGCGAAAAGACCGCCGTGCTCATTGCCTCTGCGGGCTACTTGGGCGCCTATCACTCCGGTGCCTCGGCCGAGCATGCCGCAGCCCTGCACCGCATTGGTGGTGCCATCGGCATGATCTTCCAGATTGTGGACGATGTCATCGACATCTTCTCCGACCCTAAGGAATCCGGCAAGACCCCGGGCACGGACCTGCGTGAGGGCGTATTTACCTTGCCGGTTCTCTATGCCTTGGAAGAAGAGGGTGAGGTGGGCGATAAGCTGCGTGAGCTGCTCACTGGGCCGCTGCATTCCGACGCCGAGGTGGAGCGTGCCATTGAGCTCCTGCACCAATCTGGCGGCCGACAGAAGGCGCTGGAGGACATCACTGCCTACTTGCGCGTGGTAGAGGAGCAGCTCGCCGTGCTGCCGGAGAATTCGGCCAGCCAGGCCCTGCGCCAATTGGCGGATTACACTGTGCGCCGCGTGGGCTAGCTGCTTGGCGACGCCCTCCTCTATCGTCTTTTCCCCTTATGTGCTGGCGATTTGTAGGTAGGTGGGTGGTTCGTAGTAAAGTACTTACTCGCACCACACAGTGCATGCCAGGTTGCCCGAGCGGCCAAAGGGAGCGGACTGTAAATCCGCCGGCATTGCCTTCAGAAGTTCGAATCTTCTACCTGGCACAGAATGAACCCCGCAAGCAGATGCTTGCGGGGTTTCGTCGTACCTGCAGTCGTGAGACGGGTGCTACCGGCAGGGCTCCTGTCTGCGGGACCTTTGAGCCCTGTGGAACACCGCATAGGCACCGATGAGGGATACAGCTAGGAATATCCCAGCGGCCGTGAAGTAGAAAAATCCATTTCCTAGCCTACGAGAAATATCCGGCAATGAGGTGGAATCCGATCCCGCCAGGGCCTTGGCAACGTATACCGCATTCAAACCGCCAATGAAATAGCCGAGGCAGAGCAATGATGAAATACCAACTGCAATCTTTAGCAGAACTGTTAAGGATGAATGGCGGGGTTCTGTAATCTTTAACTCCTCTCATTTTGGCCTTCAGGACCAGCAAACTACACCTTCCTAAGGTGCTGTGTACAAACAGGCGTGCTCGGTAGCCACACCATCAGTCACAGAAAGTCACTGTAGAGATGAAGGTATGAGGTTTAGCGATAGGATATGGGATATGAAGAAGATCCGAACGATGCTGGACGGGGTAAACGAGATTCACCTATTTCAAAGCCAGCGAGTAGCGCAGGCAGCGCAGCAAGCGCATCTGCGCAATCGGACTCGCAGTTATCGGGCGCACCGGAAAATAAACGCAGCGATTTCCCACCAGTTGGAGGAGCGCTCCCTGGCGTAAATAGACTTTCTAACCTTGACGACCAAATTGCTGTGTGGGCGCATCAGGGGCCAACTCCGCATCCACAGATAATCAAACAGCACAATGACATTCAGCCGGGCGCAGGCGATCGGATTATGGAGGACGCTCATGCAGATATTGTCCTCGATAGGAAAGTTACAGCAGAATCTTTCGAGTACGCGATATTTGAATCAAAAGTACGGCTCTTTACGGCCGTAGGTGTCATTTTCGGCGCGCTCATCCTTATACCGGCGATACTCGTTCTTTTTGACCCACCGGAATCGATAGTTGGTACTGCGGCGGTGGGCCTGGCGGCAGCAAGCCCACTAGTCCGCACCCTCATTGGCCCTAAGCAATCTCAGAAGGACCAGTTAGAGAGCGTGGAGCGGGGAGGGGTTTAAATCTCGAAGTAGGCGCGCAGGTCGGCCGCAATAGCATCGAGGCGGTCGGCGTCGGGGGACCCGAGGTAGCACTTGAGCTTCGGTTCCGTGCCGGAGGGGCGAACGATGACGCGGTCATCGTTGTCCGTGAAGAACTTGGATCCTTGGGCGAATTTCTCTACCTTCGCCACGGGCGAGCCAGCCAGTTCGGTGGGCGGGGTAGATGCGACCTTATCCATCGCTTGAGCGATGATGCTGAGGTCATCCACACGGAAGGTCAGCGGTTGGGTATACAGGGCCCCAACGGCGGCATAGATGCCCTCCAAGCGCTCCAGCAGGGTGGTTCCTGCGGCCTTGCACTCGGCCGCGAGGCTGGCGAGCACTACGGAGGTAGCGATGCCGTCCTTGTCACGGACAGCGGTGGGATCGGGGCAGAATCCAATGGCTTCCTCGTAGCCAAAGGCGAGATCCGGGGTTCGTGCGATCCACTTGAAGCCGGTCAGCGTCTCCTCGTGGCCGAGGCCGTAGTGCGCGGCGATGCGCCCGAGCAGGCGGGAGGAGACGAGGGAATTGGCAAAATTGCCGGTCGCCCCGCGGCGGGCCAGATAGTCGCCCAAAAGGGCACCGGTTTCATCGCCGGTGAGCTGGCGCCAGGAGCCAGAAGCAGTAGGTACGGCGGCGGCGCAGCGGTCGGCGTCGGGGTCATAAGCGATAAGGATATCGGCGCCGATCTCCTCAGCGTGGCGGATACCCAGATCAAGGGCGCCGGGCTCTTCCGGGTTGGGGAAGGAGACGGTGGGGAAATCCGGATCCGGTTGGGTCTGCTCAGGAACTAGCGAGACGCGGAAGCCACAGCGGGTGAGAAGTTCTTTGCCCAAGGCAGCACCAACGCCGTGCATGGCCGTGAGCGCGATGGTGACATCGGAGCTTTCGCCTACGAGTTGTGCCGCGCGGTCGAGGTAGTCGGCGCGGGTATCGACGTTCTCGACATTCGCCGCAGAAAGCGGGATTTCATCGGCATGAGGTGCCGCGGCGATGGCTTCCGCGATTTCGGCATCGGCGGGTGAGATAAGCTGCACGCCTTCCGCAGGGCCGGTGGCGATGCGGCCGCCCAAGTACACCTTGTAGCCATTATCGGCCGGCGGGTTATGTGAGGCGGTAACCATGATGCCAGCATCCGCCTTGAGCTTGCGTACCGTGAAAGCGGTCAGCGGGGTGGGGTTTTGTGCGGGCAGAACCAGGGCCCGGCCGCCGGCCGCGGAGATGACCTGAGCCGCATCGCGCTGGAATTGCGCGGAGCCGTGGCGGGCATCGCAACCAATGGCCACGACTGGGGTATCGACCTGCTGCTTGAGCCATGTGATGAGCCCGTAGGTGGTGCGGATGACCACGGCGCGGTTCATGCGGGACTCACCTGGGCCCACGGCGGCGCGCAGGCCCGCGGTGCCAAAGGCCAGGGGGCCGGCGAAGGCGGAGGCGAGCTCAGCGGTATTGCCCTCCTCAATCCAGGTGTTTACCCGGCGGGCTGTATCCGGATCAGGGTCGTGCTCGGCCCACGTACGGGCGTAGTCATAATCTACGGCGGCGTTCGACATGGCCTAGAGCTCCTCGAGGATCTTGGCGGAGGAGGACAGGCCCAAGCGGGTCGCGCCAGTCTCAATCATGGCTAGGGCGTCCTGTGCGGTACGGATGCCGCCAGAGGCTTTCACGCCTAACTTATCGCCTACGGTCGCGCGCATGAGCTTTACGGCATGCACGGAGGCACCGCCGGCCGGGTGGAAACCAGTGGAGGTCTTAACAAAGTCCGCCTGGGCGGCTGCGGCGGCCTTGCAGGCGAGGACAATGGCGTCGTCGGAAAGCGCGGCGGATTCAATGATGACCTTGAGAACCTTGCCCGGGATGGCATCGCGCACGGCCTGGATTTCGGCCTGCAGATCCTCGGCGCGGCCCTCGATGGCTAGCGGGATATTGATGACCATGTCCACTTCTTCGGCGCCATCGGCAACCGCGCGGGCTGCCTCAGCGGCCTTGATCTCCGGCTTTACGGCACCGGAGGGAAAGCCGACGACGGTGGCAATGTGCAGGGAGTCAGGAACCTCGATGGGCAAGGCGGAGGGGGAAACGCATACGGAGTAGGTGCCCAGCTCGGCTGCCTCATTTACCAGGGCGCGGAATTGTTCCGGGGTGGCCTCCGGCTTGAGCAGGGTGTGATCGATGATGGATGCAACGTCGGTGCGGGAAGTCATAATTTTCTCCTTAACGGGCTGGGCGGGATTCGGAACGGGCCATCTTGAGGTCAGAAACTACGTATAGGGCAATGCCAATAGCAGCCACGGCGGCCAGGATCCACAGCACGGTGTTATAGCTGGCGAGGTCCTGCAGCTTGGCGGTATAGGCAATGCCCAGCGGGATGGCGATATTGATGGTCAGGTTATAAAAACCAATGGCGATGCCGGACTTGACGGCGCTGATATTGCGCAGCGCGGTATTAACCAGCGGCGCGTACATCAGTGAAAAGCCGGAGGCGAAGGCCACGATGGCTGCGATGAGAATAGCGACGTGGAGTTGCACAAAAAGCGCGGCCATCACCAGTGCGCCGGCAACTAAGGCGAAGGCGGTGTAGATGGTGGCGCGGGAGGATAAAACGGTGCCGATCTTTCCGGAGAAGATGCCGATGAGGATGGCGCAGATATAGCCCGGGATCATCAACAGGGAGGCTTTATCGATATTCATGCCGTGCAGGTCATGCGCCGCAAAAGGCAGCAAGAAGATGAAGCCCATCTGGGTGGAATAGACGAAGAAGACCATGAGGATGGTCCACACGTAGCGGCCGTTGGTGAAAAACTCCGGGGTGACCACGGGATACTTGGCGTGGCCGATGTGGTAAACAAAGCCCACCACGCCGAGGACAGCCACGATGAGATATACCCAGTCGAAATCCTGCATGAATAAGGTCAGGCCAGTGGCAAAGACGGCGATGAAAAATAGGCCGAGCACATCGAGGTGTCCCTCCACGGCCTCATCTTCTGGCACCAGCTTGATGATTGGTGGGATGGTCAGAATGAGGATGAGCGGGATGAGGAACATCGCCGTCCACGAGACATAGGTGGAAATAAAGCCAGAGGTCAACGCGCCGATGAGCAGGCCGGCTTGGAAGGCGGCGGTGGAAAAGCCCAGGTAGGTCTTTTGATCGGCCTCGCTCAAGTGCTTGGTCACGTAAATGACATAAAGCGTCTCCGCGGCGGCGAGGCCGGCGGTTTGAATGAGGCGACCGGCCAGCACCATGGGCCAGAAGCTAGAAAAGGCGAAGGCTAAGATCGATCCCACGGCAATGAGGACGACGCCGGTGAGCATGAGCTTGCGGATGGAAATGGAATCCGCCAGCGCGGCATAGACCACGGCGCCGATGCCGATGATGACGCCGGCGAGGGAAGCCTGCAGGGAGGCGGTCTTAACGGAAAGGTCGAGCGCCTGGGCAATCGGCATGGTCATCGTCTTAAAGCCGTTATCAATAACCAATGAGAAGACGAAGACGAAGAGCAGGATGGGGACGGCAACCTTGGGGTTTACCGCGGAGCCTGGCCGCTTGTCCTGCGGGGAAGCAGAAGTAGTAGAAGTAGTCACGGGGAAGGCGTCCTTTTAGTCGAGCGCGTTAAGCGGCAGCGCGAGTTCAATCATGGTGCGGAAAGCGGTTTGGCGTTCTTCGGCGGAAAGCTTGGTACCGTGCACGAGGTTGTCGGATACGGTGAAAAGCCCCAGCGCGTCGACGCCGGCTTCGGCCGCGGTGGCATAAAGCGCTGCGGATTCCATCTCTACGCCGAGCACGCCCATGTGCGCCCAGCGTTCGTTGACGGATTGGTCAAAGTTATAAAAGATATCCGAGCTCAAGATATTGCCCACGTGAATGTGTGCCTGCTGCTTCTCGGATTCATCCACCAAAGCCTTGAGGAGCTTCCACGAGGCGGTCGGAGCGTAGCTGCCCGGCAGGTTGTACTGGCTCAAGAAATTGGAATCGGTGGAGGCGGAGGAGGCGACGATGACATCGTGTAGCTCGATGTCTTCCTGCATAGCGCCGATGGAACCGACGCGGATGAGCTTCTTTACGCCGTAGTTGTGGATGAGCTCCCAGGAGTAGATGCCGATGGAGGGAATACCCATGCCGGTGCCCATGACCGAAACGGGGTTGCCTTTATAGGTGCCGGTAAACCCCAGCATATTGCGCACGCCGTTGAACTGGACGGTGTCTTCCAGGAAGTTTTCGGCGATGAATTGTGCGCGTAGTGGGTCGCCGGGCAGCAAGATGGTTTCTGCAATGGGCGCGCCCTGCGGGTTGATGTGTGGGGTGGCAATATCGGTAGCGGACATAGCTTCGCTCCTCGGTGTGGGGGGATTTTACACACTTAGCTTAACCCCGCAGGAACCCATGTCAATGACGCAATTTACAATTGTTCAACATTTGTGGGAGGCCTCACTAGCCCAGTCCACGAGCTTGCGCGCGGTGGCCTGATCTGTGACCAGATGGGTAGCCAATCCCTTGCGCAGCGCCACCCATATAGCCCGCGCCTTAGATGCGCCGCCAGCTACCAGCACCCGGGTGGGGCGCGTGGCCAAGTCTGCGAGGCTGATGCCCACGGTGCGGGCGTCTACGGCCGGGCAGGCTACTTCCCCGCAGGCGTCGAAGAAGCGCGAGCACACATCACCCACAGCATTGTCTGCAATCTGCTGTTTCTCGGCCGCGGTCAGATAGCCCAGGTTGAAAGCTAAAGATTCCTGCTCGGCCGAGCCCACCGTAAAGACCGCCACGCTTACCGACGCCCCCTTATGCAAAATCTGCCCAATATGCCTATCGCGCTCCACCCACTGCTTGGCCTCCGCGGAATCGAAGATGCCCGGCAGCGGTAAAAGGTGGGCCTCGGCATTGAAGGCGTGGGCAAAGGCCTGCAGGGTGTAGAAGTCTTTAGTGGATCGCTCCGTGTGTGAGTGGCCACCTTTTAGTTGCACAATCTCTACGCCTTCCCGTGGCTGTCGCCGCAGGTGAGAAGCGACGGCGGACATCGTCTCGCCCCAAGAGAGGCCGACGCTGGTGCCATCCTCAATGAGTTCTTCCAGGAGGGCGGCGCCGGCGCTGCCCAGGTCTGCTAGGGGAGAACCGCCGGGTGGGGTGGTGGTCACGCGGACGTCGGCAAGCGCAAAGCGTTGGCGCAGTTGGCCCACTAGTTCATCGGATTGCTCCCGCGGATCGGCAATGCTGATGGTGACAAAGCCGCGCGCGGAGGCGTGGCTGAGCAACTTGGACACCGTGGGCCGGGAAACCCCAAGATGATGGGCAATCTCGGCCTGAGAGAAGCCGGAGTTGTAGTACAACTTTGCGGCGTCAATGGACTGGGCATCCTTCTGATCCAACATGCCTTTCATTCAAGCACATTCACATGCGCGATAAGGTGTCATAAAAGCTTCCCATTTTTGCGCTCTGACGTGGCGATTTGTGTAAAACGTTGCAAGCGGGTTAGATTATTGGAGTCCGCAACGGAGAGCACAACGAAATAGCGATGTGTTCAACGCTAGGATGTGCCCCCTTAGCTCAGTCGGCAGAGCGTTTCCATGGTAAGGAAAAGGTCGACAGTTCGATTCTGTCAGGGGGCTCCATTCATGTTCGGAGGAAGAAATTCCCCAAGGTGAATATGGCGGTGTAGCTCAGTGGTAGAGCAAGCGACTCATAATCGCTGTGTCGCGAGTTCAATTCTCGCCATCGCTACCGGGAAAGAAAGGCGCCCGCAGGGCGCTTTTTTATTACCGCGCTGAAGGCTTTGCAGACCCGCCTGGTTTCAGATTGGAACTATGGCTCTGGTAAGGTCTTCAACGCTTGATGCTGAGGCATTAAGAGATAAAAGAATAGGGGCGTGGCGCAATTGGTAGCGCAACGGTCTCCAAAACCGTAGGTTGCAGGTTCGAGTCCTGTCGCCCCTGCACAGTAAACCCCGTCACTTGATTTCAGGTGGCGGGGTTTGTTCATGCCATATTTTCCCGGTCGAGCCTTGCTCGCCGCTGTGCTCGCCCAATGTATCCAAGGCCACGTCTTATAAATGCGGTGGTCAGCTTTTCATGCAGTGCAAGC
Source organism: Corynebacterium nasorum (assembly GCF_030229765.1). Classification (NCBI taxonomy): domain Bacteria; kingdom Bacillati; phylum Actinomycetota; class Actinomycetes; order Mycobacteriales; family Corynebacteriaceae; genus Corynebacterium; species Corynebacterium nasorum. Next base: position 163,515 of record NZ_JASPGY010000003.1, on the reverse strand, counting down.
TTTGCTAGGGTTGACAAAGTTATGGAGGTGCGCGTTTAGCGCCCTATTAGATTTAGTTCCCAAGGAGGGTTAGCTGTGAGCGATGAGCAGCAGCCGAAGAATTCGGGTGCACCGCGCCCGACCGGTAAGCGTCAGCTCTCTGGTGCGGCTACCACGTCCTCCGCGGATTACGCCGATAAGCACGTCGTCCGCGTAGAGGATAAGAATCACGATGACACCCCAGGTGGTGGCGTAGCCGCTTTCCCTGGCGAGGTGGCAACTGAGATGAAGAAAGTGGTGTGGCCGACCGCTAAGGAGATGCTGCAGTACACCCTCATTACCTTTGCGTTCCTCATCGTCATGACCGTTTTGGTGTGGGGCGTGGACGCTCTGGCTGGTCTCGGAGTTGAGCAGGTTCTCTCTGATTAGTAAGATAGCCGCATAATCTTTTATCCCGCTGTTTCCGCTGAAGGAACGGCGGGATACTTTTTGCCCATACGCGGGCGGGTAGGCTAGTCCTACGCAACGCGCCGAGGAATTTTTGGAGTAAGAATCATGAGCGACGAGAATAACGTCGAAACCGTAGGCACCTCCCTAGAGGAGGCTATGCAGGCCAACGTGCAGGAGCAGGTGGCAGAGCACGCTAGCTCCGTTGAAGAAGCGCAGCAGGAGGACGCTACCCCAAGCGCGCCCGCAGCAGAAGAAGCAGCAGAGTCCACCGACGCCGCAGCTGAGCCTGCTGAGGCAGCCGAGGCACCGGAAACGGCAGCGGCCGACGCCGAGGGGGCGGAGGCCGAAGGAGCGGCAGAGACCGCAGCTCCAGAGGCTGGCGAGGATGAGTCCGAAGACGCCGCCTACCGCAAGCGCCTGCGTGCGTTTACCCGCGAGCTGAAGAAGCAGCCGGGCCAGTGGTACATCATTCAGTGCTACTCCGGTTACGAAAACAAGGTAAAGACCAACCTGGACATGCGTGCCCAGACCCTCGAGGTGGAGGACTCTATCTTCGAGGTTGTCGTTCCTATTGAGCAGGTACTTGAGAACAAAGACGGCAAGAAGAAGATTGTGAAGCGCAAGCTGCTGCCGGGCTATGTCCTCGTCCGCGCCGAACTCAATGACGCCGCTTGGTCCGTCATCCGCGAAACCCCTGGTGTGACCTCCTTCGTGGGCAACGAGGGCAACGCCACCCCGGTTAAGACCCGCGATGTGGCTAAATTCCTGATGCCGAACGAAGCACCGTCCACCAAGGGCGATGCCGCCCCGAATGAGGCCGAGGGCGAGCAGGTCGTGGCCATGCCAGAAAAGGAAGTGGCAAAGAAGTACGCCCACGACTTCGAGGTAGGCGAGGCAGTGACCATCCTGTCCGGCCCGCTGGCCGCAGTCTCCGCCACTATTTCCGAGATCGACCCAGAGACCGGCAAGATGCAGGGCTTGGTATCCATCTTTGGCCGCGAGACCCCAGTGGAGTTGTCGCCGACCGAGATCGAGCGCATCTCCTAAAAGTGATTTTGTGCAGGGCGCACGGTGTTCTAAACTGGAACGCCGTGCGCCTTTGGCGTGCGTATAAGAAAAACGTTTCATCCTCCGGTGGCCCACTGAAGGTGAGCATCCGGACGGGATCCCGTTATTCATCGTGGCGGCTATCCCGGTAACACAGGAAAGAGGTAATTCGATGGCTCCTAAGAAGAAGGTATCTGGCTTCATCAAGCTGCAGATCGAGGCAGGCGCCGCTAACCCGGCACCGCCAGTTGGCCCGGCACTGGGTGCCCACGGCGTCAACATCATGGAGTTCTGCAAGGCTTATAACGCCGCTACCGAGAACCAGCGTGGCAACGTGGTTCCGGTTGAGATCACCGTCTACGAGGACCGTTCCTTCGACTTCAAGCTGAAGACCCCGCCGGCAGCTAAGCTGCTGCTGAGGGCCGCTGGCATCAAGAAGGGCTCCGGCGTTCCACACACCGACAAGGTCGGCTCTGTGTCTTGGGACCAGTGCAAGGAAATCGCAGAGACCAAGTTTGCGGACCTGAACGCACGTGACATCGAGAACGGCGCTCGCATCATCGCCGGTACCGCCCGCTCCATGGGCATCACCGTTGATGGCGCACCGGAGAAGTAAAAACTTTATGTGGTAGGGCCAGCTACGGCCCGCCGAACACCACACCAATCCAGAAAAGGAATTGTTAAATGAGCACCAAGTCTAAGGCTTATAAGGCCGCTGCGGAACTGGTAGATAAGTCCCGCCTGTACCGTCCGATCGAGGCCACCAAGCTGGCTAAGGAGACCTCCTCCAAGAACTTCGACGCCACCGTTGATGTTGTCTTCCGTTTGGGCGTTGACCCGCGCAAGGCTGACCAGCTGGTTCGCGGCACCGTTTCCCTGCCTAATGGCACCGGTAAGGACGTTCGCGTTGCTGTCTTCGCTGAGGGCGAGAAGGCTACCGCCGCTCAGGAAGCTGGCGCTGACATCGTCGGCACCGCTGAATTGATCGAGCAGATCAACGAGGGCAACATCGACTTCGACGTTGCTATCGCTACCCCGGATCAGATGGCCAAGGTTGGCCGCGTTGCCCGCGTCTTGGGCCCGCGTGGTCTGATGCCGAACCCGAAGACCGGCACCGTTACCGCAGACGTTGCTAAGGCAATCTCTGAGGTTAAGGGCGGCAAGATCTCCTTCCGCGTTGATAAGGCTGCTAACCTGCACGCCATCATCGGCAAGGCTTCCTTCGATGCAGAGAAGCTGGCTGAGAACTACGGCGCACTCATGGATGAGATCCAGCGCCTGAAGCCTTCTTCCGCTAAGGGCATCTACATCAAGCGCGCTACCATCTCCACCACCTCCGGCCCGGGCATCCCGGTTGACGGTTCCGTGGTCAAGGATTACACCGCTTAAGCAGTTATCACGTACTGCGTTTAAGGTTAAAGGGCTTAGAGGCAATTCCTCGAAGCCCTTTTTCTATATCTCGAGCCACTAGTAGTTATGTGGCGTCAATATCGTCTGGCACCCATTCGCCGCCGTCGTAGTAGACGTTTCGAGCCAAGGGAATCTGGTGCGAAGCAGACTCGAGGATGTGCATAAAATATCCGGCCGTGTTGGGAATGGCGAGGGTATCTCCTACGGCAATGCCCGCTGGGAAGTCCAGTTCGCGGCGCAGAATCACCTCGTCTTCAATGCAGTAGGCACCGACTACAAAGCCGGTACGTCGCTCGCGGGAGACCTCCTTTGCTGAACCGACTGTAGGCACGAGGAGGGGGTCTAGCAGGATGTCATCCGCGGCGGTCCGGCACTGCGTGCGATTCATCGCCACACCGATAAGGGGCAGGCCATCAGAACGTTCTTTGAGAAAGCTCACCTCGGCGAGGATGACACCACAGCCGTCGAGGAGGCTGCGGCCCGGTTCTAGATGGAGGGCGATGTCCCGCTCTCGCAGGGCACCACCGGCGTTGCCGTAGCCGGGGACCTCACCGGAGAGAAGTTGGTTCAGCCACTGACCGCGCGTCGGTTCCTGCCAGAATGGGTAAGTATTGGAGAGCGGATCCGATTTCCAGGTAAAGGGGTCACCGGTACCAGCGCGTTGCGTGGAGATACGCGCTGTGTAGTTTTCCCACTGCTCGCGGGATTCTAAATAGCTCATGGGCACGCCGCCGCCGATATCGATGAAATTAGCGGGTTGGTTCTTTGCGCGTAGGTGCTCGACTAGAGCAATGGCCTCTGCAAGGGCGGTGCGGCGGTCGGCCTCGCTATAGCCATGCAGATGGACGTGGACGCCCACGGCACGAAGCTCCGCGGGCCACTCCGCTTTCTGCCATGCAGGTAGCCTTTCCCCGAAGCGGGTCGGTGGTAAGGCGTCTGGATCTGGAGCAAGGCGCGGCGCCACGCGGGCGGTGGTTTCTAAAGCTCGCGCGATTGCGGCGATGCGGCCGCATTCTGCGCGAGAATCGCACGATATAGTAACGCCACGCGAAATCGCGAGGCGGAGCAAACCATCGCTTTTGATAGCAGCGCTGAGGATGATGCGCTCTGGGGCTACATCGCGCTCGAGTACTTGGCGTAGCTCGTTCTCACTGGCTACATCCACGCCGAGTCCGCTCTCGCGAGCGGCATCAACAAAGCACAGCGCCTTATTGGCTTTGCGGGCGAAAAATACCCGAGTTTTCACGTCGTGCGAAGCACCGGCGTCTAGTAGCTCTTGGGCATTGTGGCGCAGTGGCGCGGGATTAAGCACGTTTACCGGAGAACCATAGCGCGAGGTTAGTGCGCTAACTTCTTGCGGGTTCTCCACGAGCTCCTGCATCCACTGCTCCCATCGGGCACGCAGCGGGACGGTGCCGTGGACCGGCAGTGGGGCAACGGGAGGGGTGGTCATGGGTTTCCTACTTTCTCCGCCCAGCGGGGGATGTCATCGTGTACTAAACGGTTAAGAGAGTCATGCCCGGGCAGGGAGAGCTCATTCATGCGGCCAATTTCCACCACGCCAGGAACGTTATGGAAGGGGGAGGGGGTGGCTTGGGGAGCCACAGTGGCGTCGATAAGCAGGTCCACGCCGCCCTTCTCCCGCCAGGAATCTATCTGCTCAGGAGTGCCTAGATACTGGGTATCCACCACCCCGGAGTGGATGAGCTCGAGCAGGCGCCGGGCTGTGACCGGTGGCGGGCCAAAGGCCACACGCTCGAGGGTGCGTGAGAGCTCGCGGAACCCGGGCATTGGGCCGTGCGCCTGGTGCCAATCGACGCAGTCTTGAAAGACCCCACGGAACGCCGCGCCCACGGCAGTGGCCGGAGTCAGGGGACCAGTACCCTCGACCGCACGGAGGGAAGCCTCGAGCTCAGCGAGCGCAGCGCCAGTGAAATCCTGACCATCAATAACGGCTGCTAGTTCCGCACTAGAGAAGTCACCGAACTCGGCTGCGGCCCCGATGAGGATCTCGCGCAAATCTGCGGCGTTAGTGATGTGCGCACAGGCCTGCCGCCACCGCGTCGAAACCTCCGGCAGCGGTGCCTCCGGAGAGGGCTTTACCTCCATAAATCGCCCGCTGCGGCTAACCGGATAAATGACCTCGGCGGTATCGCCATAAAGCAGGCATACATCGATAAAGCTTAAGGCGGCACCGCGCACGCCGATTCGCCGTGGAGCGCTAGGGAGGTCGGCGCCGAAATAGAGACCGGTGACGGGCACACGCGAAGTTTCGTGGACCAAGGAACCAGCATGGAGATGGTCGTGTCCGGTGCAGACCAGGACGTCGTCGAAGGGGGTGCCGTCGACCATGAAGCCTTCTCCGTCATTACTCACTTCGCTCACGCGGTGCGGCAGGTGGCGGATGCCAACGTGCGCCGGCGCGCGCTGCAATGCGGCGGACCAGGTATCGGCGAGGAATTGGCCCACTTCGGCGCGCGGTGGGAAGGCATCGGTGGTGTCCCCACCGCGGCGGGCCCGCCATGCGTTGAAATTATCGTGGGCGGTGGTGACGATGGCGCAGTTGACGTTGAGGCGCCAGTGGGGCGGCTGCTGCGGGCGGTAGACAGCGCCTGAACCGGCCGGATACGGGTCGAAGACCGTGACATCGATGGGGATGCGGGCGCGCTCGATGAGTTCCTCGACGGCCCATAGGCCACGCGGGCCAGCTCCAATGATGGCAATGCGGCGAGCGGAACGAGAAGAGGTCACTGCGCCGACCCTTCGATGCGCGCCGCGAGTTCAGAGGGTGAAATGTCGAAGTTTTCGCATACCCAGGAGTCGTTATAAATGGTGTCGAGGTAAGGCTGGCCGGCGTCGTGCAGCACGGCAACCACCTCCGCCCCCGCCGGTAGGGAGGGGGCGAGGCGCTGGAAGGCGGCGATGACGGCACCGCCGGAAGCGCCAGGCAGTAGGCCCTCTGCTTGAGCGAGCTGTCGGGCAGCAACGATGGCTTCAAGATCGGGGACCCGCTCGACGGAAGAAGGCGAAAACTTGGTGGATAGGTCGGTCACGATACCTGCGCCATAGCCAGGCAGCATGCGGGTGCCACGCTCACCACCAAAAAGCACGGAGCCTTCCGCATCAACGCCGATTGTGTGGGTGTCGGCGCCCAGCTCGGAGAGCTTGCGTACGCAGCCGCCAAGGGTTCCGGTGGTGCTCATAGCCACGAGCAGATGACTGGGCGCCTGACCGAGCTGGTCCAGAATCTCAGTCATGGTGCCTTCCGCGTGGGCGTGGAAGGCGGCTTCATTGGAATACTGGTTGAGGTTGAAAGAATCGGGAATCTCTTCCAAAAGCTCGGCCACGCGGGTGCGGCGGGCGGTAAGCCAATCGCCGGTTTCTGGATCGGGGTGATCGAGCAATTCCACGTGTGCGCCGTAGGCCCGCATGGTGGCCACCGTAGAAGCGTTGACGCGCGGATCTACCACGCAGTGGAACTTCATTCCTTGCAGTGGGGCTTGGCGAGCTAGAGCCATGCCCAGGTTGCCGGAGGAAGATTCCACCAGCGTTGAACCCGGCCGGATATCGCCGGCTTCGAGGGCTGCCTGGATAAGGGCTCGGGCGGTCCGGTCTTTTGCAGAACCACCGAGGTTGAATTGTTCGAGTTTGAGATAGAGGTGGGCATCCGGCCGGGGGCTAATCGCCTCCACTCGCATGAGTGGGGTGTTGCCGATGGGCGGGTGCGCTTGAGAATGAATCCTGGGGCTCATCATTGGCCCCATGGTAGACCTTTACGTCTACCTTTTCCGCCGGCTTAGTCTTTGATCTCCGCATAGGCGTCGAGGGCGGCTTGGCGCGATTCCTTTAGGTCCACTATGGGTGGGCCAGACAGCGCGGGTGCCCAGCGGCGCACATATTCGCCGTCGGGGTCGAAGCGCTTGGCCTGGGTTTCGGGGTTGAAGATGCGGAAAAATGGTGCGGCGTCATCGCCGCAGCCAGCCACCCACTGCCAATTGAAGGGGTTGGAGGCGGCATCGGCGTCCACCAAGGTGTCCCAGAACCATTCCTCGCCCAGGCGCCAGTGGATACCGAGGTTCTTGGTGAGGAAGGATCCCACCACCATCCGTACGCGGTTGTGCATATACCTGGTGGCCCATAGCTCGCGCATTCCGGCGTCGATAAGCGGAATGCCCGTAGTGCTGGCCTGCCAATCCTTGAGCCGCGGGTCATCCCAGGACCAATCGAAGCGGTCGAATTTTTCCCGTACGTTTTCGGTAGCAAGGTTGGGCAGGTGGTAGAGGCGATGTCAGGCAAAGTCACGCCACAGTAGCTCGGAGTGGAATTTGGCGCACTCCGGCTCTTCGGCTGCGGCGAACCACACCTCGCGCGGGGAGACCTCGCCAAAGCGCAGGTGCGGCGAGAGGAGGGAGGTGGCATTGAGCGCGGGAATATCGCGTTCCTTGGCGTAGTTGGCCAGATCCAGCTGGGCTGGGCGCTCCCGCGCTCCGGCCTCTCCGGGCGTCCAGTGCTCGGCTAGGGATGCGGCCCACGCTGGCTCGGTGGGCTTGGGCCAGGAGCAGGCAATGCTTGCCGACGTCCCCAACTCCGGCACCCCCTCCGGCCCATCGCCTGCTACTTGGGAGGACGCGGTCTTGGAGAAGGGAGTAAAGACCTTATAGGGCTGGCCCTGGCCATTGGTAACCTCCCAGGGTTCGACCAGGGTGAAGCCGGGTGAAGAAGTGGCGGTAATGCCACGAGCAGTCAAGTTTTCCTTGACCGCGGCATCAACCTCGCGCAGCGGGCCGTGGTAGCGGCGCGTCCACGTGACTGTGGTGGCGCCGAGTTCGGCGGCTAGGCGGGGGATTTCCACGCGGGCATCGCCGGCGGCGCGAATGAGCTCCACGCCGTGCTCGGCGAGGTCGTGTGCGAGGGCATAAAGGGAACGCTCGCGCCACCACGTGGTGGCGCCGCCCAGTGGGCGGGTGCCCGGATATGCCGGCTCGTCGAGCACGACGGTGACCAAGGGAACGCCTGCAAGCGAGGCGGCTTCGGCCGCGCGGCGAAGGGCCTGGTTATCGTGTAGGCGCAGGTCATCGCGAAACCACATCAGGCAGGTCATGTCGGCTATCCTACGCGGCGAAAACGGGGATTTGGAGAAACCGTGGGTGGGAAGGTAGTGTTTTCCACGAAGTTTGAACGGCCGCTTCAGGCCGAGTCAAAGTTCACCGAAGACCGTTGGTCATCCATTTGGATCGAAGGTTCTCCATCCTAGGAGGCGGCCCACGCAGGAGACACTTTGCGATTATTCGCGGCATTCTCTTATGTCGCGCGCCCTGTGCTCTTGCACGGGGCTTTTGTTATTTCGGGTAACCGAAATAAGGAAGGTCCCGGCGGAATAATAAAAGAGATGTTTTGGAAGGAGGCGAGAGACAATGGCAAACCCAAAGAACACTGCAGACCTGGCAGAGCTGAAGGAGAAGCTGGCTGGCGCTAACTCTGTTGTATTGACCGAGTACCGCGGCCTGACCGTATCCCAGCTGCAGGAGCTGCGTAACGATCTGGGATTTGACGTTGAATACTCCGTCGCCAAGAACACCCTTTTCAAGATCGCTGCCAAGGAAGCTGGCATCGAAGGTCTTGATGATTTGCTGACTGGCCCGACCGCAATTGCGTTCATCAAGGGTGAGGCAGTGGATGCTGCGAAGGTCATCACCAAGTTCGCTGATGACAACAAGGCACTCATCATCAAGGGTGGCTACATGGACGGCAACGCACTGTCTGCCGACCAGGTCGAGGCCATCGCCAAGCTGGACAACCGCGAGACCACCCTCGCAAAGCTGGCTGGCGCTATGAAGGGTTCTATGGCGAAGGCAGCCGCTCTCTTCAACGCTCCTGCAACCAAGGCTGTACGTACCGTCGCAGCCCTGCAGGACAAGAAGGAAGCAGAAGCTTAAGTCGTCACAAAAGACGCACAATTACAACACCGTGCGCGTTGCCTAATGTAGGTGCAGCGCTCACACAACACAGAAAGGACTTGCCATCATGGCTAAGCTCACCAAGGACGAGCTCATTGAAGCTTTCAAGGAAATGACCCTCATCGAACTGTCCGAGTTCGTTAAGGAATTTGAAGAGGTATTCGACGTTGAGGCTGCTGCTCCGGTTGCTGCTGTTGCAGCTGGCGCTCCGGCTGAGGGCGGCGCTGGTGCCGCTGAGGAGAAGACCGAGTTCGACGTCGTTCTGACCGACGCTGGCGCTAAGAAGATTGGCGTTATTAAGGCTGTCCGCGAGATCGTCTCCGGCCTGGGCCTGAAGGAAGCTAAGGAAATGGTCGAGGGTGCTCCTAAGGCTATCCTCGAGGGCGCTTCCAAGGACGACGCTGAGGCTGCTAAGGCTAAGCTGGAAGAGGCTGGCGCTTCCGTCGAGCTCAAGTAATTTCACTGAGCTTTCCGCTTTTAAATCCCCACTTCTACCGCTGCACGCGGTGGGAGCTGGGGATTTCCTCGTTTTGTGTTTGCGAGCGTAGTGCGTGGAGTGCAGCAATGGCCAATAGTGTCAAAGTATGACACCATGGCGTTGTGGAGTTTAGGAGGGATAGCTTAGAGCGCTTTCACACAGATGGTAAGGCGCCAAAGTATGTACCTCCTGAACTGCGGAAGATCCTGCGCCGCAAACTCATCATGATTGACCGGTCCGTTTCCCTAGCTGATTTAAGGATTCCACCAGCAAATCGTTTGGAGAGGCTGAAAGGGCAGTGGGACGGATTTTATTCCATCCGCGTTAACGCGCAGTGGAGAGTAGTTTTTCGATGGACAGGGAAAGGAGCTGTGGACGTTGACTTCATCGATTATCACAAATGAGGGAGAGGAAGCTTCGGATATCATATCCGTTCCACACCCTGGGGAGGTTCTGCGCGAGGAGTTTCTGGAGCCGCTCGGACTTACTCAATACCGCTTAGCCAGGGATATTTTTAGCTCCAAATCCCAAATTTCAAAGCTGGTCCGTGGACGCATTGGGATTAGTGCGGAAATGGCGCTTCGTCTCTCTGCCTATTTTGGCAATTCGGCGGAGTTTTGGCTGGGACTGCAGGAAGAGTTTGATCTTTGGTGCGCGCGCCAAACCACGGATACTAGCAGTATCGTTGCTTGGAATAAGCACACTGCTTAGAAATCAATCCGGCACGGCGGGGTGGCCTGTAGAAACCAGGAATTTCCGCCAAGGGCTGTAGAATTAGCCCCCATGCTGCCCAAGTCCCGCATTTTTTCCGTCCTGCTCCTAGGCTTCGGTGTCGCGTTGATCGCCGCTGGTGTTGTGGCGCCGGCATTTTTGGATTTTTCCCCGCGGCTGCCGCTGAACCTGAAAAACAGCACCTGGACATTGCACGATGATTCCGCGGATTCCCAGCAATTGTCCAAGGATGGTTCCACGCCGTATTCAGGCCCCATGACTTACCAGATCAACATGGATATCCAAGAGCCCTCGGACGAAGAGAAGGCTACCGTGCGCATCGGTGAGACGCGTATGCGCGGCGAGGGCGAAGGCTTAAACGACTTGAGCCAGGCCCAGGTGTGGACCTACCCGGTGGACCGCCTGAGTGGTGAAGCTATGGGGGAGGCCTCGTTGAGCCATACGCTCGCGACTCCATCAGACACGGTGACCATAGACGGCTACTGGCTCAAGTTCCCCGCGGATGCCGAAAAGACCAATTATCCAGTCTTTGACCCGACGCTGCGCAAGGCCGTCGATGCAGTCTTTGAAGAAGAAACCACGATGGATGGCCGTACGGTCTACCGTTATCACCAAGAAATTGAGCCGACGAACGTAGCGCAGCTTTATGCAGCCGATGGGAATACCACCAGCCTGCCCAAGGAGGGCGGCGGCGAGGAACAGGGGTATTTGACCCACTCCGGGAACCGTGACTTCTATGTAGACCAACAAACCGGACTCGTGGTGGGTATGGATGTAGACATCGATGACTACTACGCAGACCGCGAAGGTGTGGGCCGCGTGCGTGCCTTCGTCTTTGATGGTTCTACCTCCGAAGAGGACCAAAAAGAGCTGCTGAAGGAAGCCGCAGAATTCCCGCGCGATCGCGTGGCGGAGATTGTCCGCTGGATAGTCATTGGGGTAGGCGCGCTGCTTGCATTACTAGGAATCATCGGTGCGCTGGGATTATTTGGCGGAAAGAATAAGCATGCCCGCCGGCGTGGCCACCACGCGCACAACGGTGGAAGCGCGGTGCCGGTGAGCCGCTAAAAGAGCAGCTAGGAGCCTCAATCGCCGGCAGGGTTGCGGTATAGAGAGATTTTAGTGGTAGGGTGCTCACTGGTTGTCGCGCACATAGTCGTGGCATGGACGCGTTAGCGCCGCGGCGAGCACGAGCTTGCCCCTAGCGTGGTAGCGACACGCCCCAATTGTGGTGTGTCTTTACATGACAGGTCTTTTCCTATAAGCTATTTCGTTGCGCTGGAATCTGGATCTTCGGTGCACATTTAGCCTTTCAGGCCGGTGATGGCAAAACCGACTTGACAAGGTGATTTTGTGCATTCTGAACCCAGACACTCCACAGCAGACCGAATGCTAGAATTACCAGCGGTTTTGCGGCTCGTCGGCCAGGGCGAGCAGGCAATCCGCGTGAGGTGCTGGAAGGACCCATCTTGGCAGTCTCCCGCCAGACCAAGTCAGTGGCCAATATCCCCGGAGCCCCGAAGCGATACTCGTTTGCAAAAATTAGCGAGCCCATCGCCCTGCCGGGTCTCCTTGACGTACAACTTGATTCTTTTGCTTGGCTCGTCGGCTCGCCGGAATGGCGCGAGCGCGAGCAGGCTGCGCGTGGCGATGATGCCCGCGTAACGAGCGGCCTCGAGGACATCCTCGAAGAGCTCTCGCCGATTGAGGACTACTCGGGCAATATGTCCCTGTCCTTGTCGGAGCCGCGCTTTGAACCGGTGAAAAACACTGTGGATGAGTGCAAGGAAAAGGACATCAACTACTCCGCGCCGCTGTACGTGACCGCAGAGTTTATCAATAACGACACCCAAGAGATTAAGTCGCAGACCGTTTTCATCGGCGATTTCCCGATGATGACGGATATGGGCACGTTCATCGTGAACGGTACCGAGCGCGTCGTCGTCTCTCAGCTGGTGCGCTCCCCGGGCGTGTACTTCGATCGCTCGATCGATAAGTCCACCGAGCGTCCGCTGCACTCCGTGAAGGTTATTCCTTCCCGCGGTGCATGGTTGGAGTTCGACGTCGACAAGCGCGATACCGTCGGCGTGCGCATTGACCGCAAGCGCCGCCAGCCGGTTACCGTGCTGCTTAAGGCACTGGGCTGGAGCGAGGAGCAGATCAAGGATCGCTTCGGCTTCTCCGAGCTTATGATGTCCACCCTGGAATCTGATGGTGTGGCAAATACCGACGAGGCATTGCTGGAGATTTACCGCAAGCAGCGCCCAGGCGAGCAGCCAACCCGTGAATTGGCACAGTCCTTGTTGGATAACTCCTTCTTCCGTGCGAAGCGTTACGACCTGGCAAAGGTCGGCCGCTACAAGGTCAACCGCAAGCTGGGTCTGGGCGGCGACCACGATGGTCTGATGACCCTGACCGAGGAAGACATTGCCGTCACCCTCGAGTACCTGGTCCGCCTGCACGTAGGCGAGCGCGAGATGAAGGCGCCAAACGGCGAGATGATCTCCTTGCACACGGATGACATCGACCACTTTGGTAACCGCCGCCTGCGCACCGTAGGCGAGCTCATCCAGAATCAGGTCCGTGTGGGTCTGTCCCGCATGGAGCGCGTTGTGCGCGAGCGCATGACCACCCAGGATGCGGAGTCCATCACTCCGACCTCCCTGATTAACGTGCGCCCGGTCTCTGCTGCTATCCGCGAGTTCTTCGGCACCTCGCAGCTGTCCCAGTTCATGGACCACAACAACTCGCTGTCCGGCCTGACCCACAAGCGCCGCCTGTCCGCGCTGGGCCCGGGCGGTCTGTCCCGTGAGCGCGCCGGCATTGAGGTGCGAGACGTTCACGCTTCTCACTACGGCCGCATGTGCCCGATTGAGACTCCTGAGGGTCCGAACATTGGCCTGATTGGCGCGCTGGCTTCCTATGCCCGCGTGAATGCCTTTGGCTTCATCGAGACCCCGTACCGCAAGGTTGTGGACGGCAAGATTACCGACCAGGTGGAGTACCTCACCGCCGATGAAGAGGATCGCTTCGCTATTGCTCAGGCCGAGGTCGAGCAAGACGCAGAGGGCAACCTCACTAGCGAGCGCATTGAGGTCCGCCTGAAGGACGGCGATATCGGACTTACTGATGCCTCTGGTGTGGACTACGTTGACGTGTCCCCGCGCCAGATGGTGTCCGTGGGTACCGCCATGATTCCGTTCTTGGAGCACGACGATGCTAACCGTGCCCTGATGGGTGCGAACATGCAGAAGCAGGCCGTGCCGCTGGTTCGCTCCGAGGCTCCGCTGGTAGGTACCGGCATGGAGCAGCGCGCTGCTTATGACGCTGGCGACGTTGTTATCACCCCGAAGGCCGGTGTGGTAGAAAACGTCACCGCTGATGTCATCACCATCATGGATGATGAGGGCCAGCGCGACACCTACATCCTGCGTAAGTTCGAGCGCACCAACCAGGGCACCAACTACAACCAGACCCCGCTGGTTTCTATGGGCGAGCGCGTAGAGGCCGGCCAGGTTCTGGCCGATGGTCCTGGTACCCACAATGGTGAGATGTCCCTCGGCCGCAACCTGCTGGTTGCCTTCATGCCGTGGGAAGGCCACAACTACGAGGACGCCATCATCCTCAACCAGCGCATCGTGGAAGAGGATATCTTGACCTCCGTCCACATCGAAGAGCACGAGATCGATGCTCGCGATACCAAGCTGGGCGCGGAGGAAATCACCCGCGAGATTCCGAACGTCTCTGAAGACGTCTTGAGCGATCTGGACGAGCGCGGCATCATCCGCATCGGTGCCGACGTCCGCGCCGGCGACATCCTGGTGGGTAAGGTCACCCCGAAGGGCGAGACCGAGCTGACCCCGGAGGAGCGCCTGCTGCGCGCCATCTTCGGTGAAAAGGCCCGCGAGGTTCGCGATACCTCCATGAAGGTGCCGCACGGTGAGGTAGGCAAGGTCATTGGCGTTGCCCGCTTCTCCCGCGATGATGATGACGATCTGGCCCCTGGCGTCAACGAGATGATTCGCGTCTACGTGGCCCAGAAGCGCAAGATCCAGGACGGCGATAAGATGGCCGGCCGCCACGGCAACAAGGGTGTTGTGGGCAAGATTCTGCCGCCAGAGGATATGCCGTTCATGGAAGACGGCACCCCGGTAGACATCCTGCTGAACACCCACGGTGTGCCACGTCGTATGAACATCGGCCAGGTCCTCGAGGTTCACCTGGGCTGGTTGGCACACGCCGGCTGGAAGGTTGACACCGAGGATCCGAAGAACGCCGAGCTGCTCAAGACCCTGCCGGAGGAGCTCTATGACGTTCCTGCGGATTCCTTGACCGCGACCCCGGTCTTCGACGGTGCTACCAATCACGAGATCGAGCGCCTGCTGGCTTCCTCCCGTCCTAACCGCGACGGCGATGTGCTGGTGGATGAGCACGGCAAGGCCACGCTTTTCGACGGCCGCTCGGGCGAACCGTACAAGTACCCAATTTCGGTTGGCTACATGTACATGCTCAAGCTGCACCACTTGGTCGATGAGAAGATTCACGCCCGTTCCACCGGTCCTTACTCCATGATTACCCAGCAGCCGCTGGGTGGTAAGGCCCAGTTCGGTGGCCAGCGCTTCGGCGAGATGGAGGTGTGGGCAATGCAGGCATACGGCGCTGCCTACACCCTGCAGGAGCTGCTGACCATCAAGTCCGATGACGTCGTCGGCCGCGTGAAGGTCTACGAAGCCATTGTTAAGGGCGACAATATTCCAGATCCGGGCATCCCTGAGTCCTTCAAGGTGTTGCTCAAGGAGCTGCAGTCCCTGTGCTTGAACGTGGAAGTTCTTTCCACCGACGGCACGCCGATGGAGCTGTCTGGCTCTGATGACGATGACATGGATAGCCCATCGCTTGGCATTAACCTGTCCCGCGATGAGGGCTCTTCCGCTGACATCGCCTAATTAGTTTCTTGGTCCACCGCGGGGTAAGTCCCCGTGGTAGGGCGTAAACGTTCCATTCATACAAAGCCATCAATTCCTCGACAACGAGGATGAAAGGGAGACATTACGTGTTTGACGTAAATCTCTTCGACGAGCTCCGCATCGGTCTGGCCACCGCAGACGATATTCGTCGCTGGTCCAAGGGCGAGGTCAAAAAGCCTGAGACCATTAACTACCGCACTCTGAAGCCGGAGAAGGACGGCCTCTTCTGTGAGCGCATCTTCGGCCCCACCCGTGACTGGGAGTGCGCTTGTGGTAAGTACAAGCGCGTCCGCTACAAGGGCATCATCTGTGAGCGCTGTGGCGTTGAGGTCACCAAGTCCAAGGTTCGCCGTGAGCGCATGGGCCACATTGAGCTGGCCGCTCCGGTAACCCACATCTGGTACTTCAAGGGCGTTCCGTCCCGCTTGGGCTACCTGCTGGACCTGGCTCCGAAGGATCTCGAGCGCATCATTTACTTCGCCGCCAATATCATCACCTCCGTGGATGAAGAGGCTCGCCACAACGATCAGTCCACCCTGGAAGCAGAAATGCTCCTGGAGAAGAAGGACGTTGAGGACGATACCGAGTCCGAGATCGCAGAGCGCGCCTCCAAGCTGGAGTCTGACCTGGCTGAGCTGGAAGCAGCCGGTGCCAAGGCCGATGCCCGTAAGAAGGTAAAGAACGCTGCCGATAAGGAAATGCAGCACATCCGCGAGCGTGGCGAGCGCGAAATCGCCCGCCTGGATGAAATCTGGAATACCTTCATCAAGCTGGCTCCAAAGCAGATGATCATCGATGAGACCATCTACGAAGAGCTGGTTGACCGCTACGAGGATTACTTCACCGGCGGCATGGGCGCAGAAGCCATCCAGACCCTGGTCCGCAACTTCGACCTCGAGGCTGAGGCCGAGGAGCTGCGCGAGATCATCAACAATGGCAAGGGCCAGAAGAAGATGCGTGCCCTCAAGCGCCTGAAGGTCGTTGCTGCCTTCCTGCGCTCCGGCAACGATCCGGCCGGCATGGTGTTGGATGCCATCCCGGTTATCCCGCCAGAGCTGCGCCCAATGGTGCAGCTGGACGGTGGCCGCTTTGCTACCTCCGACCTGAATGACCTCTACCGCCGCGTGATCAACCGCAATAACCGTTTGAAGCGCATGATCGACCTGGGCGCTCCAGAGATCATCGTGAACAACGAGAAGCGCATGCTGCAGGAGTCTGTGGACGCACTCTTCGATAACGGCCGCCGCGGCCGTCCGGTTACCGGCCCGGGCAACCGTCCGCTGAAGTCTCTGTCTGACTTGCTCAAGGGCAAGCAGGGCCGCTTCCGCCAGAACCTGCTGGGTAAGCGCGTGGACTACTCCGGCCGTTCCGTTATTATCGTTGGACCGCAGCTGAAGTTGCACGAGTGTGGTCTGCCGAAGCTCATGGCGCTCGAGCTATTCAAGCCGTTCGTCATGAAGCGCTTGGTAGAAAACGACTATGCCCAGAACATCAAGTCCGCCAAGCGCATGGTTGAGCGCCAGCGCCCAGAGGTGTGGGACGTTCTGGAGCAGGCCATTTCTGAGCACCCTGTGATGCTCAACCGTGCACCTACGCTGCACCGCCTGGGCATTCAGGCCTTCGAGCCGAAGCTGGTTGAGGGTAAGGCTATTCAGCTGCACCCGCTGGCTTGTGAGGCGTTCAACGCCGACTTCGACGGTGACCAGATGGCAGTCCACCTGCCGCTGTCCGCTGAGGCACAGGCTGAGGCCCGCGTCTTGATGCTGGCGTCCAATAACATTCTGTCCCCGGCATCCGGTAAGCCACTGGCTATGCCGCGTCTGGATATGGTTACCGGTCTGTACTACCTGACGATGGACAAGTCCGAGGACGAGATCGGTGGCAACGGCCGCTTCCGCGAGGCAGAAGAGGACAAGCCAGCAACCGGCGTTTACTCCTCCTACGCCGAGGCCCTCATGGCCTATGACCGCGGCACCGTTGGCCTGCAGGCCCCGATCAAGGTCCGCATCGATCACCTTCGTCCGCCGAAGGAGATCGAGGAGGAGCAGTTCCCGGATGGCTGGACCAAGGGCCAGGCATGGATGGGCTACACCACCATTGGCCGCGTCATGTTCAACGAGTTGTTGCCATGGAACTACCCGTACCTCGAGGGCATCATGGTCCGTAAGGGCGGCGGCTCTGGCAACAAGGTCCTCATCGGTGACGTGGTCAATGACTTGGCCAATAAGTACCCGATGATCACCGTGGCTCAGGTGCTGGACAACATGAAGGATGCCGGCTTCTACTGGGCAACCCGTTCTGGCGTGACCATCACTATGTCTGACGTTCTGGTTCTGCCGAATAAGACCGAGATCCTCGAGTCTTATGAGAAGGAAGCAGAGCGCATCGAGCGTAAGTACTGGGAGCAGGGTGCTCTGACCGAGCGCGAGCGCTACGATCGCCTGGTTGAGCTGTGGAAGGACGCTACCGATACCGTCGGTGAGGCCGTCGAGAACATGTACCCTGACCACAACCCGATTCCGATGATTGTGAAGTCTGGTGCGGCCGGTAACATGCGTCAGATCTGGACGCTGGCCGGTATGAAGGGCATGGTTGTGAACTCGCACGGTGATTACATCACCCGTCCGATTAAGACCTCCTTCCGTGAAGGCCTGTCCGTGCTGGAGTACTTCAACAACTCCCACGGTTCCCGTAAGGGTCTGGCCGATACCGCGCTGCGTACCGCTGACTCCGGCTACCTCACCCGTCGTCTGGTGGACGTGGCCCAGGACGTCATCGTCCGCGAAGAGGACTGTGGCACCCGCCAGGGCGTTCGCGTCCCCATCGGCGAGGTTTCCGGCGACAAGGTGGTTCTCTCCGAGCTGTGGGAGACCTCCGCATCCGGCCGCGTTCTCGCGACCGATGTCAAGGACGACAATGGCGAGGTCGTGGCTGAGGCCGGCTCCGACCTCACCGAGGAACTCACCCAGAAGCTGTTGGACGCCAAGGTTACTGAGGTCAAGGTTCGCTCCGTGCTGACCTGCCAGACCCCGGCTGGCGTGTGTGCCAAGTGCTACGGCAAGTCCATGGCTTCCGGCCAGCTGGTCGATATCGGCGAGGCCGTCGGCATCGTGGCGGCACAGTCCATTGGTGAGCCGGGCACCCAGCTGACCATGCGTACGTTCCACCAGGGTGGTGTCGGTGGCGATATTACCGGCGGTCTCCCGCGTGTTCAGGAGCTTTTCGAGGCCCGTAACCCGAAGAACCGCGCTCCTATCGCTTCCGTTGACGGCACCGTATCCCTGTCCGATGAGGGCAACTTCTGGACCCTGACCATCACCCCGGATGACGGTTCTGATGATGTGGTCTATGAGAAGCTCTCCAAGCGTCAGGGCCTGGCTCAGGTCCGTCGCCCGATGGAGTCCAACCCGGATGCGATGATCGAGCGTTCCCTCAAGGACGGCGACCACGTCGAGACCGGAGACCGCCTGATGCGCGGTGCGGCTGACCCGCACGACGTGCTCGAGGTCCTCGGCCGCCGTGGCGTGGAGCAGCACCTCATCAACGAGGTGCAGGCTGTGTACCGTACCCAGGGTGTGGCTATCCACGATAAGCACATCGAGATCATCATCCGCCAGATGCTGCGCCGCGGTACCGTCATTGATGCGGGTACTACGGACTTGTTGCCGGGTAACCTCATCGACCTTTCTGAGGCTAAGCAGCTCAATGCTGCTCAGGTTGCAGAAGGTGGCGAGCCGGCTCAGCTGCGCTCGGAGATCATGGGTATTACCAAGGCTTCCTTGGCTACCGAGTCCTGGTTGTCTGCTGCATCGTTCCAGGAGACCACGCGTGTGCTTACCGACGCCGCTATTAATAAGCGCTCCGATAAGCTCATCGGTCTCAAGGAGAACGTGATTATCGGTAAGCTCATCCCGGCCGGTACGGGTATTTCCCGCTACCGCAATATTTCCGTCAAGCCGACCGAGGCTGCGCGCAACGCTGCATACTCGATTCCGACTTACGGCGATTCCATCTATGGCGATGACGGCTTCGGTGAGTTCACCGGTGCCTCCGTGCCGCTGGATGAGGACTTCACTTTCTAGGGTGCAGCTGAATCTGCGTTAACGCGGGATATTGATGGCCCCGCCTTTCTGAATGACAGGAAGGCGGGGCTGTTTCCATGTTTAGGGTGTACCGCTAAACTGCTCTGCTAGTATGAATGCAGCTTTTGGCAAGGCGCCTTTAGGGGAGCGCTGCCTAAGTAGTTGAAAAATGCACACATCACGGGTGCTTGTCAGCTGCCATTGTGTAGCCGAGACTGGCTGAGATGCCGCCACATGCGCGGTGAACCGTAGAACCTGATCCGGATAATGCCGGCGAGAGGGAGGAAAATTATGTCTACTACACGTGCGTCCGCTGCCCCGAAGCGCAGTTTGAATTGGCGCGTGGTCGATATCGTGGTTGCATCTGTTCTGGGTGTAGCTTGCGGCTTCGTATTCTTGGGTTGGAACGCAGTGGGCTATGCCTGGTTCCAAGCTATGGATGCTATTACCCCGGGCTTGGGCGGTATAGCCACCGGCATTTGGCTCATTGGTGGCGTGCTGGGTGGCCTTATCATCCGCAAGCCAGGTGCAGCTGTATACGTTGAGGTCCTAGCGGCCACTGTGTCCGCAGTGCTGGGTTCCCAGTGGGGCATTGAAACCCTGTATTCCGGCTTGGCACAAGGGCTAGGCGTGGAAATCATCTTGGCTATCTTCCTGTACCGCAGGTTTGGCTTTGGAGTTTCGGTATTAGCCGGCATGGCGGCTGGCTGGGGTGCTTTTATTCTCGAGCTATTCCTTTCCGGTAACTTGGCTCGCTCCTTCGAGTTCCAAATGATTTATTTGGTTACGCTGACTATCTCCGGTGCGATCCTCGCCGGTGCTTTGGGCTTTTTCGTGGTGAAGGCGCTAGCGAAGACAGGCGCTTTGGATCGTTTCGCCGCAGGCCGCGAACAGCGCGCTTAGGGCGTATTGGCACTGTGACTGACTTTTCCACTCTGGCGGGAAGGCCCACAAAAATTACCGCCCGCGGTTTTGGCTGGACGCATGCCGGGCGCACCCAGCCAGCGTTAGCTGATATTGACCTGGTTATTGAACCGGGCGAGCGGGTATTGCTTTGCGGCGACTCTGGATCCGGAAAATCCACCTTCCTAGCTGCTATAGCCGGGGTACTGGGTTCCGATGAAGAGGGAACCCGCACCGGAGAGATCCTCTTGGAAGATTCCACTGGCGCAGTGGAAGAACCGGGACATTCCATTCCCGTAGGGCTGGTATTACAAGACCCGGATTCGCAGGTTATCTCAGCTCGGGTGGGAGACGATATTGCCTTCGGCTGCGAGAACCTAGCGTATCCGAGGGAAGAGATTTGGCGCCGCGTAGCCGCGGCCAAGGATCTGGTCGGCCCGTTCGTGGATATGGATTTTCCCACCGAGCGCCTGTCTGGTGGGCAAAAGCAACGCCTTGCTTTAGCGGGTGTAATCGCTATGGGCGCCGGTGTGGTGCTGCTCGATGAACCCACTGCCAATCTTGACCCTGCCGGCGCACGCGATGTGGTTCGCGCCGTTTCTGCACTGGTAGAAGAGACTGGGGCTACCCTTGTGGTGGTAGAACACCAGCATACGGCATGGGAAGGATTGCTTGACCGTGCCGTGGAAATTGCGCATGGGCGCATCGTGGCCGATGGTCCCTTTGAGCAGGTAGCACGGCGCCGCCGTGTCGAAGGGCTCCCCCAGGCGCGCGAGTTGGGCGATGGTGCAGCTGGGGAAGGCGACGCTGCACTCTGGAGTAAGGATTTGGTTACTCGCTTCGGCCCACCGCGCACGATTTCTCTGCCGGCGGGCGCTTCGACTGTGATTACAGGTCCCAATGGTGCAGGAAAATCAACATGGTTAATGACCATGGCGGGCTTGCTGCCGGCCATATCCGGCGAGATCGGAGTGGCAGACTTTGTGCGCCGCGGGGTCAAGGGGCCACCGATTCGGTGGAAGTCTCGTGAGTTGGCAGACCGCATTGGATTCGTATTCCAAAACCCGGAGCACCAGTTCGTTTCGCGCACCGTAGCGGAAGAGCTGCGCGTCGCGCCAAAGGTCATGCGAGTAAAACCGCCAGAAGAGCGCATAGCCCAATTGGTGGATTCCCTGCGCCTAGAGCACCTTTTGGAGGCTAATCCCTTCACGCTTTCTGGAGGCGAGAAGCGCCGCCTTTCAGTAGCTACTGCGTTGGTAACGTCACCTGAGGTGGTACTCCTTGACGAGCCTACTTTTGGACAGGACCCGCAGACCTTTGTGGAGCTGGTGCGCTTGCTACGCGAGCTAGCCGATGGTGGCACCACCGTTGCCTCCATCACCCACGATCCTTTGTTTATCCAGGCTTTAGGGGATCATCATGTGGAGGTGGATGGTGCCTAACCTTTTGCGCGGAGCCAATCCGCTCACCCGAGTGTTTATGATGTTTATCTGGGTCACTCCCATTTTAGCGTCCATTGACTGGGTTTCGGCAGCGGTATCGTTAGTGCTTACTCTGATTTTCGCCCCGTTATGCGGGGTATCGTGGGCGCGAGTCTTTAAGGCCGGATGGTTCCTCTTCTTGGTCGCCCCGATTTCCGGCATTTCAATGCTGCTTTATGGTGAACCCAGCGGCACCGAATACTTCCACTGGGGGCTTATTCATGTCACCGAAAATTCCCTTAGCCTGGCCATCGCTATTACGTTGCGCGTCTTTGCCGTAGCTTTGCCCATGGTGGTGCTCGCCCGTGATATCGACCCTACGGAGCTGGGTGATGCTCTCTCGCAGATCTTGAAGCTGCCGTCGCGTTTTGTCATTGGTGCAGTGGCCGGTGTGCGCATGATGACGCTTTTTCAATCTGATTGGCAGTCGCTGGGGATGGCGCGCAGGGCGAGGGGGCTGACGGACGTCGGCAAGCTGAAGCATCTGCTTACTATGTCCTTCGGGCTATTGGTCATCGCGCTGCGCCGCGGTGGCAAATTGGCCACGGCTATGGAAGCGCGCGGATTCGGCCGAACACCACCGGGAGGAGGGGCACGTACATGGGCGCGTCCCTCCCGGTTGCATGCCCGTGATGGGTGGATTATGGCCCTAGGTACTGTCCTCGCTTTTGTACCGGTGGTAGTTTCGGTACTCACTGGGGCCTGGAGATTCTTCGGCCTATAAACCGCGAAAGCAGTGATTGAGCGACCATGGACTTTGATAGCCAACAAGAGCGCCTTTTAGAGGACGTCGTCAAGCTGGCGGCAGCCAGAAAGCGTGCCTTCAAGCCAGTGACCGTGCTTATCGACGGCCCTTCGGGTGCCGGAAAAACCTGGACTTCCGCCGCGCTGGCCGAGCGCACCAACTGGCGCGTGGTACACCTCGATGAGTTCTACCCCGGCTGGCACGGCCTGGACAAGGGCTCTGACATGGTGGCAGAACAGGTATTGCGCACCATGAATCCCGGCTATTGGCGCTGGGATTGGGAGGCGGACAGCCCTGGAGACTGGGCTAGCCTCGACGTGCGCGATGATCTCATCGTGGAAGGGGTGGGCTCCGTAACCCCGGCCAATATCGCAGCCGCAAAGGAGAGGGGAACGGTAGTTAGCGTGCTTATCGACGGCCCCCGGGACCAACGCCGCGAACGCGCCATCGCCCGCGAGCCCGACTACGAGCAGTGGTTTGAAACCTGGGAAGCACAGGAAAAGGACTACTTTGCCACCAAGGCTGCTGAGGCTGATTTAGTTTGGGAATGGTCCTAGCAGGAAGAAGGTGCCGATCGCGTTTTGTATAAAGCGTGATCGGTTTGCTAGTCTAAACGGCAGTTCACTATGCGTGCCTTGCTGGCGCGCGGTGAAGAGTCTGATCCTTAACAAGGCACCGACCTTGGGAAGAGTTCTGGACATGCGGCAGCGCCCCGGGAAAGAGCGCCCATTTTTGCATGTTTGGTTCTTTTCCTTCGGTATTGGTGCAATTCGACAGAAAGACTGTTAAATGCCAACTATTCAGCAGCTGGTCCGCAAGGGCCGCCACGATAAGCGTAAAGAGGTTTCCACCGCTGCGCTGAAGGGTTCCCCGCAGCGTCGCGGTGTATGCACCCGCGTGTACACCACCACTCCTAAGAAGCCGAACTCCGCACTGCGTAAGGTTGCTCGTGTTCGCCTGACCACCGGTATTGAGGTTTCCGCCTACATTCCGGGCGAGGGCCACAACCTGCAGGAGCACTCCATGGTCCTCGTTCGCGGCGGCCGTGTGAAGGACCTTCCTGGTGTTCGTTACAAGATTATCCGCGGCGCTCTGGATACCCAGGGTGTCAAGGACCGTAAGCAGGCACGTTCCCGTTACGGCGCAAAGAAGGGACAGTAATAAACAATGCGTAAGAATGCTGCTCCGAAGCGTCCTGTAGTCAAGGACCCGGTATACAACTCCGAGCAGGTAACCATGCTCGTCAACAAGATCCTCCAGGACGGCAAGAAGTCCACCGCAGAGCGTATCGTCTACGGCGCTCTCGAGGCTTGCCGCGAGAAGACCGGCACCGATCCGGTTGGCACCCTGGAGAAGGCATTGGGCAATATCCGCCCAGACCTTGAGGTTCGCTCCCGCCGTGTCGGTGGCGCTACTTACCAGGTGCCGGTTGAGGTTCGCCCTGACCGTGCAAACACCCTGGCACTGCGCTGGATGGTGACCTTCACCCGCCAGCGTCGCGAGAACTCCATGATTGAGCGTCTCGCAAACGAGATTCTGGATGCCTCCAACGGCCTCGGCGCTTCCGTTAAGCGTCGTGAGGATACTCACAAGATGGCTGAGGCTAACCGAGCCTTCGCTCACTACCGCTGGTAATTTCAGCACTCATTTCAATGGCCCAAGCAACGAGAAGAAAGTTTCGCGCTGGCTGCCGGCAGGTTTTCTCCGGCGGCGACACAAAACTACATATCTCTTGCTTGGGTCATTTTTTGCCCTAATGGGTGTGATTTCTGGGCGGTATGCCCGCCCGGTCCAGCGGCATCGTGGAGTGTCCAGTACACTGAAGCGATGGAAGTCTAGGGGCAGGATGCCCCGAGGACGGCCAAATAGTGGCAAAAATATACATGACCTTATCCATGCAGGCGTCATAGCCAGAAACCTGGTCACGGCGTCGACGACTATTAAGTTGGGGTATAAACGTGGCACAAGAAGTGCTTAAGGATCTGAACAAGGTCCGCAACATCGGCATCATGGCCCACATCGATGCTGGTAAGACGACCACCACCGAGCGTATTCTCTTCTACACCGGTATCAACCGTAAGGTGGGCGAGACCCACGACGGTGCGTCCACTACTGACTGGATGGAGCAGGAGAAGGAACGCGGCATCACCATTACCTCCGCTGCCGTGACCTGCTTCTGGAATAACAACCAGATCAACATCATCGACACCCCGGGTCACGTTGACTTCACCGTTGAGGTTGAGCGTTCCCTGCGTGTTCTTGACGGCGCCGTCGCAGTCTTCGACGGTAAGGAAGGCGTTGAGCCGCAGTCCGAGCAGGTGTGGCGTCAGGCTGCTAAGTACGATGTTCCGCGTATCTGCTTCGTTAACAAGATGGACAAGCTGGGCGCTGACTTCTACTTCACCGTTCAGACCATCATTGACCGCTTGGGCGCTAAGCCGCTGGTTATGCAGCTGCCTATCGGCGCTGAGGATGACTTCGACGGCGTTGTCGACCTGCTGAATATGCAGGCAATCACCTGGCGTGGCAAGGTCGAGACCGGCGCTGAGCCTACCTACGAGGAAATCCCAGAGGACCTCAAGGACAAGGCGGAAGAATACCGCGAGAAGCTGGTTGAGACCGTTGCTGAGTCCGACGAAGAGCTCATGGAGAAGTACTTCGGCGGCGAGGAGCTGACCATTGACGAGCTCAAGGCCGGCATCCGTAAGCTCACCATCAACTCCGAGGTCTACCCGGTTTATTGCGGTACCGCCTACCGCAACAAGGGCGTGCAGCCACTGCTCGACGCTGTGGTTGACTTCCTGCCAAGCCCGCTGGACGTCGGCGAGGTTATCGGCCACGAGGTAGGAAACGAGGACAAGGAGCTTACCCGTAAGCCTTCCGTTGAGTCCCCGTTCTCCGCACTGGCATTCAAGATTGCTGCTCACCCATTCTTTGGCCAGCTCACCTTCACCCGCGTCTACTCCGGCCAGGTCACCCCGGGTACCGAGGTTATGAACTCCACCAAGGGCAAGAAGGAGCGCATCGGTAAGCTCTTCCAGATGCACGCCAACAAGGAAAACCCTGTTGAGCAGGCAGACGCCGGTAACATTTATGCTGTTATCGGTCTGAAAGAGACCACCACCGGTGACACCCTGTGTGACAAGGATAACCAGATCATCCTCGAGTCCATGGACTTCCCGGATCCGGTTATCAAAGTTTCCATCGAGCCGAAGACCAAGGCTGACCAGGAGAAGCTGGGTACCGCTATCCAGAAGCTCGCAGCTGAGGACCCAACCTTCACCGTCGAGCTGGATGAGGAGACCGGCCAGACCGTTATCGGCGGCATGGGCGAGCTCCACCTCGACGTTCTTGTTGACCGCATGAAGCGCGAGTTCAAGGTTGAGGCGAACATCGGTAACCCGCAGGTTGCTTACCGTGAGACCATCCGTAAGAAGGTTGAGTCCATGGAGTATACCCACAAGAAGCAGACCGGTGGTTCCGGTCAGTTCGCAAAGGTTATCTGCACCATCGAGCCGTACAACCCGGACCCAGAGACCTTGGAAGAGGGCGAGTCCGCAACTTACGCATTCGAGAATGCCGTCACCGGTGGCCGCGTTCCGAAGGAATACATTCCTTCCGTTGACGCTGGTATCCAGGACGCAATGCAGTACGGCTACCTGGCAGGCTTCCCGATGGTTAACATCAAGGCCACCCTGGAAGACGGCGCTTACCACGACGTCGACTCCTCCGAGATGGCCTTCAAGCTGGCCGGCTCCCAGGTCTTCAAGGAAGCAATGGCCAAGGCAAAGCCAGTTCTGCTGGAGCCGATGATGGCCGTTGAGGTTGTCACCCCTGAGGAGTACATGGGCACCGTTAACGGTGACATCTCCTCCCGTCGTGGCCAGGTCTTCGCTATGGAGGACCGTTCCGGCGCGAAGGTCGTTAAGGCTAAGGTGCCGCTGTCCGAGATGTTCGGTTACATCGGTGACCTGCGTTCTTCCACCGCTGGCCGCGCAAACTTCACCATGGTCTTCGATTCCTACGCAGAGGTTCCATCCTCCGTTGCACAGGAGATCATCGAGGAGCGCACCGGCAGCGCTAACTAAGCAGTAGCCCCGTTCCACCCGCGGTTTGTCCGGGCTGGTAATCTTCGCCAGTAGATGCCAGACCCGCCGCGGAGCGGGACAACTGGGCCAGGGTAGCGGCGGGCTGAGTTTGCAGCTTAACCATCTAGGTTGTGAATTGAGCCGGCCGTTACCCTCCCAGGATCCTTTTTAGAAGATTCTTGTCGAGGGAAATGGCCGCGATATTTCGCGGGGTTACCTCCTATAACGGCGGTTTGAAAAAACCGTGGCATAAATCTAGGATCGTGTAACTGGCACGTAAAGAAAGCGTCATTAGCGCTTTGCCCCACATACTGTGGGTCGGGTGCCAATGACAACTGTCAACCACGTGGCTGCGAAGGTCGTAGCCACCATATAGTCCAGGAGGACATACAGTGGCAAAGGAGAAGTTCGAGCGTACGAAGCCGCATGTGAACATCGGCACCATCGGACACGTCGACCACGGCAAGACCACCACCACCGCAGCGATCACCAAGGTTCTGGCTGACCAGTACCCTGAGGAGAACCAGGCATTCGCGTTCGATATGATCGACAAGGCTCCTGAGGAGAAGGAGCGCGGTATTACCATCAACATCTCCCACGTTGAGTACTCCACCCCGAAGCGCCACTACGCACACGTTGACGCTCCGGGCCACGCCGACTACATCAAGAACATGATTACCGGCGCTGCTCAGATGGACGGCGCTATCCTGGTTGTTGCTGCAACCGATGGCCCGATGCCGCAGACCCGCGAGCACGTTCTGCTTGCTCGCCAGGTTGGCGTTCCTTACATCCTCGTTGCGCTGAACAAGTGCGACATGGTTGATGATGAGGAAATCATCGAGCTCGTTGAGATGGAGATCCGTGAGCTGCTCGCAGAGCAGGATTACGATGAGGAAGCTCCTATCGTTCACATCTCCGCTCTGAAGGCCCTCGAGGGCGATGACAAGTGGGTACAGTCCGTCGTTGATCTGATGGAAGCCTGCGACAACTCCATCCCGGATCCGGAGCGCGCTACCGACCAGCCGTTCCTGATGCCTATCGAGGACATCTTCACCATTACCGGCCGCGGTACCGTTGTTACCGGCCGTGTTGAGCGTGGCCGTCTGAACGTCAACGAGGACGTTGAGATCATCGGTATCCAGGAGAAGTCCCAGACCACCACCGTTACCGGTATCGAGATGTTCCGCAAGATGATGGACTACACCGAGGCTGGCGACAACTGTGGTCTGCTTCTGCGTGGTACCAAGCGTGAGGACGTTGAGCGTGGCCAGGTTGTTATCAAGCCGGGCGCTTACACCCCGCACACCAAGTTCGAGGGCTCCGTCTACGTCCTGAAGAAGGAAGAGGGCGGCCGCCACACCCCGTTCATGAACAACTACCGTCCGCAGTTCTACTTCCGTACCACGGACGTTACCGGTGTTGTTCACCTGCCAGAGGGTACCGAGATGGTTATGCCTGGCGACAATGTTGAGATGTCCGTTGAGCTCATCCAGCCGGTCGCTATGGACGAGGGCCTGCGCTTCGCTATCCGCGAGGGCTCCCGCACTGTCGGCGCTGGCCGCGTTACCAAGGTTATCGAGTAATCGATACCTCGTAACCGCTCAGTAGAGCTAAAAAGAATCCGCTTCACCTTTGGTGGGGCGGATTTTTTGATCCTTAACCCACTTTCTCCTTGGCGGGGGTGGCGAAGCGGGAAAATAGGGCACTAAAGTGCCGATGAACAGGGGATATGGCGTTCACGATTGTTGAACACTTATAGTACTTATTTAATTGAATGAAATTAACTTGGGGGTGAATATCTTCGCCCGCACCCCGACCTCTTGCCTGTCGCCGTCGCTGGGTAATCTTGGCGGATATGGATGACCCCACCCGCATCGATCCCACTCTTGAGTCCCTCCGTCGCGCCTGGGAAGGCCAACCCGACCTCAGTCTCGCCACCTTCTTTGCCATGCTGGCTAATCGGGGCATCGGTTGGGGTGCGAGCGATGCGGAGCTGGTAGCGGAGTTGCAGCGACAAGCGGCCGTGCATCCACCGCTTCTGCCCTTGGATAACGGACGCATTGCGGAAGGGGAGTGGCTGGTGCTTGCCGACGCCCCCACTAACCGCATTACCGCCACCCCCACCCACGTCATCGTGCGCCGTCCACAAGCTCAACCCGTGGTATGGGCATATGATTCCATTCGCCCAACCGGGCCCGGCCGGCCTTTTACCATTCGTGATACAGAAGGCTTCGAGCACCGCTTTGGCGTGGTTACCAGCCTCATGCGGTTGAGCACTACGTGCCCAGACCTCAAGGGCCTGAAGCGGCAGGAGTTAGGCGATTTCGTCTTTGTTCTTCGCTTCTCCGGGGCCATTGGCGTTCTTGACCATGGGTTACACCTATTTGCCAAGGAAAATCGCCGCGTTACTCGCCAGGATTATTCTTGGCAGCGAATAGAAAAATGCCGCCCCGGAGAGGAACTGGAAGTGATCCTCGGGGGCGGCGAATCGGCCCGTTTGGGGGCCATTGAAGAGGTCCTAGTGGCAGAGACCCCGAACCCGCTATTCGGATAGGTCCTTCAGAGGTCCAACCTTGCTGAATTGCAGTTTATAAATGGTGTCCAAATCCGCGTCCGGGAAAGCCGCGCGGAAATCGCGTTCATTGGTCTCCACGGCGCCAGTAAGGCGCTCCACCGGGGTATCCGGATTGGCCGTGACCGTGTACTGCAGGGTAGGGCGGGCACGGTCATAAGCCACGAGCCGCTCCACGTGCTCGACGCCCTTAATTCCATCCAGATCCTGGGCCACAGCACCGGCAATAGCGTTCATCGACGTCGTGATAGATCCCTTGTCATTAGACGATGCAGACTCCACGTTATTAAAGCGACGGTGGCGCAGGTTAGCTACCACGAGCCACAGGCCTACGATAAGCAGTAGTGCGGAACCACCGGCCAGCGCCCAGACCCACCAGTCATTGTCCGCCAACGTCTTCCACGCATCGTGGTCCACCCACAGGGCTAAGTACTTGGCAAACTCCACATTGAAGTGGATAAGGATGGGCCACACGCCCAAAGCGATGAGGATTATTCCCAGCAGGCCGAGCAGGATACGGTCAAAAGTAGCAAGTTTTCTAGACATTGTTATCCAACTCCGGAATCTTTTCTACAGCTACGGTGACCTGTGGCGGATTCTTTAAGTGCGCCAGGCACTGCGTAACCGCGGTCTCTACTCGGCCCTGCAGCTCGGCATCGTCGGTATCACCATTGACGGTGACCTTAGCGGTCTTTTTATCCGCTGAGGTCTGTGCGGAGGCAACGCCCGGCACGCGGCGAGCAGTCGCCGAAGATAGGCGAGCGATATCTACCGGCCGCATCCACATGGACGCGGTATCGGAAGCCAGCTGCAGGTGCGTTGTGCGGCGCGTCTTTAGCGTTGCAAATAGGAAGATAAGGCCGACGATGATGGATGCGACACCGGCCCAAATCATCCAGGTCTGCAGCTGTTCAGTGGCGATGAGGTTAAGTACTGGCTGTACCCACGATTGGGCATCGGAGCCAGAACCTACAAGCCACGTCTCGCGCACGCCGACGATGCCCGCGGCGATCAGAAGCAGCCCTAGAATCACAGCCCACGATCGCGCCGCTGGAGACGCCTTCGGCTGCTGCCCAAAGTGTTCAGGCATGTGCTGTTCAGCCATGGTTGCCTCCTTGTGGGCGGTAGGGGTTTATGGAAATGGCGCGCAACGGCTCCGGTCGTGGCACATCCACGTGCAGTGGGCGAGGGTTGGCCGGGGTGACCTCAATACGTTTGAGTGCTTGTGGTCGAGGGGCTTGTACCTTTCGCGCAGGAACGGACTTAGGGGTCTGCACGCGGCGCGGTGTCCACTCGTGGCGGATCTCGATATCACGCAGCGGCTGCGGCCGAGGAGCTGATACCTTTACTTTTCGCGACAGCGGGCGAACCTGTCCGCTGGGGACCAGCTTGGCTGGGCGCGGTGCCGCCACGCTGTGAACGTGTACCGGCTTAGGCTCTTTGAGAGGCCGCAGCGCATGTTCACCTGGGGAAGAGATTTCGCGCAGGTGGTGGTCAGGGAGATCAGCAGAGACACTGCGTACCTCAGCCTCGCGCGGAGTGTTTACGGACCGCACCGCGATGTCGGAGTCCAGGGCAGTGACGCTGCGCACCGGTGTTTTCTGCGGCGTGGCAATGCTGCGTACGTTGACCGACTCGGCAGTGACCGGCTGCCAGACCGGCGAGGGCGTGATGTGCGGCGCGACGGCAGCAGCAACCTGGCGCTGCTCCACTTCTGCCGCTGTGACCCGATTGCCCGGAACGGAACCGCCAACGGTGACATTAACGCGTGTCGTGGAATAACCGGTATGTGCCGCGATGGCTTCTGAAATGGCGGTGCGGGTATGCTCCGCCACCGTAGTAACCGGCGAGGGCCACACCACGCCGATAGTGGCGTTGACGGCCGCTACCTCGCGCTCCGAGTCCATTTGGACCGAGACCCGTGGAAAACCGCGGCCGCCGATGCCCGCTAGCTTGGCCTCTATGGCCTTGGTGCCGGGCACGCTAGCGATCGCGGCGGTAACGATGTGTTCCATGGTCCGCAGCGAGATACGCGTGTGGCCCTGAGTGGAACTATCTGTCATTAACCTTGGCCTTTCTCCTTACCAATGAGGCCATTCCACACAGAGGTGAGATCGATACGGCCATCAAAGTGTGCTCCCACGATTCCGCCAATGGCAGCAAGGAGTACGGCGAGCAAAGTAGGACCCCAGCCTAGGTACAAAAAGAAGGCAAGAATAAGGCCGGAAATGATGCCCAAAGTGGTGTAATTTTTCATATCTATTCCTTCGATGGAGCAGCGGATAAGCCATCCACGGCGTCAGAAAACTCAACGTCAATGCGCTGCAGTTCGGGACATGCCCCACGTGCGGCGGACCGGATATCTTCTGCCAAGGCATAAAGGTCCGGCGCCGCGCTGATATCGACGCGGATGTTGATCTGCAGGTGGCGATCATCGCGCGGATTGGGTCGCCGCATGCCGACGATGCGCTCGCCTGGGAGGTACAAACTCACCGAACCGAACGAACCGCCGTCGAGTGCAGCGACGCCGCGGACTTTCGTGACGGCCTCTGCAATAGCGCGGGCGTGGCTTACCTCGAGCTCGAAATGTGCTCGGGGCTCAGGCATTGGGCTTAGGCCTGACCCTGGTTCAAAGCAGCCTGGTCTTCAGACTCGGACTCATCCTTCGGCAGCTTGACATCGTGAACAACAACGTTGACGCGCTCGACGCTCAGGCCGGTCATGCGCTCTACAGCATTCATGATGTTGCGGCGGATAGCCTCAGCGAGCTCGTGGATGGCCACGCCGTACTCAGCCGTAATTGCAATCTCGATGCGGGCGGAGCCTTCTGCTACCTCTACGTCTACGCCCTGGCGGACGTCCTCGGAAGCACCGAAGGACTCGCGAATATTGCCGATCATGCGGGCGCCGCCGCCACCCAATGAATCCACGCCGGAAACCTCGCGGGCTGCGATGCCGGCAATCTTGGAGACCACGACATCGTCGATGGTGGTGGTGCCGTACTGGGTTTCCAGGTTGTTATTTACCTCGCGCTCCTCGGAAGCCGGAACCTGGTTATCGGTATTTTGTGCAGGAGTCTTGTTTTCAGACATGAGTGTTTGTGCCTTTCTTTATCGAGTGCTGTGAGAAAGCGGTATTCAACTATCTAGGCAGGACAAATTGTCCATAGCCAATGACACCGAGCTTAGATACTTCTCCGGCAATCGTGGGGTGCGGAGCAACAAAATTATCCAAAACGTGATTTTTGGCACGGTTTAATACGCGGCTTGAAAAACCGCAGCCCAACATGCTTAAATACAAAGGTTGCTTTAACAGGGCAGCGAGAACCGAGATGTGGTGCGAGCGACGGACGTCGTCAAGCACAGTCTTGGGGAGACGCTGAGCTGGTAAAGCGAACATGACACCTTCGTTGTCGCCATGTTTCAGGGGAACTTGAAACATTGACTGGAAGGTCATCCGATCGGGCTAGGTCCGCGTTAGAGCAGTGACACCCCGAGAAGATGGACCGGAGAAGGGGCATGGCAAATAAACAGCGGCAGTAGACGAATTGGACACTCTCCACGTGTAATGCGTGAAAACCGTCCTCTTCACAATACTTTGACCACGGGTCTTGTACCCCGTCGAGAGCACTGCGTTCTGGCGCTTGCCATGTACCGCAACTCTTGGTCGTCATGACAGTCAGACCACTGGCGTTGTGTCAGGCCCCCAAGCCCGGACAACGTTATAGAGAAATCGAGAAGCAATTTCCCACCGCTTCACGCCCCGGAAACGCCGGGAATGTGAAAGTGGGGAAGCGAGGAAGAGGATAAGCGTGGCGGGACAAAAAATCCGCATTCGGCTGAAGGCCTATGACCACGAGGCTATCGACGCTTCTGCAAAGAAGATCGTCGAGACCGTTACCCGTACCGGTGCTCGTGTAGTCGGCCCAGTGCCGCTCCCAACCGAGAAGAACGTATACGCAGTTATTCGTTCTCCGCACAAGTACAAGGACTCTCGCGAGCACTTCGAGATGCGCACTCACAAGCGCCTGATCGACATTCTCGACCCAACCCCGAAGACCGTTGATGCTCTTATGCGCATCGATCTTCCGGCAAGCGTCGACGTGAACATCCAGTAAGCGACTTTGGTGGAGAACAAATAATGAGTGAAAACGAGATCAAGGGCATTCTGGGCAAGAAGCTCGGCATGACCCAGGTCTTCGACGAGGACAACCGCGTTGTACCGGTTACCGTCGTCGAGGCAGGGCCATGCGTTGTCACCCAGATTCGCACCCCCGAAACCGATGGCTACAGCGCCATCCAGATCGCCTTTGGCGAAATCGACCCACGCAAGGCAAATAAGCCGGTTGGTGGTCACTTCAAGAAGGCTGGCGTAACCCCACGCCGTCACGTTGCGGAAATCCGCATGGACGACACCTCTGCTTATGAGGTTGGCCAAGAGGTCAAGGTTGACATCTTCGAGGGCATCACCTTCGTTGACGTCACCGGCAAGACCAAGGGCCACGGCTACGCTGGTGCCATGAAGCGCCACGGCTTCGCAGGCCAGGGCGCAGCTCACGGTAACCAGGCCGCTCACCGCCGCGTTGGTGGCATCGGCGGCGCTGCTACCCCGGGCCGCGTCTTCAAGGGCAAGCGCATGGCTGGCCGTATGGGCCAGGACCGCGTGACCACCCAGAACCTGAAGATTCAGAAAATCGATGCCGAGTCCAACCTGCTGCTCATCAAGGGTGCTATCCCTGGTGCGCGCGGCGGCCTCGTCACCGTTAAGACCGCAGTGAAGGGCGGTGCACACGCATGAGCAACCTCAAGCTAGACGTCCACACTTCCGAGGGTAAGACCAACGGCTCTGTAGACCTGCCTGCTGAAATCTTTGACACCGAGGCATCCATTGCTCTGATGCACCAGGTTGTTAACGCTCAGCTTGCTGCTGCACGCCAGGGCACCCACGCAACCAAGACCCGCGGCGATGTCCGCGGTGGTGGTCGCAAGCCTTTCCGTCAGAAGGGCACCGGCCGTGCACGCCAGGGCTCCATCCGCGCACCGCATTACACCGGTGGCGGCACCGTCCATGGCCCACAGCCGCGCGACTACGCACAGCGCACCCCTAAGAAGATGATCAAGGCTGCTCTCTTCGGTGCACTGTCTGACCGTGCTCGCAACGAGCGCATCCACGTCATCGAAGAGCTCGTACCGGGCCAGAAGCCGTCCACCAAGTCGGCTAAGGCCTTCCTCGAGTCCCTGACCGAGCGCAAGAACGTGCTCCTGGTCATCGGCCGCGAGGACATCAACGCTCGTCGTAGCGCTAATAACCTGCCTAACGTTCAGATCCTGGACGCTGGCCAGCTCAACACCTACGACGTTCTCTACTCCGATGACGTTGTGTTCTCCGTTGAGGCGCTACACACCTTCATCAACCGCGCAACCGGCGCGGATAAGGAGGAGAACTAATGGCTAAGATTTCTAACCCACGCGATATCATCATCGCCCCGGTTGTATCCGAGAAGTCCTACGGTCTGATGGAGCAGAACGTGTACACGTTCTACGTCTCCACGGACTCCAATAAGTCCCAGATTAAAGATGCCGTAGAGCAGATCTTTGACGTCAAGGTCGACTCCGTGAACACCGTGAACCGTGCAGGCAAGCGTAAGCGCACCCGCACCGGTTACGGCCAGCGTAAGTCCACCAAGCGTGCATATGTGACGCTCCGTGAAGGCAGCGACTCCATCGACGTCTTCGGCGGCGGCGCTTAAGCGTCACCGGAGAGCCGAAAGGAAAAGGAAGAATTATGGCTATTCGTAAGTACAAGCCGACAACTCCGGGTCGCCGCGCATCCTCCGTTTCTGAGTTTGACGAGATCACTCGTTCTACTCCGGAGAAGTCCCTGCTGCGCCCGCTGAGCAAGACTGGTGGCCGTAACAACTACGGCCGCATCACCACCCGCCATATCGGCGGTGGCCACAAGCGCCGTTACCGTCTGATCGACTTCCGTCGTAACGACAAGGACGGCATCCCGGCAAAGGTCGCTCACATCGAGTACGACCCGAACCGCACCGCAAACATTGCACTGCTTCACTACGTTGATGGCGAAAAGCGCTACATCATCGCCCCTAAGGGTCTGAAGCAGGGCACCATCGTAGAGTCCGGCCCGAATGCAGATATCAAGGTTGGCAACAACCTGCCTCTGCGTAATATCCCGACCGGTTCTACCATCCACGCTGTTGAGCTCAAGCCGGGTGCTGGCGCTAAGCTGGCTCGCTCCGCTGGTGCTTCCATTCAGCTGCTGGGTAAGGAAGGCAAGTACGCAGTTCTGCGTATGCCGTCTTCCGAAATCCGCCGTGTGGATATCCGCTGCCGCGCCACCGTTGGTGAGGTTGGCAATGCCGAGCAGATGAACATCCGCTGGGGCAAGGCCGGCCGTATGCGTTGGAAGGGCGTTCGCCCGACCGTCCGCGGTGTCGTAATGAACCCGGTTGACCACCCACACGGTGGTGGTGAGGGTAAGACCTCGGGTGGTCGCCACCCTGTGTCCCCATGGGGCCACAAGGAGGGTCGCACCCGCAACCCGAACCGTTACTCCAACAACATGATCGTGCGCCGTCGTCGCCCGAACAAGAAGCGCTAAGAGGAGGTAAACAATGCCACGCAGCCTTAAGAAGGGCCCGTTCGTCGATGAGCACCTCCTCAACAAGGTGGATGCTCAGAACGATGCAGGCACCAAGCAGGTCATCAAGACCTGGTCTCGCCGCTCGACCATTCTCCCCGATTTCATCGGTCACACCTTCGCCGTCCACGACGGCCGCAAGCACGTGCCGGTTTTCATCGAGGACTCCATGGTCGGCCACAAGCTGGGCGAGTTTGCACCAACCAAGACCTTTAAGGGTCACGTCAAGGATGACAAGAAGGGACGTCGATAAGCGATGAGTGAGACCATCACCTCCGCATCCGCCACGGCCCGCTACGTCCGCGTCACCCCGATGAAGGCACGTCGCGTGCTCGATCTGGTCCGCGGCAAGTCCGTAAGCGAAGCCCTGGCTATCCTGAAGTACGCACCGCAGGGTGCTTCCAAGCCAGTTGCTAAGGTCGTTGCTTCTGCAGCCGCTAACGCTGAGAACAACTTCGGCCTCGACCCACGTACCCTGGTCATCTCCGAGGCTTATGCCAACGAGGGTCCGACCATGCGTCGTTTCCAGCCGCGTGCACAGGGTCGTGCATTCATGATTCGTAAGCGCACCAGCCACATCACCGTGGTGGTCGAAAGCCAGCAGGAAGGGGCCAAGTAATGGGCCAGAAGATCCATCCTCACGGCCTACGTTTGGGCATCACTTCCGACTGGAAGACCCACTGGTTCGCCGATAAGGACTACGCGAACTACGTAGCCGAAGACATCAAGATTCGTAACTACCTCAACAAGGGCCTCGAGCGCGCCGGCATTGCCGACGTCGTTATCGAGCGCACCCGCGACCGCGTCCGCGTCGACATTCACACCGCCCGCCCGGGCATCGTGATTGGCCGCCGCGGTGCTGAGGCTGACCGTATCCGCCGCGAGCTGGAAAAGCTCACCGGCAAGATGGTTGCCCTCAACATCCTCGAGGTCAAGCAGGTAGACGCAAACGCAACCCTGGTTGCTCACTCCATCGCGGAGCAGCTGGTTAACCGCGTCGCATTCCGTCGTGCAATGCGCAAGGCTATCCAGTCCGCTATGCGCCAGCCACAGGTCAAGGGCATCAAGATTCTGCTGTCCGGCCGCCTGGGTGGTGCTGAAATGTCCCGCGTTGAGCGCTACCACGAGGGTCGCGTTCCGCTGCACACTCTTCGCGCCGAAATCGATTACGGCACCGCAGAGGCCCACACCACCTTCGGCCGCATTGGCATCAAGGTGTGGATCTATAAGGGTGACGTCGTCGGTGGCGTACGCGAGTCCGAACTGAACGCTCCGGCACAGGGCCGTGGCCGTGACCGCAATGGTCGCTCCCGCCGCGGTGGCCAGCGCCGCCAGCGTGCACAGCAGAAGCAGGAGGGCTAATCCATGCTGATTCCTAAGCGTGTTAAGTACCGCCGTCAGCACCGCCCGAACCGTCGCGGCGTGTCCAAGGGCGGTAACCGCATCAACTTCGGCGATTACGCTATCCAGGCTCTCGAGCCGGCGTACATCACCAACCGTCAGATTGAGGCCGCACGTATTGCCATCAACCGCCACGTCAAGCGTGGTGGCAAGGTGTGGATCAACATCTTCCCGGACCGTCCGTTGACCCAGAAGCCGCTCGGCGTTCGTATGGGTTCCGGTAAGGGCCCGGTTGAGAAGTGGGTGGCTAACGTTAAGCCGGGCCGCGTACTTTTCGAGATGAGCTATCCGAACGATGCCGTTGCAATTGAGGCTCTGCGCCGCGCTGGCCAGAAGCTTCCTTGCAAGGTCCGTATCATCAAGAAGGAGGACCAGTTCTAATGGCAACCGGTACCCCCGCCCACGAGTTCCGTGAGCTCGACAATGCTGAGCTGCAGTCCCGCCTGAAGGATGCGAAGGAAGAACTGTTCAACCTTCGCTTCCAGAAGGCCACCGGCCAGCTGACCAACAACCGCCGCATCGGCACGGTTAAGCGCGACATTGCCCGCATCTACACCGTTCTGCGCGAGCGCGAGCTGGGCCTGTCCGTTGCTCCGGGAGCTGAGGCTTAATCATGAGTGAGGCTAACGTGACTGATTCCAAGAAGGCACCTACTCCGAAGAAGGAGAAGGTCAAGGGCGCTCCTAAGGTTCGCACCGGCTATGTAGTATCCGACAAGATGAACAAGACCATCGTTGTCGAGCTGGAAGACCGCAAGCAGCACGCCCTGTACGGCAAGATCATGCGTTCTAACAAGAAGGTTAAGGCGCACGACGAGGAAGAAACCGCAGGCATCGGCGATCTCGTACGCATCGCTGAGACCCGCCCGCTGTCCAAGGACAAGCACTTCCGTCTCGTTGAGATCATCGAGAAGGCTAAGTAAAAACTAGCCAGCGCAGCCCCTGCTCCGAATCTAATGGTTCGGGGTAGGGGCCTTCGCCGTTTTCGGGCTTAGCTACGGTCGGGCCCTTCCATAAAACCAGTAGGGAACCCACGTGACGTCGGTGGTATCCAGGCCCCACTCATTCACCGCGAGGCCTCGTACGCTCTTTGCTAGCTCCCCCTCGCCGGAAGCCCACACGTACCCTGGCCCCGGCGCACGGGCATAGTCCGCTCTTAGAGCGGCTACGACAGCATCCGCCTCCTGACGCGGTTGGGTATAAATGATGCGCAGGCTGCGGACGCTCGTCTCCCACCGAGTTGCAAGGCCCGGCTCTACCTCGTCCTCGCTGGTTACCACGGCCATAACGTCGGTGGCTCGAAGCATCGCCGGGTTATGGTTTTCTTGGTAGGCCAAGATGTGCCGCAGGGCGGGCAGGGCGGATGCATCGGCGACTAGAAGTTGTGCCGACTCGGTTGGTCGCCACAAGTCGTTGCACGTAAAGAATCCCGCCGTATCGCCGGCTCGTGCGCGGCGAATCCACCGCGAGCCAGGTCCGGAATCGCCGTGGGTGACCACGTCGACATCGACTGTGGCCTCTTCTGAATGGAGCGCGCGGATGGTATACCAGCGCAGGTCCGGCCGCCTCTCCTCGCAAATCGCGCTTACCGCCGAGCGGAGGTTTATGCCGTCGACGGGGAAGGGCCTAAATTCCTGTCCGGCTTGTGGCATGACGAGTCCAAAGAATTCATCGGGTCCGGAGAGGGTGTATGTCCGGAATGCCTCGGCATAAAACGTCAGGCGGTGCAGGCGCGGCCGGATCCGTTTATTAGCGGTCAGAATAACGGGGATGAGTTCGTGTTGACGCATCGTGGCGGATTGTGGGGAAGAGTTCATGCGTCTAATATACTCATAATAAACTAAGGCTTGCCTAAATTACTCTTTGCGGTATAGGCTAAGCAAAGTTATTTTCCTCCTTCTTGAAAGGGCTAGCCTGGTGAAGATTTTCGGCCGTCGTAGTTTGGGTGCAGTAGCAGTGCTTTCTGCCGGAGTCGTAGCCTTAGGAGGCTGCTCCCGCGGTGAAGGCGATGAAACGGCTAAGACTACTGACGCTTCCAGCGAGCAGCGGGTGGCTAGCCTGGGCCTGGGTGACGCCGATACGCTGCTTGCCCTGGGGATCACTCCCGTGGCGGTGGCACCGTGGGGTGCTGAGGGCGATGGCGATCCCTCCGGCGTCGGCCCCTGGGCAGAGAAGCTTTTGGGCGATGCAAAGCCTGAGGTGATTTATAACACCGCAACCGGATTCACCGCGGATACCTTTGAGCAGATCACCGCGGCAGACCCCACCCAGATCATTGCGGTGAACCAGGCCGTGGATGCGCATACGAAGGAATCCCTGGAAGACATCGCGCCTACCACCGTCAAGCCAGATGGCTATGAAGACTGGCAGGTGCCCTGGGAAAAGCAGGTAGAAACCATTGCAGACGCGGTGGGTAAGGAAGACGAAGGCGATAAGCTTATCGATGACACCGAAAAGGCCTTCGAGGAATTCCGCCGCGAGCACACGGAATTGCAGGATAAATCTGCGGCCATCGTCATGCCTTATGACGGCAAAATCGGCCTCTACACCGAGGAGGACGGGCGCGGACAATTCATCGAGGATCTTGGCATGGAGATCCCCGATGCCTTGCAGGGCGATGGCAGCAGCTTCTTCGTTGACATTGCCCCAGAAAATTACGCAAAACTTAACCAGGTTGATTACCTCTTTGTCCTGGACTACAACGGTTCCTCCGAAGCCTTGAAGAAGGATAAGACCTTCCAAGGCCTCGACGTTGTCAAGGATGGTCGCGTGCGCTACCTGGATACGGATACCGGTAATGCCATGAGTATGCCGAACCCGGTGACCATCCCCTGGGCAGTAGATAAGTTTGAAGAGAAGCTGTAATTGTCAGCAACCACGAAAGTCGGCCAAAAAATCCAGACGGATAACACCGCAGATAGTCCTACCGCCACCGGCGCCGCCGCACCGGTAATGACGCGGGCACCTCGTCACAAGCTGCTCCTTGTTGCCCTCATCCTCGCCAGCCTGGTGTTGGCGGTGGCGTCCTTGACGCTAGGATCCCGCTCGATTCCGCCCGGGGAGGTCATCGCCGCCCTGCACGGAGCAGGGGAGCAGGATATCCACGATATCGTGTGGAACCTGCGCATGCCGCGCACCTTCCTGGCTTATTTCGCCGGCGCGGCCCTTGCTGTGGCCGGTGTACTGGCGCAATCGTGGACCCGAAACCCACTGGCGGATCCAGGGTTTATTGGCGTTACCGCGGGTGCGTCATTCTTTGTTGCCCTAGGCACGGCCATCGGCATTGCTACCTCCACCGGTATGCGGACTACCCTCGCGCTCGCTGGCGCGGGTATTACTACGCTGCTGGTCTTAGCCGTATCGCGGCGGTTTCAGGATCCCCTGACGCTCATTCTGGTGGGTGCCGGTGTTTCCGCCGCCTTGGGATCGGGCGCGATGATCATCGGTCTATATTCCACGGACGTCCTCGATAGCATGCGGCGGTGGACCATCGGCTCGACCTTTGGCCGCGGCCCAGAAGACGTCGCGATCGCGGGCATAGGGCTTGTTCTCGGCCTAGCGTGTGCGGCGATGGCGGCCAGACCCCTCGACCTTTTGGCTATGGGGGAGGAGTCCTCCCTCGCCTTGGGCGGATCACCCACCACCGCGCGGGTGGGCGCGGCGCTCAGCGTCGTGGTGCTGGCCGGCAGTGCAACGGCGGCAACGGGTCCCATTGCCTTCGTCGGCTTTGCCATTCCCCACATCGTGCGGCGGGTGGTGGGCCCTAGCGTTGCTACCATGCTTTTGCCCTCCGCGCTCCTGGGTGGTTGTGCCGTGCTTGCTGCCGATATCATTGGCCGCCTCATTGTGGGCAGCTCGGAGCTGGAGATGTCCATCGTCCTCGCGATAGTGGGTGCACCCTTCCTCATTTGGGGTGCCCACCGCGGCGTGGGCAGAGCGTGGGGGCAATAACGCATGGCCGCAATCAGCACTATTTTACAAGCGCAGCAACGCCGCCGGCACGCGCGCGTGCTCGCTTCCACGTTGGCATTTATCCTTATCGCCCTTATCGCGTACTTAGTATTGTTGGGGCAAGGTTCCGTGGAACTGAGCCCACGGCAAGTCATCGATGTTCTCACCGGCGGCGGCAGCGAGAGCCACATCAGGGTGGTGTGGGACTTGCGCCTGCCGGTTGCTATCGCCACCGTCATCGTGGGCACCGCCCTCGGCCTGGCCGGTTCTTGGACGCAAACCATGGCCCGCAACCCGCTCGCCTCGCCGGATATTTTAGGCGTTACCGGCGGGGCATCGGTGCTGGTGGTCCTGGGTACCGTGCATTCGCGCCCCAGTTTCGCTGAGGGTATCCCGGAGTTTTGGTGGCGGGCATGCTTGGCGACGATCGGCGCCCTCCTCGTTGTCCTCCTCCTCGCCACCCTTGGTGGCATCGGTACGAGCAACCGCATCGTCATCGTCGGTATTGCCTTATCGCTGCTGTTTCAGGCCATCGTGGCGTATTTGATGCGCAGCACCCAGGTCCTGCGCGCTGCGGAGGCGCAAACGTGGCTTGCGGGATCGACTGGATTTGTGCGCATGGAGGTCATCCTCCCCCTGCTGGCGGCATTAGCGCCGTTTTTCGCTATAGGCATCTGGTGCGCGGGGGAGCTGCCGCTGCTTGCCCACGATGATTCCTCCGCAACCACCCTGGGCGTGAATATTTCCCGCCAGCGCGCCCTGCTGCTTATTGCGGCAACCGGTATCAGCGCCGTGGTGGTTTCGGTGGTGGGACCCATTGGGTTTATCGCGCTGCTAGCGCCGCACCTGGCGCGGATGGTGGCGCGCACCCCCACGCCATCGCCGCTGGCGTCGGCAGCCGCGGGCGCGGCGTTGCTTACCGTGTGCGCCGTCATCGCTGGCGCTATCCCGGTAAACGCGCCGGTGGGTGCGGTTTCCTCGGTCATCGGCGGCTGCGCCTTGGTGATAGTGGTGTGGAATGCGGCCGGGCGCAGCTAAACGTTGCGCCGCGGCACAGCGGGGGAAACGGACAAACACAGCGCCGGATGGTGCTAGATAGTCGTACGTGGATGAAGGAAAAGATATGACGAATAATCGGCCTAATCAGCCTAAACAGCCCACGAGCGCGAAGCCTCGGTGTAGCCTCCACGCCACCGGCATTCATGCGGGATATAAGAATGGCGAGGATATCCTTGCCGGCGTCGATCTGCACGCCCGCGCCGGCGAAGTCACCACGCTCATTGGGCCCAATGGCTGCGGCAAGTCCACGCTGCTGAAAACCCTCTCGAAAATCCTGGCCCCGCGGCAGGGCAGCGTCATGGTCGGGGAAGCTGACCTACATGCGCTGTCCGCGAAGGATGCCGCGCAGCAGGTGGCGCTGCTGCCACAGCACCCCGTGGCCCCCGATGGGCTGCGGGTAGGCGAGTTGGTCGCGCGCGGGCGTCATCCCTATCAGGGGAGGATGCGCGGCCTTTCCGCTACGGATCGGGAGATTATCGCGCAGGCCTGCGAGGCTACCGACATTGTGGACTTCCTCGATCGTGATATCGCTTCGCTATCGGGTGGGCAGCGCCAACGCGTCTGGCTGGCGTTGGCACTGGCACAAGATACGCCTGTGCTGCTTCTCGACGAACCCACGACCTTTCTCGACCCCGCCCATGCCATGCGCATGCTGGAGTTGGCACGCGCACAAGCGCAGGCGGGCAAAACAGTGGTTGTAGTCCTGCACGATCTCATGCTGGCCGGCCACTATTCTGATTCCATGGTGGTGATGAAAGCCGGCAAAATTATCGCGCGCGGGGCGCCGAAACAAGCGCTGTCCCCGCAGGTCTTGGCGCAGGCCTATGGCATCGAGGCTGAAGCCTGGGAGGATCCGCTGGGCGATGCCCCCATCATTGTTCCCCGCCGCGTCGTAGCGGCGCATTAGTGGAAACCTGCCAATTGTGGCTGTTGCCCAGTCGTTCTAGTTGACCTTTCTTTGTATATCTAGAAAGGAAATTGCCACTACAAAAAGATTGAGCACGCTTCCCGCGCCGAGCAAAAAGGTACCGATTCGATAGGAACCTGTGCCCACGGCCGCCATATTGCCGTAGATATAGACCCAGATGCCCCAGCCGATGAGCAGAACGAGGCCGGCAAGACCAGAGAGCAGGCGGAGGCTACGAGGGGAGGTAGGGGCGAAGAATTTATAGGCGGCGTCGACAAGCGCGCAAGCCGCTAGCCCCAGACTCAGCCCGCCGGTCAACCAAACAGGAAGTAGAGCGGAGGTGCCAAAGACTACGGGCAGGATAAACGCGAGAAACGCGAGGATAAAGAGCGCGGAGTGCAGCCACAGGGTGCGCTTGGTGTAGGTCATACTGGAAACTGTACTAAGAATTACCCGGCGTCCGGGCATTTCAATCTTGTAGGGGCTTCGTTTTCCGTTTACGTGGATCCTGTTTTTGACGAAACAAAACTGCGCCGGCCGGGCCGAAGCCCGACCGGCGCAGCCAGTCTCAA
This sequence comes from Corynebacterium nasorum, assembly GCF_030229765.1. NCBI lineage: Bacteria > Bacillati > Actinomycetota > Actinomycetes > Mycobacteriales > Corynebacteriaceae > Corynebacterium > Corynebacterium nasorum. The sequence continues at coordinate 120,075 of NZ_JASPGY010000003.1, read as the reverse complement.
TTCAGTTTCCTATTTACTAGGAAGGCTCTTGCTTAAGCGAAGAACTTGCAGCGTGCGGCGAAAGCGCCAGCAGCGACCATTGCAGCTACGGCCAGAGCAGCCAGAGCCTGTGCAACGGAGTTGGAGCCGGTCTCAGCGGACATACCACGTGCGGAGTCTGCGGACTCGCCAGCAGCTGGTGCAGATGGAGCGGAAGGAGCGTCAGCCTGAGCAGCGTCGCCCTCAGCGAGCTGACCGACCTGGGCGATAACTTCGTCCTTGTTAGCGTTCAGCATCTGCTCGGAAGCAGCCTTTTCCTCAGCGGTCGGTTCCTGGTTCTTGCGTGCCTCGTCCTTGACGTAGGTCTTGCCGTCCTGGGAAAGGTACCAGGTGATGCCACCGATGATCAGTGCAGCTGGCAGTGCCAACCAAGCCAGCTTATTCTTGTCGAATTCAGGCTTCGAATCCTCAGACAGGAACGCCTCAGCGTAAGAATTGCGCATCTCGTCGGTGATCTCTTCATTCACCAGAGCTGGGTCGTTGACGTAAACCTTCGGATCCTTCAGGCTCTGGTACCACTCGTTGCCCTCGGCGTCCTTCTTCGTAGCTGGAGCAGGGATACCTTCTTTGTTGGAGCTCTCGGAGTCAGTCCCCTCGGCGTCGGCTGCGCCTTCAGTGTCAGTCTCGTTTCCAGGGGTCTCAGGATCAGCGCTTTCACCATCCTTTGACTGCTGACGCTCCCAGATGGCGCGAGCTTGATCCTCAGTGAGGGTAGGTACGGTGTCCTCGCCGGCTGGGTTCTCAAAGCGGTTGCGTGGTGCGTAGCTGCCGTCGGGCTGCTTGTCGTAGGTAATGCCATTGGTCTCGATGGAAGCCGGTAGTGGCATCTGAGCCTGGGCAATAGCTGCGCCGCCAAAGGCGAGTGCGCCGGTCAGTACAGCAGCAGTCAGGGTCTGTGGCAAACGCTTCATGTGTTTCTCCTTCGGGAAATATGGGAAAGAGCAAAGAAACGTCTTTCGCGGGCAAATACCAGTAGTCACAGAATTTGCAGTTGTTGCATGAAAATCAGAAGTTAACTGAAATTCTCATGCGTTACAGCAGTGAAAGATCAAACCATTAGAATGGCTGCGCGATGGACTTTGCACTGAGCGTTGTTAAAGTGTGGTTCATATGTGCAGATTGTGGCGATGATTTTGGAGCCTATGCGTGTCGTAGTATTCGAAATAAGAGGCCGAGGGGTAAGTGGGTGTACTGACGGAAACATATGTGGAGGTAGGGGGCGTCGGTAATCACTAAGCGGCGTTTTGGTATGGGCGCTGGCGTGTGGTTGAATGTATAGGTTGCAAAAGCTGGTCGGCCCGTAGTGGTGCGTTTCCGAACCGCCGGTCCGAGACCCTTCGGCACAGTCCGTTGTCAAGGCTTGAGCATCGCAAGTTTGTAGACCGCGTGCGGCAAGGACGGAAATCTTACCGCACATCAATCCAGGTCAGGAGACCCATAGTGATTCAGCAAGAATCGCGTCTGCGCGTCGCCGACAACTCTGGTGCACGTGAACTGCTGTGCATCCGCGTTCTCGGCGGCTCTGTCCGACGCTCCGCTGGCATCGGCGACGTCATCGTCGCGACTGTCAAGGACGCTGTCCCAGGTGGCAACGTCAAGGAAGGCGACGTAGTTAAGGCAGTTATCGTCCGTGCGAAGAAGGAAACCCGTCGTCCAGACGGCTCCTACATTCGCTTTGACGAGAACGCTGCAGTTGTTCTCAAGGGCGATAGCGAGCCTCGTGGTACCCGTATCTTCGGACCGGTTGCTCGCGAACTTCGTGACAAGCGTTTCATGAAGATCGTTTCTCTCGCACCGGAGGTGATCTAGTCTTATGAAGATCCATAAGGGAGATATGGTGATCGTCATTTCGGGCCCAGATAAGGGCGCGAAGGGCAAGGTCATCGAGGCATACCCAAAGCGTGACAAGGTCCTCGTAGAGGGCGTTAACCGCATCAAGAAGCACGTCGCAAACTCTGCTGCCGAGCGTGGCGCCGAGTCCGGCGGAATCGTTACCCAGGAAGCACCGATCCACGTGTCCAACGTTGCGATCGTTGACTCCGAAGGCAACCCGACCCGCGTGGGCTACCGTTTCGACGAGAACGGCAAGAAGGTCCGTATCGCGCGTAGCAACGGGAAGGACATCTAAAAATGAGCGAGAACTACACCCCGCGTCTGAAGACTCGCTACCGCGAGGAAATCCGCAAGACCCTGAATGACGAGTTCAAGTACGACAACGTCATGCAGATCCCTGGTGTCACCAAGGTTGTCGTCAACATGGGTGTTGGCGAAGCCGCACGTGACTCCAAGGTCATCAACGGCGCACTCGAGGATCTGACCGCTATTACCGGTCAGAAGCCGCAGCTGCGTCGCGCTAAGAAGTCCATCGCGAACTTCAAGCTTCGTGAGGGCATGCCCATTGGCGCACGCGTTACCCTGCGCGGCGACCGCATGTGGGAGTTCCTAGACCGCCTGCTGACCATCGCGCTGCCACGTATTCGTGACTTCCGCGGTCTGTCTGATCAGCAGTTCGACGGCCACGGCAACTACACCTTCGGCCTGTCCGAGCAGTCCATGTTCTACGAGATCGACATCGACAAGATCGACCGCCCTCGTGGTATGGACATCACCGTCGTTACCACCGCTACTAACGACGACGAGGGCCGCAAGCTCCTGCGCGAGCTCGGCTTCCCGTTCAAGTAAATAGCGCTTGAGGCATTCCCCCGGCACTCCGAAAGGAGGCCGGGGGAATTTTTTGGTTTTAGTGCCGTCGGTGAAGCCACGCAGCCGCGCCTACAAGGAAGATAGTGGCGCACACGATGGCAATGATGGGAGACATACTTTGGCCGAGGGAATTGCCCAACGGCGTGGTTTCGCCCAAGTACCAGGGAAAAAGGAGCGCCAGCAACGACAGGGGGAGCGCAATTCCCGCAGATGCCTTCGAGTCCAGTGCGCTACGCAGCGTTAACGCGACGCCAACCGCAGCGAGACAGAAAAGGATCGTGGATGCTGAATGAATAGGTACTACCCCAATGAATAATCCGAATCCGAACACAGCGGTCCACGCTGCGGTAGCTGCACCCAACAAGGCAGTTTTCTCCTTGCGTAGCGAACGGGCCGTGCTCGTGGCCTCGTATTTCTCATCCCATGAACTATTCAGCAACGCCAGTATGGAGCCTGCGACGAGCAGTGGCAGCAGATTGAAAACGAATACGGGACGGTTCAGTGGCGCTCCGAAGAGCTGTGGAACGGCCAAGTTATCCAGGAACTGCGCTACCACGCCAAGGCTGAGGATTAAAAAGAACTCCGGCCAACGGCGAAGTCTCAGGTAGGGACTCATTGTGCAACCCCCAGCGGTGGTAGCTCGGAGCTGCACGTCTGCATGGTGTGAATAAAGGGAGCCAGAGCCACGGCTTGCTCTGCGGGCGAACGGTGAGAAAGCTCGTTTTCAATCCAGGCGCGCGCAGGAGTAGTTGAACTTTGTGCGCTGAGGGTAGTAAACCTGTCGTCCTCCGCTCTGAACGCATACGTGGCCCAGTCCGAAAGTACCTGGTGTGCGTTGCGAGAGGCAGAAGTTTCTTCGCAGGGGGCGCTGAGCGCGCAGCGCCGCAGCTTGAGCCTCATAAACCCGCGTGTACAGGGCCGCTGGGCTGGCCACTGTGTGGGACAACTCCGTGGCGTGATCGGAGCCGGGTTGACCGTATGTGCCGGTGAGGGGAGGAAGGCCGGCGTCGACAAGCATCTGCGTGAATTCCTGCCAGTGCGCGTCTGCGGCTACGACGAGTTCGTGATCTTCTGGCCAACTGCAGTATCGCTGTTTGTTCGCATCCCGGGTGCAGCTTGCCGACGCCTCCGTGGTGTCCCGTGCCCGCGTACCTTGGGGCCCCACTGCGGCGGAGCCAACAGCGGCGATGGTGATGATGGCGAGGAGAGTCAGCGCGGTGTAACGCGGGGCAGGGTGGTGGCGTGTCAGTGCGGCAAGGACACAGGCGCTTAAGGCCGCTACCATGACGGCAGAAATTGCGACCGAAGCCACCCGTCGCTGCCGTGCTATCAGCTCGTACCCATTGCCGGGGAAGAAAAGAAAGCGTAGGGAAGCCGGCGTGGAATCCGCACACGCCGATACCACGCACAAAGCTAGCGTGAGCAGTGCTGCGAGTAACGCGGCGAGAAGTCGGCGCCGGACAAAGACACCCAAACCCGCACCGAGAACCGCACACAACACAACCCACACAAGGCTGCTAATGATGACGAGGAACCATGGCGAGCTGCCCACGGGTGCGGTATAGACAAACCCTGCCAGGATCATGAAGTCGATAAGAATGCTGGCCAGTCCCCATGCCAGCGCCAGGCCGACGAGAAGTACTGCTGTGCGGGCGCGCGAGGTGGATGTGGAGCGTAGAAACGTGGCGTCCTGGCTTCCTGCGTCCCATGCAGCAATACTTTCGAGAAGTACGCCCGTAGCCGCGGCGACAACCGCGCAGATTGCGGTGGCCTCTGGCCAGGAACCGGCGACGTTACTGCCCCGCGCAGAGGCAAAACTCAGCAGTGCGGTGAAGAGTACAACAGGAATGAAGCGAACGTGTCTCACAAAGCAGCCCCTCCCCGTGCCCCGTCGGTAGCTTGTTCGGTGACGGCGCAGAATCCTTGTTCTACGGAGCCGTACCTTTCGATGAAATCTGCAACAGAAGAATCGACTGCGATGCACCTACGATGAAGAATGAGCGTGCGATCGGCGGAGTCCATATCAGCCGCGACGTGCGTAGACATGAGGACAGTGGTGCCGTTCGAAGCCATGTCACGCAGTGCGCGGATGAGTGAGGATCGTTGGTGTGGGTCGAGACCTGCGGTGGGTTCGTCGAGAAGCAGTACATCTGGCTCGTGGACAATGGCCCGCCGCGACCATGGCGCGGCGCTGCATTCCACCGGACATCGCGCAGGCGGGTAGTGCTGTGGTCCTCCAAGCCAATTATCCGCAAGGCATTTACCGCGTGCTGGCGTGCTGTCGCGCGGTCTAGTCCGCGCAGCCAGCCAACGTCTGCTACGAAATCCACTGCGCGTTGCGCCGGATCAAACACACTGCGTTGCGGAACCCAGCCGACACGTTGCCGCCACGAGTCGGAACGGCGGACGTCTTCACCGCCCACGAAGATGGTTCCTGTTGGCGGGCGTAGCTCACCGGCGATGAGCTGCATGAGCGTGCTTTTCCCCGCGCCATTTGCGCCGAGAAGGACGGTGAGCCCTGGGGCGAGGTCGAAGGATATATCGCGAACAACCTTAGTGCGGGCGGAGTAGCCGTAGCTGAGGTGCTGGACAGACAGGAAGGGTGTCATTCCCGCCAGTTTTTCTTAAGTGAAAAGTGATTGCAATTGGTTGCTGAAGATCAGGGATTCACCTGCGGTGCGTGCGGCGGAGTACGATACAAAGGTCTCTGAAATCTGAACCGTACGAGGTACTTGATGTCCTTGAATGATGCTGCCGCAGCAGCCGTGACGAAGAAGGTCACGCTCCTAGAGCAATCTTTCTCCCGCTTTGCTGTCCGTTCTACTTTGGCCGGCGTGTACCTGGCGATCGGTACGGCATTTGCTGCGGTGATGGGTATGGGCGTCGAGAAGCATGTGGAAGGCCTCGGTTCTCTGGTCTTTGCCTGCCTGTTCGGTTTGGGCCTTTTTGCCATCGTCATTCTGGGCGCGGACCTAGCCACCGGCAACATGATGTACATGGTCTACGGCGCCGTGAAGAAGCAGGTGGGCTGGGGAAAGGCGCTGTGGCTCCTCGCAGTCACCACGCTATTCAACCTAGTTGGCGCCGTGCTTTTCGCCGCAGCCATGGGTATGTCCGCCAAGCTCGGCGGCATCGACCCAAATCACCTTATCGTCGACCTCGCGATGGGCAAGCTCCTCAAAGGACCAGGCGGCATGTTCGTGGAGGCCATACTGGCCAACTTCGTGGTCAACATGGCGATTATCGGCGCTATCTTTGCCAAAGACATTGCCTCCAAGTTCTTCGTCATCGTGCCGATCATCGCCTGCTTCGTGGGCTTGGGCCTCGAGCACGTCATCGCGAATTTCTGCCTGATGACCCTGACCTTCTTCTGCGCCAGCCCGCTACCGGAAGGTTTTACCCTTTGGGTGGTGTTGGCCAATTGGTCCATCGTGTGGGTAGGAAACCTCATCGGTGGTGGCTTCCTAATTGGTGGCGTGTACGCCTGGCTTAACTCTGGCCCGGAAGCGTATCGCGACTAAGCTGCGGCGTAGTACGCGAGAAGGCCAACCCCGCACGAGCGGGGTTGGCCTTTACTTATCGCGCCGTCGATTCTGGAGAATGCAACGGGTTGTCCATGTCCCCGGCGTAGATGAGCGAGGACTCCTGGTCGCCCAAGTTCACCATCGATAACGGGTTGCGTAACTGCAAGCGGTTGAGGCACGAGTGCTTGAACTGCGGCGCGAGCACCGGAAGTTTCTCCAGCGTGCCGGGGAAGCGGCGTTCGTAATCCAGTACGACTTCACGGCAGGTGAGCCAAAATTCGGTCTCAGTGAGCAATCCCTCCCGGTCGAAGAGCGCGGCGAGGTGGCGCAGCACGCCGTCGAGGACGTCGGTGTGGATAGATAGCGCGCGCTGGGCACCGGTGAAGTCGCCGTGATCGACCTGCAGGCGCTCTAGTCCCGCAGGCATGTCCACGCGGGCGTCAACGACCGCGGCCTCTTCCCCCAGGTCCTTGAAAAACGCGCCGACGGGCGCGCCGTTGTCGAGCTCGAGGATGACATTCTCGCTGTGCGGCATGAACACGATTCCGTACTGGGCGAGCGCGTGGAGGACTGGGACAAGGTACACGTCGAGCAGCTGACGCAGCCATTCTTGCGGCGGTAGACTCGATTGCGCGATCCACTCGGCGGCGAGTGACTCTCCTGCCGGGTCGACGTAGAGGCAGCCCGCCAGGGTCACGGCCACGCTCGTGGCGGATAGCTGCGGCACGGGCGAGTCGCGCCACAGCGCGGAGAGCATTTTCTCTCGCCCGCTTGTTGAGTCCGCGGGCAGCGGGTGGCGGTGGTAGGTGTCGCCGCGGTAGCCTACGGCGACGATTTCTTTGAGCAGACGCACGTTGCAGGCCCGGAATTCCGGATCGACATTGAGCTGTTGGGCTAACCAATCGTTGATGGCGGGCGTGGTTTCCATGTACGCCGGCGAGAGCCCGCGGACGAACCCCATGTTGCGAATGCCCACGGCAGTCTTGACATAGGGCAGCGCCGGGCGCGAGTGGTTGAAGAACGTCCGCAGCGACTGCTGGGGGCGAAATAGGTCGCTGCTGGTGCCGATGTACACCAGATCCCGGGAAATGAGCTGGGCGAAAAAGATCGTGGAGATGCAGTTGTCCCACTGCCACGGGTGCAGCGGCAGCGGCACATAGTCATCCGGGTCGCAGCCCAATTCTGCGAGCGCCTGCTCATAGCGCGGCTCGAGGTCTCCGAGCTGTTCGGCGAAGAACCCGGCTAGGTCCGCGACGTCTTCTGATGCCGCCACCACGCAGTGCTCCCGCTTGGCGGCGAGCCACACGATGTGTACGTCGGCTCCCGCCTCCGGCGCGTAGGCGCGTAGCTCGGTAAGGCTCATCCCGCCGCGCCCCGAATTCGCGAGGAACCCGGGGTGCCCCTCATACATTGCTGACTCAGCGGAGACGAGATAGTCCGCCTGGGCATTCGCGCGCTCCTGGGCGCTGGCGGCGAGCTGCGGTGCGCGCAAGCTTTGCGCGGCGGGGCGAGTCGCGAGGGCGCGGGCACGGCCGGCGAGGGTCGCCTGAATTTCTTCGATGTAGGTGTGCAGGAACCCCGGTTCTATGCCCAGCTGTTCTGCGGCCCCGGCGATGAGCTCAGCCAGGTGCAGCGGGGCGGCATCGGCAGCTTCGATGCTTTCGGGGACGACTTCGAGATGCTCCAGCCCGTACTGGTGGGCCGAAAAGCTCAGCTCCCGCGGCCCCAAGTGGACCGACCATCGTTCTGAGTCCGGGTGAAAGCTCGGCGTCAGCAGTCTTTCATGGCTAAATTCGCGGATGGCCTTGGCGATGAGCTGGCGCTCAGCGGTCTCGGCCGCGCACAGCGCATTCGCCACCGGCGACAGCGAGGCGCGCGCGGCAGCCGCTGAGGAATAGAAGTCTGAGGCAGTACAACGCTGCACCCGTGCCGTCTTCGTGTGCCCGCCTTGAAGCAGGCGGACCTCGTTAAGTCCCGGCACATCAAGGAAGCCGGCCTCGGCGTTCTTGCGGTGAATTGCGCCATTGGCTACGTCGGGCTCCACGAGGAGTTCGCGGAAACCTCGGCAGTCGATGAGCCAGCGGATGACCGCGGCGAAAAGGCTGCTGGTTAGCCCAGAAACGTGGGCACCGGCCGGCGGGGCGACGAGGAAGTGCAGTCCGCGTAGTGGCTCTTCCAGCGTCAACTCCCTGACACCAGCAGCCTCCGAGCTAGCAGCCCCGGCCAACACCGAGTCCAGCACCACGCGGCGCGGGTCGTAGTCCTCGACGATGCCCATCGGTCTGCGCGGGGCGGCAGGGTACGGGCGCAGCTCGAGGATCCAGGCTTCTTCGTGCGGGGAGGCGCGGAGCCGGTCGTATTCGACGGCGACGTCGTTGACGCTGGCCTGTTGCATGCCCCAGAACGCGCAGTGAGGATCGGTGAGCCACCCGTGAACGAGCTCGGTGTCGCCGGGGGTGAGCGGGCGAAGGCGCACCGTGCCGTGGGGAGTGAAGATTTCGTCACGTTCGGTATTGAGCATTACTGACCCCCGAAGGTCTGGAAGGCGACGGAACGCTCGATGGGATAGTACTCGCGGCCGGTGATGGCCTTGAGAATAATGGAGTTCCTCCACGGTCCCATCCCGAGATCCGGCGCGATGAGCGAATGAAGGTGTTCCTCGGCGTTTTGGACGAAGAGCGACTGGGCGGCGTCGATGGCGAACTCGGGATCGATGGCCAGGCGCCCGGCCGTGTCGAACTGGACTTCTTCGCGTGCGGTCTCCAGGAAGCTGGGGAAGAGCGGGGCCTTGTAGCCGGTGGCGAGCACCAGCGCGTTTGTCGCGTGCGTGCGGGTTTCGCCGGTCTCGCCGTGGGTCAACGTCAGCTGGAACGGGGCGGACGCGTCTGCGTCGCATAGCGCCGCGCTCCAGCCGGCTAGGAGCGTCGAGGCGAATGGGCGCGGCAGGCCCTTCGTGATGGACAACCGGTAGTAGGTGTCGTAGATGTGATTGACGAGCTGGCCGGAGATTCCCTTGTAAAGATTGCGCTGCTCGCGGTTGAGCCGGTCGCGCGTCGCGGCGTCCAGGCCGCGGAAGAACTGCGCGTACTCGGGGCTAGTCATCTCGAGGGTGAGCTTGGTGTATTCCATGGGGAAGAAGCGCCCCGAGCGGGTGACCCAGTCCAGCCGCGTGCCCTGGTACGCGGCAGGTTCCATGAGATTGGCGTAAATCTCGGCCGCGGACTGCCCCGACCCGATGATGGTGACGGACTCCTGGGCGAGCAACTCCTCCTTGTGCTCAAGATAGTCCGCCGAGTGTACGGCGAGCCCGGCTTCCGGCGCAGCCCGCAGCTCGGCGGGAATAAACGGTATGGTGCCCACTCCGACCACGACGTTGCGGCTGAGCACCGTGCAGGTGTCCCGTGGCCCGTTGACGGTGACCTCCCACAGATCGTCGACGCGGCGCACCGACGTCACCGTGGAGTTCCACTCGAGCGTGCTCAGCTGCTGGGAGACCCAGGTGCAGTAATCGGAGTATTCCTCGCGCAGCGGGTTGAAATCCTCCTTGATGTAGAATTGGTGGATGCGCCCTTGCTGCTTGCAGTAGTTGAGGAAACTGTACGGGCTCGTGGGGTCGGCGAGGGTGACCAGATCGGCCATGAACGGAACCTGGATCGTCGTCCCAGGAATCATCATCCCGGGGTGCCAGCAAAATTCCGCGCGCGAATCGAAGAACGCCGCGCGCAGCGCGCCGCCGTCAACCAGCGGCTGGCTCAGCGCCGCCAGGCCCAGGTTGAACGGCCCGATCCCGATGCCCACCAGGTCATAGGGCTTAATGCTAGATTCGGCATCAGCGGCGGCGGCAGTGCGGGCGGTGGTGGAAGAAGACATTACAAACTCCTGTTTTAAGTTTCTGTGGGTCGTGGTCTAGCGCGCGGGTTGTACCGCGAGAGCGCTGGGGCTCGGTTGAGCGTTGGCTTGGTCGACGGCGTCCATCTCGCGTTCGATGAGCCCGAGGATCGCGTCGATATCTGTGCCACGCAGCTGCGGATCGAGAATGGTGAACTTCCAGCACGGCGCGCCCTCGAAGGTGGTGGTCGCGACAATCACGTCGCCCCGCTCGAGCAAGCGCTGGCGGACGATGTGGACGAGGCTGGCGGGGGCATCGGCAGGCGTAAACAGCACTGTGGAAAGCTCCGGTGTGGCGCGCAGTGCAAAGCGTGGATGGGCGTCGACGCGCCGGGCGGCATCGCGGGCCGCGGCGCAGCAGGCGTCGAAGGCCTCCCCGAGGGCGTCGGCGCCGTGGGTGCGCAGCGTCATCCAGAGCTTGAGCGCGTCGAAGCGACGCGTGGTTTGGAGCGAGAAGTCTGCGAGATTGTGGTCGGTGGCGTCTTCGGGGTTGAGGTAGTCCGCGTGCCACGACACGAGGGCGCAGTCGGCGGGATCGCGCAAGAGAATCGCGCTGCAGGCCACCGGCTGGAAGTAGCCCTTGTGGAAGTCGACGGTGACGCTATCGGCCGCGTCCATGCCGCGCAAACGGTGCCGTTGCGTGGGTGAGAGCAGCAGGATGCCTCCGTACGCGGCGTCGACATGCAAGTGCACCCCTGCGTGGCGGCAGACCTTGGCGATGCTCTCTAGCGGATCGATGGTGCCGCGGTCGGTTGCCCCAGCGGTGGCCACGACGGCCATCGGCGTGTAGCCGTCCGCCACGTCGGCCGCGATGCGCCGGGCGAGATCAGCTGCGTCGAGTCGGTGTTCGGCATCCGATTCGATAGTGATGACGGCGGTGTCCGCGAGCCCAAGGAGGTGGGCGGCGCGCAACACGGAGTAGTGGGCGTGGCTGCTGGTGTAGAGGCGCAACTGGGAAAGTCCCTGCACGCCTTGAGCGCCCAGCGCCTTTTCGCGCGCAATGTAGAGCGCCTGCAGATTGGATTGCGTACCACCGGACGTAAAGACCCCGCGGGTGCGGGAATGCGGGTCTTCCGGCCAGCGCAGCTTGCGCGCGAAGAACTCGAGGAGGTGGCCTTCGATTGCGGCGGCGCTCGAGGCCTGATCCCAGCTTTCGACCGCGGTGTTAACTGTGGTGGCGAGCAGATCCGCGCCCACGGCGGTGGCGGTGATCGGACAGTTGAGGTGGGCGATGTAGCGCGGGTGGTGGTACCACACGGCGTGGTCGAGCCAGAGTTCGCAAAGCTCAGCCAACGCGGCGTCGAATGTACCAATTGGGTGCTCGAGGTCAACGCGTGTGACGGCCGCTGCTGTCTCATGGGCGTTGCGACCGGAGCGTGGCGCGTCGCCCTCGGCGAGATACTGCGTGAGGGTGTGCTGGCTGTGGTGGATGATTGTGTTTAATGCAGTCGGATCGGCTCTTACGAAGGAATCGACGAAAGGGGCCGGTCTCTCGTGACGAATTTTGTGCATGTTAGGATACCCTAACATAGAGTAGGCTACGGTAAAATTATTTAATGGAAAGTGGTGCCGCGCGCGGGCACGCTGCGGTGATCCGTGGTCACGGCGGGATGTATTTGCTGCACCGGCTCGGGGAAGGGTGCGAAAGCACTGGTCTGATGCGCAGTGCGCGGGGTCGACGGCTGAGGTCTCGGGCATAGCAGGAGCGGCACAGGGGCGAGTAGAAGGAATGGGCGTGCGGTGCATTTCTACGGGTTGGTTGCGGGCGCAGGACGTGGCGAGGGTGGGATGTGGAAAAGCGTCTTTCACTTCGGACAAGGCCGAGGCGGGATAAATCAATTCTTGTAGACCTTTTGTGTGGCGGTGGCCATACAACAAACCGTGTGGCCGCGAGCCAGAAGGCCCAGGCTAAAAAACATGAAGACAGCATTGCTTGTAGGTGGCGGCCTGATCGGTTTCTCGTTTGCCCAGCGCTTCGTCGACGCGGGGTGGCAGGTGCGCATGACAGACGTGCGCGCAGAACTCGCGGACGCGGTGGCGCAGGAGTTCGGGGACAAGGTTCGGTTCTCGACAAACCTGGAGGATCTCACGGACAGCGTCGATTTCGTCCAGGAAGCAGGGCTGGAGTCGCTGGAGTTCAAGCACAAGATCTTCGCACGGCTGGCGGGACTTACCGATGCCGCCATCCTCGCCAGCTCGACCTCAGCCATCCTTCCTTCCAAGAGCGCGGCAGACAATCCCGCAGCCGAGCGGATCGTCATCGGTCACCCGTTCACCCGCCGGCACTCATGCCGGTTCTCGAAGTCGTGCCGGGACCGGAGACCGCGCCGGAGACGGTCGAACGCGCGCTGGAGGTCTACCGAGAGCTCGGCTTCGAGCCCAGCGCGATGAAGAAGGAAATCCCCGGATTCGTGGGCAACCGCATTCAAAAGGTCGACATGTGGGAGGCGATTTCACTCGTGCAACAGGGGGTCATTGACGCGAAGGACCTCGACACGATTTTGCGCAACTCGCTGGGGCTGCGCTACGCGGCCACAGGCCCGTTCGAGTCCAACCGTTTGGGCGGCGGCCCCGAGGGCATCAAGTCGACTATCGAACATATCGCGGGAGCCTGGGAGACCGAGCCTGTCGCCGGAGTGCCCGACATGTCGCATCTCGACGAGGTGTACGCGCAAGTCGATGTCCCTACGACAACTACGCCGAGACCTTCGAGTCCGGCACCCGCCGCCGCAATGCGCTGCTGCGCGGCTTCCTCGACGTGCGCGCTGCACACTAGCGCTTACTCGGCGCGCGGAGTTATTCGGGGCGCAGGATGCGCTGGGCGACCTCGACATCAGGGTTCGCCGCGCGCAGGGCGTCGAGGATGTCATCTGCCGCCAGGCGCAGATCGTCGTCCGTGAGCGGATCCAAGGCCTCGAGGATATAGAGCACGCTGGTGGTCTCCGGCGTGGGCTGGACTCGGTGCTCGGGCCGGAAGCGCCGCGCGGCACTACCCGCGGCATCGCGCACCGTAGCGGTGCCTACCTCGATGCGCACTAGGCCCGCGAAGCCATCGAGGGCGAACGCCGTGACAGGCAGCTCGAAACGGCGGGCGACGGCGTTGCCGAGGGCAACTACGGGGGCATCGGAAGGCTGGGCGCCCAGATCAAAAAGCGCGGGATCGAGCCCGGCGTTCTGCCACGCCGTGCGCCACGCGGCGACATGGGGCTGGAATGCTGACGGGGCGGCGGGGGTTTCGGCAACCGGGGAAGTGACGTTGCGTGCGGCGATGAGCAGCGCGCGGTAGTCGGGGCGCGGGGTGTCCAGCTCGACGTTGACAAGGAAATCGATAAGGCTCATTTCAGGTCTCCCGAGTAAAGGTTGAAGCGGTCGCCGCGTGCGAAACCGACGAGTGCCATGCCGGTTTTGCGGGCAGTGTCGACGGCGAGCGAGGAGGCTGCCGATACCGCCACGAGCTGGCAGAAGCCCGCCATCGCAGCCTTCTGCACGAGCTCGAAGCTGGCGCGCGAGCTCATCACGAGGATGAGATCGCTGGCCGGAAGCAAGCCCTCCATGAGCAGGTGGCCGATGACCTTGTCCGCGGCGTTGTGGCGGCCGACGTCTTCTCGGATGACGATGGGCTCGCCACCCAGCGTGAAGGCGCCAGCGGCGTGGATGCCGCCGGTCTTGCGGAACTGCTTCTGGCCCTCGCGCAGCCTATCCGGCAGCTGGGCGATAACGAGCGGGTCGACCGGCACGTGGGGGATGGGGTAACGGGTCTTCTTGGCTAGCTCCTCGATGGACGAGGTACCGCACACGCCGCACGCGGAGTTGGTGAGTGTTAGGCGCAGCTCTTTGAGCGAGATGACGTTGTCGTCGCGCATCTCAATGTCGAGGAGGTTGTAGGTGTTGACACCGTCGCGGGTGGTGCCCTCGCAGTACTTGGCGGACTCGATGTCGCGGGCGGCCTGGATGTGGCCCTCGGAATGGAGGAATCCATGGGCGAGCTCAACGTCGTGGCCCGGGGTGCGCATGGTCGTGGTGAGAGTCTGGCCATCGACGCGGATTTCGAGCGGCTCCTCGCCAGCGACGGTATCGGCGCGGGTATCGACCTGGGTGACCTGCGTGCGCTCCTCGTTGAGGCGGACCTTGGTGACCGCGAACTTGGAGGTGGTGCGGCCCGCCACTACTGCACGGCTTCCTTGAGCTTGGCGATGTTGGCGCGGGCTTCCTCGACGTCTTTGCTGGCCAGACCGACCACGAAGGCGGTGAGCGGGGCGGCCGGGCGGGAGCGATAGTGCGCGACGTCCTTGGTGAGATCGAGCAGCTCGCGCACCAGCGCCGTGGCGTCGTGCGGATCGAGATCCAGCGTCGTTGCGACCTCTTCAAGCCACTCGTGCGCGGTCTGGATGGGGTCTTTGTCTTCAGTCATGAACTCAACTGTAGTCGCGGCCCTGCCTACAACCGCGAAAGTCCCGCTCGCGACGGGACTAACGGGGGTGCGGCGACTTAGAAGTCGTTCGCGTTCTTGCCGGTCGGTTCCAGACGGACAATGAGGGACTTGGAAACGGGAGTCTCGGAGTCCTTAGTCATCTCTTCCACAGGCACGAGGATGTTGAGCTCAGGGAAGTAGCCGCCCACGTAATCCTTGGCGATGTCGTACTCGACCAGGCGGAAGTTCGGCGCGACGCGGCGGCCCGAGGCGTACTCGGAGACAACGTCGACGATGTCGCCGTCCTTGAGCCCGCGCTCGGCCAGGTCCTTCTTGCGGATGAAGATGACACGGCGTCCACCGCGCACACCGCGGTAGCGGTCAACCAGGCCATAGGAGATGGTGTTGTACTGGTCGTGGCTGCGCACCGTGGTCAGCAGCAGCTGGTCGCCCTCAAGCTCGATGGTGTCGGTGGCATTGATGGTCAGCTGGGCCTTGCCGTCCGAGGTGTTGAAGATGCGTTCGCGGGCCGCGTGCGGGAGCATGAAGCCGCTGGGGCGTTTGAGGTGCTCGTTGTAGTTCTCAAAACCAGGGATGACGTTCGCGATGTGATCACGGATGACATCGTAGTTGTCCATCATCGGGCGCTAGAAGGCGTCGCCGAATGCACGCTCGCCGATGCCGCAGATGATCTGCATTTGGGAGTGGAGATTCAGGTCGCGGTTTCCGCGGCGCTTCGGGAAGGACGCGGAAACCTTGGAGTCCGATGCCTCGACAGAGACCTTCTGCGGGCCCGAGGCCTGAATGTCGACATCGGTGCGGGAGCGCACCGGCAAGATAAGCGACTTCTCACCCAGCCACGCACACGTGCGGTTGAGCTTGGTGAGCATGTGGGCCGACTGCTAGGTGGCAGAAATGCCGTCTTCAAGCGCCGTCGTGTCCGACATCGCGCGGATGTAGTTTCCGCCCAGTGACAGGAAGAAATCGACGTTCTTTTCGCGCAGCTGGATACCCGCGCCAGTGGAAGAAACGCCGTGCTCGCGCGGAACGTCGAAGCCAAATTTTTCTTCCATGTTGGCCAGGAACCACTCCGGCATCTTCTACGAGATGCCCATCGTGCGGTCACCCTGGACATTGGAGTGGCCACTGAACGGGCCGGAGCCCGCGCCGGGCTTGCCGTAGTTGCCGGTGAGCAGTAGGAAGTTCATCATTTCCTGGATGGTGGCCACCGCGTTGCGGTGCTGGGACACGCCCAGCGTCCACGCGAGAACAACCGTCTCGGACTTCTCCACGTAGTCGACGATGTTCTTGACCTCGGCCTGGGAGACTCCGGATCCGCGGGAAAGGGCGGCATCGTCAAGCGAATTAAGGTGCGCGATGGTCTCGTCGACGTTGGAACAGAACTCCTCCAAGAACTTGCGGTCGAGCAAGTCGCGGCGAATGACCTCGCGGTTGATCTGCTGGAACAGCGCGCGGTCGCCGTCGAGGCGAACCTGGACGTACTCGTCGCTAATCTTGTCGGCCACGCCGAGGGCGCCCTTGACGGACTGCGGCTCCTTGAACTTCATTAAACCAGTCTCCGGCATGGGATTGATAATGATGAACCTGCCGCCGTTTTCCTTCTGCTTCTTAAAGGCGGTCAGCGAGCGCGGGTGGTTGATACCCGGGTTCTGGCCCACGGAGATGATGTGTTCCGTGTTGTATATGTCTTGCATGACGATGGAGCCCTTGCCCACGCCCACGGTCTTGGCGAGCGCGACACCCGTGGAGTCGTGACAGAGGTTCGCGCAGTCCGGCAGGTTATTGGAGCCGTGGCGGCGGCCCAGCACACCGAAGATGAAGGCGGACTCGTTGACGGCCGTGCCGGAGGTATAGAAGATGGCGCGGTTCGGGTCCGTGGCCTTGAGCTGCTCCGCGATGAGGTCGTAGGCCTCGTCCCAGGAGACGGGGTGGTACTTCTCGTCGCCGAGCGAGCGGTCGCAGAGCATGGGCTCGGTGAGACGGCCGAGCTGGTTGAGCTCCTAGTCCGGCATCTCGCGCACCTGCCGGACGGTGGTGTTGGCGAAGAACTCGCGGGACACGCGCTTGGACGTGGTCTCCTGGGCGATGGCCTTGGCGCCGTTCTCACAGAACTCGACGAAGTTGATGTCGCCCTGCCCCGGCTCCGGCCAGGCGCAGCCGGGGCAGTCAACGCCTCCATGCTGGTTCATTTTCAGCAGCGGCACGAGGCCGTGGTTCGGGATTGCCTTCTCCATCGCGTGGTATACGCCGCCCACGCCTGCAGGCGCGGTGACGCGGTGGCCGATGCGTGGGTTGTCGAAGCGGTTAGCGACGGGATTGGCACGAGAAACTGTAACGTTTGGGGTCATGCCGGCAAGCTTGCCGATAAGCAGGGAGAATTTTGGAAAAGGCCAGGTCGACGTGTAATGTAAATGCTCGGACTCGTGCCCGCACGCTGTTTATGCAGCTCACATGGGGATGAGTACCCGCAATTCAAGAAGTTCATTTCAACTTTGTTGTAGGCCCCTCGCCGTAGATAGCGGACCGTTGTCTGAATCAAAGGGTGGCGAGCGCCTCACGGTACTGACCGTGGGGAGCGTGAGTAGCCCGAAATCACACGGAGAACGCTTTGGTGAGCACGGGAACCGCAACGAGAAAGGTACACGGTCACTCATATGACTATGACTGATCCTATTGCCGACATGCTGTCGCGTGTGCGCAACGCAAGTAATGCGCACCATGACACCGTGTCGATGCCTACCTCCAAGCTGAAGGCAAATATTGCCGACATCTTGAAGCAGGAAGGCTACATCGCTGACTACACCGTCGAGGGCCACACCCTGTCCCTCGAGCTGAAGTACAACAACCGCGAGCGCTCCCTGTCTGGCCTGCGTCGCGTGTCTAAGCCGGGTCTGCGTGTGTACGCAAAGTCCACCGAACTGCCACAGGTCTTGGGCGGCCTGGGCGTGGCTATTATTTCCACGTCCCACGGCGTGCTGACTGACCGTCAGGCTGAGGAGAAGGGCGTAGGCGGAGAAGTTCTCGCCTACGTCTGGTAAAGGGAGGTTTGACACATGTCTCGAGTCGGTCTAGCACCAATCGCCGTGCCAAACGGCGTCGAAATCAAGATCAACGGCCAAGACGTTGAGGTGAAGGGCCCAAAGGGTACCCAGAGCGTTAACGTTCCAGAGCCAATCGCCATCAACCTGGAAGACGGCGTACTGTCCGTCTCCCGCCCTGATGACCACCGCAAGCACCGTGCTCTGCACGGTCTGTCCCGCTCCCTGCTGAACAACGCCGTTATCGGCGTGACCGAGGGCTACACCATCAAGATGGAAATCTTCGGTGTCGGCTACCGTGTCCAGCAGAAGGGCAAGGACCTGGAATTCAGCCTGGGCTACTCCCACCCGATCCTCATCGAGGCTCCGGAGGGAATTACCTTCGCAGTGGACGGCGCAACCAAGCTGTCCATTACCGGTATTGACAAGCAACTAGTCGGACAGATCGCCGCTAATATCCGTCGTCTGCGTAAGGACGATCCTTATAAGGGCAAGGGTATTCGCTACGAAGGCGAGCAGATCCGTCGCAAGGTCGGAAAGACGGGTAAGTAAGCAATGGCAAACACTGAAAACACCAAGCGCACTCCAGTCGGCAAGGACATCTCCTCCCGTCGTCGCGAAGCACGCGCACGCCGTCACTTCCGTATCCGTAAGACCCTGCGCGGCACCCCTGAGGCACCGCGCCTGGTTCTTCACCGCTCCTCACGTCACATGCACGTCCAGGTCATCGATGACCTGGCAGGCCACACCCTGGTCTCCGCATCCTCCATGGAGGCGGACGTTCGTGCACTCGAGGGCGATAAGAAGGCCAAGGCTGCCAAGGTAGGCGAGCTGGTTGCCGAGCGCGCAAAGGCCGCTGGCATCGAGCACGTCGTATTTGACCGCGCAGGCTACAAGTACCACGGCCGCGTCGCTGCGCTGGCTGACGCCGCACGTGAAGGTGGTCTGAAGTTCTAATGATCATCGTCAACGGAAACATCAACGGAAGGAACGCCTAATGTCGGACCGTGAACAGCGTGACGGCGGACGCTCCGCCGAGAACAACAAGAACAACCGCGGTGGCAACGGCCGCCGCAACGATCGTCGTAACCACCAGGACAACGAGCGCGATAAGTACATCGAGCGCGTTGTGACCATCAACCGCGTCTCCAAGACCGTTAAGGGTGGCCGCAACATGTCCTTCACCGCTCTCGTCGTCGTTGGTGACGGCCAGGGTCAGGTTGGCGTTGGCTACGGCAAGGCCAAGGAAGTCCCGGCCGCAATCCAGAAGGGTGCTGAAGAGGCTCGCAAGAACTTCTTCCGCGTTCCGATGATTGCCGGCACCATCACCCACCCGGTTGAGGGTCGCGACGCAGCTGGCATCGTTATGATGAAGCCTGCCGCACCTGGTACCGGTGTTATCGCCGGTGGTGCTGCTCGTCCAGTGCTTGAATGCGCTGGCGTGCAGGACATCCTGTCGAAGTCCCTGGGCTCCGACAATGCACTCAACGTCGTCCGCGCTACCGTGGACGGCCTCAAGCAGCTGGTCCGCCCTGAAGAGGTTGCCGCACGTCGTGGCAAGTCCATCGAAGAGGTCACCCCGGCCCGTATGCTGCGCAAGCGCGCAGGTCAGGAGGCATAAGCAATGGCTCTGAAGATTACACAGGTAAAGGGCCTGGTGGGCACCAAGCCGAACCACCGCAAGAACATTGAGGCCCTCGGCCTCAAGCGCATCGGTCAGTCCGTAGTTAAGCAGGACACCCCGATCGTTCGCGGTATGGTTCACAAGGTTCGCCACCTGGTCACCGTCGAAGAAGTGGCAGGGGAGTAAACCATGGCTGATATCATCAAGCTGCACGACCTGCGCCCAACCGCAGGAGCAAATAAGCCTAAGACCCGCGTTGGCCGCGGTGAGGCATCCAAGGGTAAGACCGCTGGTCGCGGTACCAAGGGCACCGGTGCTCGTAAGCAGGTTTCCGCTGCTTTCGAGGGTGGCCAGATGCCGATCCACATGCGTCTACCTAAGTTGAAGGGCTTCAAGAACCCGAACCATGTTGAGTACCAGGTAGTTAACGTTGCTGACTTGGCTGAGAAGTTCGCAGATGGCGGCGACATCACCGTTGCTGACATCGCAGCTGCTGGCCTGGTCCGCGCTAATAAGCCGGTCAAGGTTCTGGGCAACGGCGACATCAACGTTAAGTTGAACGTCACCGCTGATAAGTTCTCCAAGTCTGCTGTAGAGAAGATCGAGGCTGCTGGCGGATCCGCCAACACTAAGTAATCTCTTTCAAGTAGATTTTCGTCCCCCTCTCCGCACCAGCGGAGCAGGGGGATGATTTCGTTTGGTAAGCGCCCTGGTGCCGGTATAGAGCGCAGTACCTTGGTTATGGACACAATTGGTGCTGGAAATAGCTGACAGGAAACCTTTATTAATAAATAAGGTTGCCGGTATGGCGATATATATTCATGAGTGTTAAAGTCAATCTTAGTTGAAAATCATCTACCGTTAAGGAGACTCTTATGTCGTCTATTTCTTCGCTGCTCGCAACCGCAGTCGCTGCCATCATGCCATTTGCCGGCTCTACCGGCCCAGTCGACGCCCAGGAACAGCTCTCCCAGCCGGATCCTGCTGAGACCACTCAGACCGCGCCTGCCGAAGTTGGCGAGCAGAACGCACAGGACCAGCAGCCCGGCGCTCACGCTGAGAAGGGCCGTATCACCGGTGACAAGGAAGACGTCATCAACGGTGACGCAGAGGGTGCCGAAGAGGTCGATCCAGGGTTCAACGGTGGCAACCTGCAGAGCGGTAAGCTGGCCGTGCAGCGTGAGCTGGCCCTAGCTACCCAGGAGGCCGGCCACGAGTTCATGAACATCGAGTTTAAGGACGACCACTCTGCTCACCTGACCTTCCCGGAGACCTATAACCCGGAGAAGGATGAGGCAGCTGTGCAGCGCGTCATGGACGCCCTGAAGATCAACGGCTACGACAACATCACCGCGGCCTACTAAAGCGCGAGTGTCCCAAGACTTCGGGACGAAAAAGAGGGTGGAACGCTCGGGGAGGGCGTTCCACCCTTTATGCTTTT
Organism: Corynebacterium nasorum; assembly: GCF_030229765.1. Taxonomy (NCBI): domain Bacteria; kingdom Bacillati; phylum Actinomycetota; class Actinomycetes; order Mycobacteriales; family Corynebacteriaceae; genus Corynebacterium; species Corynebacterium nasorum. Next base: position 99,386 of record NZ_JASPGY010000003.1, on the reverse strand, counting down.
CCAACCAGGGTAGGCGCGGGGGAGGGAAGGCCTAGGCCTCGTCTACGGTTTTTTCGTACAGGCCAGGGAAGCGGTCATCCGGATCGGTAACCGCTTTGATGGTGGCGGGAAGGTTGCCACCGTAGAGTTCTTCGAATTTTTCCCGGGAATAGAAGGCTTCGGAGTAGAGGGACTTGTGTCCGCCAAGCTCGTTGACCTTGGATTCAATGACGCGGTTGAAAGCGCCATTATTCGGGGCGGAAGGGTCGACGTGGTCGCCTTCTACGCCGGACCAAAAGCCAACATTGACCCAGGTCTGCCCGGGGCGAAGCGGGTAGAGCGGCCAGGGGTCGCTCGAGTTAGAGGCGAGGTCGCCGGTGCCTACTAGCTCTTCCACGCCATCGCGAAGTCGGATTGGACAGAGCCACACCGGCTGGATATCGGAAGCATTAAAGAACCAATGGAGGAATTCCGGCAGGTTTTCTGGAGTGACCTCGATATCTTGGACCACGCGTTCAGCACGTGGCTTGCCGTGGGGCTTTTTGATGAAGTTATATTCCAGCTCGTATTTGCGGTCGAGCCGGACCAATTTCCAATAAAAAGAACTGCGGCGCAATTCGCGCGGCCACACCTTGCGCACCTTCGGGTTCTGCGCGCCAAAGGCGCGCGAGCACCAGAACCAGTCGGTATCCCAGCGCCAGATATAGTCGCGGATGGTCAGGCGGTCGCGCCGGATGTCAGAGGCGTGCTGGAGGCTGCGGTAGTAAATCTTGTCCCGCGTGTAATCGGAGGTTGGGCCCTCCTCGTCGGTAAAGCGGGCGAAGACGAGGTAGGCCTCGTCCTCGGAGAAGACCACGCCGTCGAGGCCATGGACGGGCTCGCCGCGGTGCGTGTGGGAAGAGGCGACGTCGGCAAGCACGCGGCTCGCCTCCTCCACGGTGTGGAAACGCTCCTCGCGCAATTCCACATAGGCGGGCACGGGCTCTAACTCGATCTTCAGGCGCACCGCATAGCCCAGCGAGCCATAGGAGTTGGGGAAGAGACGGAAGAGATCCACATTCTGCTCGCGGGAGCAGGTAAGGATCTCACCCGTGCCGGTAAGCACGTCCATCTCGAGGACGGACTCGTGCGGCAAGCCATTGCGAAAGCTCGTGGATTCCACGCCCATGCCAGTAACCGCACCGCCCAAAGTAATGGTCTTAAGCTGCGGTACGACGAAGGGCATGAGGCCATGGGCCAGGGTGGCATCCACGAGGTCCTCATAGGTGCACATGCCCTGCACATCGGCCGTGCGGGCAACTGGATCGACCTCAATGACGCCGCTAAGGCCGGATACGTCGAGGCCTTCCTGCGCCTCGCTGCGGCTACGGAAGAGATTGGAGGTCTTCTTGGCTAGGCGCACGCGCTTTCCGGCCGGGACAGCACGGAAACTCGCCAGCAGCTTGTCGACGCCCTCTTGGTGCGCCGTCCATCCCACCGGCTCAATGGGCATGGCATCCACCGGTCGCGGTTGGGCAGCGGCGAGGCGTTCGCGCAGATTATCAATGAGAGTCATGGCACCCCTCCTTAAAAGCGGCTATCTTCCCACCAGCGGCGCTCAGGCACACCGGCGCGGGAGCCGGCCTCGCCCAGCTTGACGCCGAGGAAGTGATAAAGGTTGATGATATTGCGCTCAAAGCCCCATTCGGATCCGGCCATATAAATGCCGTAGAGGCGAGCGGTGGGTAGGCCCACGGTTGCGCAGGCCTCGTCCCAATTGTCCTTCAGGTTCTCGCACCAGTCATGCAGCGTGCGCATGTAATCAAACCGGAGGGACTCGGTGTGGATGACTTCGAAGCCATTATCTTGCATCGCCTTGGTGACATTGCCGGAGCCGGTGAGCTCGCCGTCCGGGAAGATATAGCGGTCAATGAAGCCGCCCTTGGGCGTCTTGTGGTTATCCGGGTAGGTGATGTTGTGGTTGAGCATCAGGCCGCCCACCTTCAACTTGCCATGGAGGAACTTGAAGAAGTCATCGTAATTCTTTACACCGATGTGCTCGATAATGCCGATGGCGGAGATAGCATCGAAGCCCTCTTCGGTGATATCGCGGTAATCCATGAAGCGTACTTCCGCCAAGTCTTGGAGGCCTTCCTCCTCAATCTTGCGCTGGCCCCACTCGGCCTGTTCCTTGGATAGGGTGACGCCAATGGACTTCACGCCGCGGCGCGCCGCGTAGCGCACCATGCCGCCCCAGCCACAGCCCACGTCCAAGTGGCGGTCGCCCTCCTGGAGGCGCAGCTTGTCGAAGATGAGGCGGTATTTATTCTCCTGCGCTTCCTCCAAGGTGGCGTCTGGGGAAGGGTAGTAGGCGCAGGTATAGGTCATCGAATCGCCCAAGAAGAGCTCATAAAAGTCATTGCCCACGTCGTAGTGATCAGAAATGACATCAGCATCGCGCTGCTTCGAGTGCTTGGATAGGCCGTCGTGTAGCTTGCGGCGCAGCCAAGAGGCACGCTCTACCTCGGGAACAGGCTGGATCTGGAAGGCGCCCATGGACGCCAGCGAGCGCACCACGCGCGCCAGTGTCTTCGCATCCGGCTTTTCAAACTTGTCGTACATGGCATGTAGGGCGTCGAAGATGCCATAGGGGTGGGCTGGGTGATCGCCGTGGACCGTGATGCCGTCGGTGACATAGGCGCGGGCGAATCCCACATCGCCGGGATGGGTGGCTATAAAAGACAAGCCTTCAAGGCTGTTAATAGTCACCTTGTACTGGGCATCCTCCGGTCCGGTCGCGGATCCGTCGAAGGCTTCCCAGCGGAAGGGATTGGGGCTAGGGACAAATACGTCGATGATCTCAGCTACGGTCATCGGCGTGAATTTCTTTTTCATAAGTACTTCTTTCGAAAATAGTTGGTTCACACCAATAACGGCCTCGTGGCTCATGGGGCTGTGAGGTCGGAGACTTTACTAGGGGATTGCATGTGTGCAATACCCCCTCATGGTAAACCCCGAAGGCAAAACGTGCGAAAGAACAAGCAATGATGGTCACACTATTGGGTATTAATGTGGCTATGGGGGACAAGGCTGGTAGGGTTGTGGGGTCATAAGTGTTCAACCGTCCCTGAAAGAAGCCTAAGATTCCCCTTAGCTGTCCAGCTTAAGGGGTGCGGTTTCCTAGGGGCAGATGAGTTTCCACCTCCGTGTATGAGCGCGAAACCCTCCCTAGATTTCGCGTTCGGCAGCGGTAGGCCAGGAGGATTTTGTAGTGTCCGCCATTATCCAGGCTTTTAAGGATGCCGACCTACGTAAGAAGATCATCTTCACCATCGTGATGGTCATTGCGTACCGCGTCGGCGCACAGATCCCGTCCCCGGGTGTTGACTATGCGTCAATTGCTGGCCGCTTGCGCCAGCTGACCGAGCAGTCCGGAGACCTTTACTCCGTCATTAACCTCTTCTCGGGTGGCGCGTTGCTGCAGCTGTCGATCTTCGCCATCGGCATCATGCCGTACATTACGGCCTCGATTATCGTGCAGCTGTTGACCGTGGTCATTCCCCGCTTCGAGGAATTGAAGAAGGAAGGCCAGTCCGGTCAGGCCAAGATGACCCAATACACTCGCTACCTGACCTTGGCGTTGGCGTTGCTACAATCCTCCGGCATCGTCGCACTGGCAGACCGCGAGCAGCTGCTGGGCCAGGGCGTACAGGTCTTGGCAGAAGACCGTAACTTCTTTACCCTCATCGTCTTGGTAATCACCATGACGTCGGGCGCCGTGCTGGTGATGTGGATGGGCGAGCTCATCACCGAAAAGGGCATTGGTAACGGTATGTCCCTGCTCATCTTTGCCGGCATTGCTACCCGCCTGCCTACCGATGGCGTGAGCATCATGCAGAACAACGGCGCACTCGTCTTTGCCATGGTCGTTGCTGGCTTGGTTGTCCTCGTTGTGGGCATCACCTTCATCGAGCAGGGCCAGCGCCGTATCCCGGTCCAGTACGCCAAGCGCATGGTTGGCCGCCGTCAGTACGGTGGTTCCTCTACCTACCTGCCGCTGAAGGTCAACCAGGCCGGCGTTATTCCGGTCATCTTTGCCTCCTCCCTTATCTACATGCCGGTGCTCATTACCCAGATCGTGAACTCTGGCTCCGCCGGTACCCCCGATAACTGGTGGCAGCGCAATGTCATCGCACACCTGCAGGCGCCATCGTCCTGGCAGTACATCGTGCTGTACTTCGTGCTGACTATCTTCTTCGCTTATTTCTACGTTTCGGTTCAGTACGATCCGGCGGAGCAGGCGGATAATATGAAGAAGTACGGCGGCTTCATCCCGGGTATTCGCCCGGGCCGTCCGACCGCGGAGTACCTTGGTTATGTGATGAACCGTCTGCTGTGCGTGGGCGCCCTGTACTTGGCAGTTATCGCCATTTTGCCGAATATCCTCTTGGATCTCGGTGTGGGCCGCGCTTCTGCCAGCGGTACCTCCGCCTTTGGCGGTACGGCCATCCTGATTATGGTCTCTGTCGCTTTGACTACGGTCAAGCAGATCGAGTCCCAGCTACTGCAATCCAACTACGAAGGACTACTTAAGTAATGCGTCTTGTACTTCTAGGACCTCCCGGTGCCGGCAAGGGCACCCAGGCAGCTATCCTCAGCGAGAAGCTAAACGTTCCGCATATCTCCACCGGCGACCTCTTCCGCGCCAATATTGGCGAGGGCACTCCGCTGGGTGTGGAAGCAAAGTCTTATATCGATGCAGGCAAGCTGGTACCTACCGACGTCACCGCTCGTATGGTCGAGGATCGCCTCAACCAGGACGATGCCAAGAATGGCTTCCTGCTGGACGGCTTCCCTCGTACTACCGAGCAAGCAGACATCCTGGAAGAGCTGCTGTCCAAGAAGGGTGAGAAGCTCGACGGCGTGCTCAACTTCGAGGTATCTGAGGACGTAGTTGTCGAGCGCATGATGGCTCGCGGCCGCGCCGACGATAACGAGGAGACCATTCGCACCCGTCTCGGTGTATACCGTGAGGAGACCTTCCCGCTCATTGAGCACTACGGCGATGCCATTATCCCCATCAAGGCCGAAGGCACCGTGGAGGAGATCAACGCCCGTGCGATGGAAGCACTGGGTAAGTAAGCATGGCTTTTCGACGCCGCAGTAAGCGCATCCCCGCCCGTACCCCGGGTGAGCTAGACGCCATGCAGGCCGCCGGCGAGATCGTCGGTAAGGCACTGCAGGAAGTCCGCGCTGCTGCGGCGTCTGGCGTATCTACCATCGAGTTAGATGCAGTGGCCGAACAGACCATTCGCGATGCCGGGGCTTATCCCACTTTCAAGGGCTACGAAGGCTTCCCGGGCTCCATTTGCGCTTCCGTTAATGATGTCATCGTCCACGGAATCCCAGACCAGGAAACCGTCCTCGCCGAAGGCGACCTAGTCTCCATTGATTGTGGTGCTACGCTCGACGGCTGGGTCGGCGATAGCGCCTGGTCCTTCGCCGTGGGCGAGCTCGCCCCAGATGTCGAAGCCCTCAATAAGGCCACCGAGTATGTCCTTATGGAGGGCATGCAGGCTATGGTTCCAGGCAATCTGCTTACCGATGTCTCCTATGCCCTCGAACAAGCCACTCGCCGTGCTGAGGAGAAGTTCGGTGTGGAGCTTTTTATCGTCGATGGCTACGGCGGACACGGAATTGGCCGCACCATGCATGAGGAACCGTACCTAGCCAACGAAGGCCGGCCCGGACGCGGCCCGCTGATTCAGGAAGGTTCCGTACTGGCCATCGAACCCATGCTAACTTTGGGCACAGAGGATTCCGCCGTCTTGGAGGATGACTGGACGGTCGTTACCCTCGATGGTTCCTTTGCCGCCCACTGGGAGCATACGGTGACCGCCACCGCCGATGGTCCCCGTATTCTCACCCGTCGCTACTGACACATATTCCCCAATATTGCCTGTTGTACTAGGCAGATACCCCCCGAAAGGTTATACTCACAGCTATGTCTAATTTTAGCTTCCGCAAGTTCCGTGCCACGGTCGCAGCGCCCGCAGTCGCTAGCGTGATGGCCTTGAGTGCCACCGTTGCGGCTCCTGCCGCTACTGCCCAGGAGGTTCCTAACCTGGATCAGCTCCGCTCCAAGGCAAACTCTGACCTCGCACAGCTCTCTTCTCAGTCCGGCCTAGATAGGCTCACCGCTGATGCAAAGGCACAGCTGGATAATTTTTACGGCCAGACCCGCGAGCAGGCGTGGAACACCCGCAACCAGATTTTGGACCAGGCGGAGAAGTTCTCTCCTGAGCTGGCTCCTAGCGTTCAGACTGCGGTGGATGGCGCCGTTGAATTCCTCTTCCCGGGTCTGATTGCTCAGAAGAATGAGGAAGCACGCAAGGCTCGTGAGGCTGCGGCCCGCGCTAATGCCGAGCGCGTTGCCGCTGAGAAGGCTCGCTCCGAGGCTGCCGCACGTAAGGCGGAAGCGCAGCGCCGCGCCAACGAGTTTGACCGTGGTCCGTGCCCTGCGGACGCCAAGGTTTGTGTTGACTTGAACGGTCGCCGCACCTGGCTGCAGGACGGTGGCAAGGTCTCCTATGTCTCCCCGGCAATGTCGGCTGGCATGCAAGGTCAGGAAACCCCACGCGGCACCTTCCACGTCACCCGCAAGGTAGAGCACGAAATCTCCCGCGAGTTCAATAACGCGCCGATGCCGTACTCCATCTACTTCACCAACAATGGCCACGCTTTCCACTTGGATGACCCGGCCGTTGACTCCAATGGTTGCGTACACCTGCCGCCGGACGCTGCAAAGCGTTACTGGGATAACGTGCAGGTCGGCGATAAAGTATTCATTTACTAAAGTCTCCCGCCACTGCGCTAATTGATTCCCCCGCGTTGGTTCTCCGTGAAGGAGGGCCGGTGTGGGGGATTTCTTCTCTCTGGCGGTCTTAAAATGCTGACTGTGGGCACAAGGCTAGGGGAGAGAGGGAATCGCATAACTCGACGTCGAAAAGCGCACTGGTTTGGAAAACGTGTCGCTGCAGCGTATGCTGTTAAGTCGGTGTATTACGCCAGTGAGACTGGCGCAGATACGCCACCGCAGTAGACAACAAACATGCAGGTGACGGCACACTTGTCCGTCGCCAGAAAAGTAGAGGTTATGGCTAAGGAAGGCGCAATCGAGGTAGAAGGCCGCATTATCGAGCCTTTGCCCAACGCAATGTTCCGTGTCGAGCTCGACAATGGACACAAGGTTCTTGCACATATTTCTGGCAAGATGCGTCAGCACTACATTCGCATCCTCCCAGAGGACCGCGTGGTTGTAGAGCTGTCTCCTTATGACCTGACCCGTGGACGCATCGTCTACCGCTACAAGTAAAAACTGTAAGCCTCCTCACCCAAGGGTGAACCTGTAGGTTCACCCTGTCCACCTCAGGCTACGGTGGCCTGAGCCCACACTGGTAAGTAACCCAAGGATTCCCGGCACGGTCCGGGCGAAGCGTTGCATGGAGTGGGACGGATGGGGAGAAAACCGCCGTAACAACCCGAAAGGACACGCCATATGGCACGTCTAGCTGGTGTTGACCTCCCACGCAATAAGCGTATGGAGGTCGCTCTCACCTACATCTACGGCATCGGTCCAACCCGTGCCAAGGAACTGCTAGAAAAGACTGGCATTTCTCCTGACCTGCGCACTGACAACCTGGATGATGACCAGCTGTCGGCGCTCCGTGACGCAATTGAGGCTACCTGGAAGGTTGAGGGTGACCTCCGCCGTCAGGTTCAGGCTGATATCCGCCGCAAGATTGAAATCGGTAGCTACAAGGGTCTGCGCCACCGTCGTGGCCTGCCTGTACGTGGCCAGCGCACCAAGACCAATGCGCGCACTCGTAAGGGTCCGAAGAAGACGATCGCAGGAAAGAAGAAGTAATTCATGCCTCCAAAGACTCGTTCCGGCGCGCGCCGTTCCGGCCGTCGCGTCGTAAAGAAGAATGTGGCTCTCGGCCACGCATATATCAAGTCCACCTTCAATAACACCATCGTCTCGATCACCGATCAGACCGGTGCTGTTATTTCCTGGGCATCCTCCGGCCACGTTGGCTTCAAGGGTTCCCGTAAGTCCACTCCGTTCGCCGCTCAGATGGCAGCTGAGAACGCTGCCCGTAAGGCAATGGATCACGGCATGAAGAAGGTTGACGTATTCGTCAAGGGTCCGGGCTCCGGCCGTGAGACCGCCATCCGTTCCCTGCAGGCCGCAGGCCTCGAGGTTTCCTCGATCACGGATGCCACCCCACAGCCGCACAACGGCTGCCGTCCGACCAAGCGCCGCAAGGTTTAAGGGAAAGGAAGAGGTAAGAAAATGGCTCGTTACACTGGCCCCGCTACCCGCGTATCCCGCCGTCTTCGCGTCGACTTGGTCGGCGGAGATATGGCATTCGAGCGCCGCCCGTACCCACCGGGACAGGCTGGCCGCAACCGCATCAAGGAATCTGAGTACCTGCTGCAGCTCCAGGAGAAGCAGAAGGCAAAGTACACCTACGGTGTGCTGGAGCGTCAGTTCCGTCGCTACTACGCAGAGGCTAACCGCCTCCCGGGCAAGACCGGCGATAACCTGGTTATCCTGCTCGAGTCCCGCCTGGACAACGTAGTTTACCGTGCAGGTCTGGCACGCACCCGCCGCCAGGCTCGCCAGCTTGTCTCCCACGGTCACTTCACCGTGAACGGCAAGAACATCAACGTTCCTTCCTACAAGGTCACCCAGTACGACATCATCGATGTCCGTGACCGCTCCAAGAAGATGGAATGGTTCGAAGATGCTCAGGACGCCCTCATCGATGCCAACGTACCGGCATGGCTGCAGGTTGTTCCTGATACCCTGCGCATCCTCGTGCACCAGCTGCCCGAGCGCGCTCAGATCGACATTCCGCTGCAGGAGCAGCTCATCGTCGAGCTTTACTCGAAGTAAACTGTTATTCCGCGAGGCCTTTAATGGCCTGGCGGAGAACCAGGAATCTTCGAACCCGAAGATTTTTACCCCTCTACCGGCGTCAAATAGCGGTCGCCGAAAAGGAGAATTTCAATGCTCATTTCCCAGCGTCCTCAGCTCACCGAGGAATTCATCGACTCGTCTCGTTCCAAGTTCGTCATCGAACCGCTCGAGCCGGGCTTTGGCTACACCCTCGGTAACTCGCTGCGTCGTACCCTGCTGTCTTCCATTCCGGGTGCAGCAGTAACCTCCATCAAGATCGATGGTGTTCTCCACGAGTTCACCACCATCAACGGTGTGAAGGAAGACGTTTCTGAGATCATCTTGAACATCAAGAGCATGGTGCTTTCTTCCGACTCTGATGAGCCGGTAGTTATGTACCTGAGCAAGGAGGGCCCGGGCGATGTCACCGCGGGCGATATCCAGCCGCCGGCTGGCGTGGAGATCCACAACCCGGATCTGCACATCGCTTCCCTGAATGACACCGCCAAGCTGGACATTGAGCTCGTCGTCGAGCGCGGCCGTGGCTACGTCCCAGCCGCTCCTACCTCCGGTGAGATCGGCCGTATCCCGGTCGACCAGATTTACTCCCCGGTTCTGAAGGTCTCTTATAAGGTCGAAGCTACTCGTGTTGAGCAGCGCACCGACTTTGACAAGCTGACCATCGACGTCGAAACCAAGAACTCGATCTCCGCACGCGATGCACTGGCTTCCGCCGGTGGCACCCTGGTCGAGCTTTTCGGCCTGGCTCGCGAGCTGAACAACGCTGCCGAAGGCATCGAGATCGGACCCTCCCCGCAGGAGACCGAGTACATCGCTGCTTATGGCATGCCGATCGAAGACCTGAACTTCTCCGTCCGCTCTTATAACTGCCTGAAGCGTCAGGAGATCCACACCGTGGGCGAGCTCGCTGAATGCACCGAGTCCGACCTGCTGGATATCCGCAACTTCGGCCAGAAGTCGATCAATGAGGTAAAGATCAAGCTGGCTAACCTGGGCCTGGCTCTCAAGGACACCCCTGAGGACTTTGACCCGACCCAGCTCGAGGGCTACGACGCAGAAACCGGTGACTTCAAGGACCCGGCTGCTGAGGATTCCGAGTAAAGAACCCCGCTGACTTGCGGCAATTACCTAATTGCCGCGCGCTCAACTTTTACCGCATACGAGGAGTACACAATGCCAACCCCTAAGAAGGGTGCCCGTCTCGGCGGCTCCGCCAAGCAGCAGGCTCACATGCTGAGCAACCTGGCAGCCAGCCTGATCGAGCACGGCGCTATCAAGACCACCGATGCTAAGGCGAAGGTTCTTCGCCCGTACATCGAAAAGATCATCACCAAGGCTAAGTCCGGCACCGTTGCTGACCGCCGCGCAGTGCTGAAGCTCATCCCGCGCAAGGATGTCGTTTCCTACCTGTTCGACGAGGTCGCACCGAAGTTTGAGAACCGTGAGGGTGGCTACACCCGCACCATCAAGCTGGACAACCGCACCGGTGACAATGCCCCGATGTCCCAGATCTCCCTCGTTCTTGAGGAGACCGTGACCTCCGAGGCTAACCGCGCTACCCGCGCTGCCGCTTCTAAGGCCGCCGAGGCTGAGGAAGCTAAGGCAGACGAGGCTGCAGAGACCGAGGCACCTGCTGAGGAGACTGCAGCTGAGGAGTCCGAGGAGAAGTAATTCCCCTTCGGCCTTAGCGCTTTGCCGCCGCCTTTCCCACTTGTGGGAGGGCGGCGGCTTTTTATGTCTGCACTCTTCGGAACGGTGCACGGGGAGCTGGGCCCGGCTCTGGTCAAGGGAAGCGCCTCCGGTAGCATGAATCCCACCATGACTGTTGCAGCATCTACCACCGCAGAAGGGCCGGCAGACGGGTTCGTGCGCCTGCGCTTGGACTTGGCCTATGACGGAACGGATTTCCACGGCTGGGCGAAGCAAAAAGGCGGTCTGCGCACCGTGCAAGGCGTGCTGGAAGAAACACTCGCGATGATTGCCCGCGCCGAGGTACCGCTAACGGTCGCCGGCCGGACGGACGCCGGCGTCCATGCGCGTGGCCAGGTCGCCCACGTGGACGTTCCCAAAGAGATGCTGGAGCAGCGCTCAGTGGCGGGGGAACCGGGGAAGCTGGTGCGTCGGTTAGCAAAGCTTTTGCCTGAAGACGTGCGGGTACATAGCTGCGAGTTTGCGCCCGCGGGCTTTGATGCGCGTTTCTCGGCGTTGCGCAGGCATTATGTATACCGGATTACTACCAGCCCGCGGGGCGCTTTGCCGACGCGTGCGCGGGATACCGCCGAGTGGATAAAGCCAGTGGATATCGATGCGATGCAGGAGGCCGCCACCGCGTTGGTAGGCCTGCATGACTTCGCGGCCTTCTGCAAAGCTAAGCCGAATGCCACGACCATTCGTGAGCTGCAAGAGTTCTCCTGGCGGGATATTTCAACGCCCGAAGAACCGGAGCTTTTTGAAGCCCGCGTGAGCGCCGATGCGTTTTGCTGGTCCATGGTGCGATCCCTGGTGGGGTGCTGCCTGCGCGTAGGGGAGGGGCGCCGCGATGCCGACTTCGCCGCAGCGCTGCTCCACGAGACCAAACGTTCCTCCAGCATCCCCGTGGCTCCGGCGAAAGGGCTTTCTCTGGTGGCCGTGGATTACCCGGCGGCGGATCAGCTGGCCGCCCGCGCCGAGGCTACTCGGGAACGGCGCAGCGCCGACTAGCTTTCCAGGTGGCGGTAGGAGCCTACCTGGGATAGCCTGTGTGCTGGGTGTACACAGACTTTTCGGGGGAAAATCATGGCACGTCCGCTGCCTACTACTAAGGCCCAAGTTTCGGGGCATAAATTTCTGCGCCGCCGCGTCGAGCACGGGCTCGTATTGGGCGATATCAGGATGATTCATGATCCTTTGGCAAGGCGGCGCAAGGCCCTGCTTTTCGGCGGAGTGGGCGTAGCCTTCCTTGCGGTGGGCTCCGGCATGCTCGCATGGCTGCAACCGAGCCCACAGCCGGGTGATGCGCCCATCGTGCGCTCGAAGCAAGGCCAGCTATTTGTGGATGTCAATGATACCTACCACCCAGTCTTCAACTTGGCTTCTGCGCGCATCATCGCCGGTCAGGCTGCCGAGGCTCAGGCGATAGGGGATGAACACCTGCACGACGCGCTTCTGGGGTCCCCGGTAGGGATCGCGGATGCCCCGGGGTACCTTGCGGCTGCCAGCGAGACTCCGCAGCAGCGCTGGGCGGCCTGTTTGGCAGGTAAAGAGGAGTCCTCAGGGGCGGAAAACCCGACTAGCATCGGCGGCCACCAGGTTGCTGCACAAGAGGTCATCGTGCTTGCCGAGCCCGACCAGGAAGGCCTAGGGCCGGAGCGCGCCGCATTGGTGGAGACCGAAGGCACGCAGTGGCTTATTACTCAGGACGGCCGGGTGGCGTTGCCTGATCCCTCTAGCACCCAGGGGCGTGTGGTGCGTCGCGCGATTGGTGTGGACGACGGCACCCACGCCTGGCCCATGCCGCCTGAGCTGCTCAATGCTTTTGCGGAGTTGCCTCCGCTGAATTTTCCGGCGCAGCCGCCGGAGGTCGTAGACACAGGCCAGGGCCTATGGGCGCGCACACCCGATGGCGTCGCCGAGCTTACGCCCACGCAGGCGCAGATGCTTATTGGATTAGGCGCCAAGACGGCGACATCCACGGCCCAGGAGATTGCTGCGCTTGCCGACGTCCCCTTAAACCTCAACCTTCCCTCCACCACTTTCCGCTTTGTGAGCCCAGACGATGGTTGGATGTGTGCGAGTAATGAGGGCGGCGGGGAAGTGGTACCTGCCCAAGCAGGTACCGTAGCCTTGGCTGGTGAGGCGGTGGCGCAGCGCTTTGGTGGTCTCAACGGCGGAGGCGTAGGAGTAGATAGCGGTCATGGCTACCACGTGGTTGCACCGACGGGTCAGCGGCACGAGGTCAAGGATAAAGAGACCTTAGAGGCGCTGGGCACTGGTGTAGGCGCGCGGGTGCCCTGGGAGATTCTGCGTTTGCTGCCGGAAGGCTCGGCGCTTAGCCGGGAGCAGGCGCTGCAGGTCAGCTCTTAGACCACAGCCCGCGCCACGTTGCCCACGCGGCTAGCGCCAACGCCAACCCGCCGAGTACCCATGCACTGTGCATAGGTGCGCGTGATGTGCTCTTTTCGGCGGGGCGGATAGCCATTGCTCGGGTATCTCCGAGCGTGGATGATTCCACGTGGGTGAGCACCGTGAGCGGGTCGACGAATCCGTGTCCCGGCTCCGCGGCGTCTTCTAAGCGTTTACGCAGGGCGGCCGGGCTGTCATCGGGGAAACGCTGCGCCAGTAGGGCCGCCGTGCCGCTGACTACCGGCGCGGCAAAGGAGGTGCCGTGAAATTGGGACGTGCCGTCCGTGCCCTCTTTGCCGTCGGCCCATCCGCCGGCGGGATTGAGCGCGAGTGGTACAAATCCTTGCGCAGCCAGTTGTGGGCCATCCGCCGAACTCAGAGAGTAGTCAGCGAGCTCGTGCGAATCCGCTTGGGCGCTTACTGAGAGCACTGTGGGCGAATCCGCTGGAAATACTCGGTCACCCATCTCGCAGCTACCGGAAGAAGCGTTGCCGGATGCGGCAATTACCACGGATCCAGATTCTTCCGCATGTGCTAAAGCACCGTCCAACCGGGAAGTATCCACCTGGGCGGCCACATCCGGCGGGACGCAAGAAACAACGGAGATATTGATGATGCGGGCGCCGCCATCGGCGGCGTCATCAATCGCTTGGGCCAAGGTATCTAGCGAGCCGGTGGTATTGTCTTGTCGCTCTTGGCGATAATGCGCGCTGGTTTGGCGCACAGCGTAGATTTCCGCCCGTGGCGCGATACCAATATCGTGGCCGGCGATGATACCGGCTACGACGGTGCCGTGCAGGTCGCAGTCGCGGTGCGGCTCCGGTTCCTCCGGCGCGATAAGGTCCGCGCCGCCGCTGAGGTGCCGCAGCTGATCGTGGGTAGCCACGCCGGTATCGATAACGGCAACCTTTACGCCCTCCCCGGTGGCAAAGGAGTGCAGACGGGCGCGGTAGTTGAGCTGATCCTCGCTAGGTTGGGGCGAAAGCGGTGAGGAATGCGCGATTGCGCATTCGCGGTCCGGTTCACGTGCGGTCGCATCGGGAGCGGTTACTAATGCCGCAGCACCTAAGGTAACGGGAAGTATTGCCACAGCTATGCAAGCAAGAAGCGCCGGGCTTATCCACAATGTAGTAGGTAGACTGCGCATCATCCGATACCCCTGATGAGCATGAAAACGCCGGTTAGGTGGGCGGCGAGTGGCAAGCTGGCGGCAATAGCTAGGGATTCGATGCGCTCAAACCAAGCGATGGTGGTGGGTTCTAGCCCCGCCACCTTGGACGCCCACAGCGGGGCACTAATCATAGCGATGAGAACGAGACCGGAAATCAAGGCTGGTGCCCAAGCATGTGCGAGCCCGGAATCTACTATCGCGTGGGTGGCACAGAGACAAGTAGCCAGGCACGCGGCAATTGCCAAAACCATGAGTGCCCAACTGGCTAGCGCACGACCGTGCCGGGAGGCGTGCATAATTACGGCACCCGCGGAAGTAACACAGAGTGCTTGGACGAAGCCCGCGCCGGAGCCCTCAGTTCCAAAAAGCACCGAAATGTACTCGGTGAAAGAATCAGGCGCGCCATGGGTCGGCGATAGGGCCGGACCACTGCCTGTAAACGAGAGAGCGATGAGCGCCGGAATAAGACAGAGTGACAGGCCGCAGCACATTCCCTCGTAGGCGCTGCTGGCGCGGCACGCGCGGCTATCGACATCCGGCTGGCTAGCATCGGATACCGCAAGATCTTGGCCGGCCGTGGGCAGCTGCGGAACCTTGAGGCCAGCAGTAGCAATGCTCAATGCAGGGGCAGTGGCCAGCATAATAATGCCGGCGATGATGACACAGGCAGCGGCCGCCGTACCGTGGCTGGCGTGTAGTCCTGCCTTTGGTCCAGGCAGCAGATACCCCAATGCCGCGATGAAGATGAGAGCCGAGACAGTGAGTGCCGCAGAGCTGGTGCGAACCGTGCTTAACCCGGTGACGTGGCAGGCAAGTAGCACGATGAGCAGGGTGAAACAGGCGGTAAATGCGGCAAAAGGCGCCTCATCCAGCGAGGGCGAAATTATCACCCAGCCGCACGCCATGCTGGCCACCAAGCTAAGGTGCACCAGCGACAGGACACGGATCCACAGGGCGAGCAAAAGCGCTCCTGCGGCCAGCGCCGCCCACGCCGCAAGGGGAAGGGTGCTAACCCAGAGCAAAGCGAAGGCGGCAAGTAGCCCTCCCCACGCCCAAACAACAGGAAGGGCAGCGGTAGTATCCTCCTCGGCCGCGGCGGCAAGCGATTCTGCTGCATCTCGAATCACCGGCGCAGGGCGGCGCTCGCGCGGACTAATAACCAGGATGGCGCCTTCGGTAAGTGGAGTGGCGGCCAGCGGGGCGGTGAGATCGATAGCGCGGCCAGAAACAGTACTGGCGCGCCAGGGCTCGGAAATCGTGGGCGCATCCACTAAGTCCGTGATTTCAGCCAAAAGCTCGCCCACGCTGGAACTCAACGGTAGTGCCACGTCCGCCTCTTTGTGGAATGTACCGGCGTGAATGCGGATGGTAAGGCGCAGGTGGTGCGCTGTAGCAGTAGTCATTATTCCCCCGAAAGTCAATGGATTGTGGGCGTCCCCCTTGCCCAATGCCACATATTGTGGCTTACTAGTGGCGACGTGTCCACCGCAGCGCGAGGAATCTTGGCAGGGGGCTAAGGGCGCTGGCGCGTGGCTCGGGGGAGGTTACCTAAGCATGCTTGGGATCGGGGATACCCGTGTAATTGAGCCGTTGACCATGCCATTGCGGGATGCTGCACCGCCGCTGCCCACCGGGAGCATTGAGGCCGAGGAGGTCCCAGAGGCAGTACGCCCACAACCGGTACCGCTGGTGCGGCTGCTCCTTCCGGTGGTGATGATTGCGGCGATGCTTGGCATGGTCGCCCTTATGGTGCTTGGTGCGGGAGATTCCCGGCAGATAAGCCCGATGGCCTTGATGTTTCCGCTGATGATGCTGGCGAGCATGGCGATGATGTTTGGGCCCAATAACAGCGGGCAGGATCCTGATGAAACCCGACGCACCTACCTGCGCCACATCAAAGCCTTACGGGAAAAGGCCCTATGCAACGCTTCTGCGCAGCGCGCACATGAGAACTATCGCCACCCCGCACCGGAAGAGCTTAGCGCGCTGATAGGCTCGCGTCGCATGTGGGAGCGCGGCCCCGATGACTCGGATGCCCTCGAGGTACGCGTAGGAACTGGGCCTACCACGCTGTGCACTCCCATCAACGTGCCGGATTCTGGAGCCACCGAGGACTTAGACCCAGTGTGTGCAGTGAGCATGCGCCAGACCATCAAAGCGGTGGGTACCGTGCCCGATATGCCGGTGGTTATTCAATTGCAGGCTTTTCGCTTTCTTTCTGTTTCCGGTACGGCGTCGACGCGAGGTGAAGAGCCTGCGGATCCCGCCCGCGATATGGTGCGCGCTATGGTCCTCCAGATGGCATTGGCGCATGGCCCAGAAGCTTGCGGCATCGAGGCTCGTGGTGGGCCGTGGGAATGGCTAAAGTGGCTGCCCCACGCTC
Organism: Corynebacterium nasorum; assembly: GCF_030229765.1. NCBI lineage: Bacteria > Bacillati > Actinomycetota > Actinomycetes > Mycobacteriales > Corynebacteriaceae > Corynebacterium > Corynebacterium nasorum. Next base: position 82,787 of record NZ_JASPGY010000003.1, on the reverse strand, counting down.
GCACGCCGGAGAAGGCACGCTTTCGCATCCTCATTGTCGATGGCGTGCTGACTACGGGCACCGAGGATTTTTTCCACGATGATTCTTACACCACCATCATCGAGGTCGCAGGGGCGCCGTCCTCGGCGCTGGGGGTACGTGCCGAGCACGAAGGCCTAAGCCTGGTGGCAGGGGAGCACTTGCAGGTAGTCACCGCAGCCGGGGTGGAAGAACTAGGGGCTCCCGATGGAATGAGCGTGGCCGCTGCGACATTGCTTGCGCGCAGCATGGCTTCCTTTCGCCGGCCCGATAGCACCTCTGGCCGCCATGGAAGTGACCTCATGGGCCTTTTAGGCTATCGCGACGTGGAAGAACTAGCGGCCAGCGGCATGTGGCATGGCCGAGAAGGCTCGGCGCGCCTCATGGTGCCCGTCGGCATCGATACGGTCGGCCAACCCGTCACGGTGGATCTTAAGGAATCTGCCCACGGTGGCATGGGCCCGCATGGCCTGTGCATCGGCGCGACCGGCAGCGGCAAGTCGGAGCTCCTACGCACCCTCGTCACCGCGCTTGCAGCTACCCATAGTCCGGACGAGCTGAACCTCGTACTGGTGGATTTCAAAGGCGGCGCTACTTTCTTAGGATGTGACCACCTGCCGCATACCTCTGCAGTGATTACTAACTTGGAAGAGGAATCTACGCTGGTAGAGCGCATGTACGATGCCATCTCCGGTGAGATGAACCGCCGCCAAGAGTTGTTGCGCACCGCCGGAAACTTCGCCAACGTCAGCGAGTACAACGCTTCCGCCGCTGCAGTACGCGAGCACGGGCCACTGCCCGCCTTGGTCATTGTTGTTGACGAGTTCTCGGAGCTTTTGGGCCAGCACCCTGATTTTGCGGAACTTTTCGTTGCCGTTGGCCGCTTGGGGCGCAGTCTCCACGTGCACCTGCTTTTAGCCTCTCAAAGACTTGAAGAAGGCCGGTTGCGGGGGCTGGATTCCCACCTGTCCTACCGAATCGGGCTAAAAACCTTCTCTTCGGCGGAATCCCGTCAAGTATTGGGCGTGACCGATGCCTACCATTTGCCCGGCCAACCCGGCGCGGGCTACCTCAAGTCTGATGCCGAGGCGTTGATTCGTTTCCAAGCCTCCTATGTTTCTGGGCCCGTGCCGCGCCGGGCGATAGCTGAAGCTCATGGGGACGGACCCGCCGTAGCCCGCGGCCGCGTGCAGTTCTTTCGAGGTTGGGCAGAGGAGGAAGAAAGCACTAGCCCTGTGGTTGTTCTCGATGACACCACCACTGTGCTTAGCGAGGTCGTGCGTGCCGCGGCAGAAGAAGCCCGATTGCGTGATCAATCGGCGCACCGTATCTGGCTGCCGCCGCTACCACCGGTCATTGAGCTATCTGCATTACCCGGACTGTCTAGCGGAGCGGACGTGGGCGCCTCGTCGTCTGTTGCAGGTAACGGGACGCTGCTGGCTCCCGTCGGCATTATTGATAGACCGTATTACCAACGCCAAGATGAGCTGATAATTGATTTCCACCAGCACGGCGGGCACATGGCCTTATGCGGCGGCCCGCAGTCAGGAAAATCAAGTGCGCTGCGCACCATCGTCTCGGCTCTGGCGCTACGGCATAGCCCCAAGGCGGCACGCTTCTACGTCATCGATTTGGGTGGCGGTCAGCTAGCGTCTCTGGAGAGACTGCCCCACGTTGCCGGAGTTGCCGGGCGTGAGGAGGGGGAAAAGGTGCGGCGCATTGTGGACGAAGTAGCCGGTCTTGTTCGCCGCCCGGAACAGTGCGCAACTTTCCTCGTCATCGATGGCTGGCACCACATTGGCACCTCCAGCGCGGAGTTTGAAGACATAGCGGAGAAAGTCACAGAGATAGTCGCCGATGGCGCCTCTGCCCACGTGCATGTCGTCATTGCCACCTCGCGGTGGACCACGATGCGCCCCGCTATCCGCGATCTCATAGCGAACCGACTTGAGCTGCGCCTTGGTGAGTCCTTGGATTCGCTTATTGACCGCAAGTTGCAGCAGAAGCTACCCAGCGCGCCGGGCCGCGGGCTCACCTTGGCCGGAGAGAATATGCTCCTAGCTCGCACATCAAACCAGGACATCGCCCACATTTGCCGCGTTCATACCGCAGCCGATCCAGTTCCGCAACTCAAGATGCTGCCCGCGGTACTCACCCCGTCTGCCCTTGCTACTCAAGGGGAAATTCCCGACGGCGAGATCGCCTGGGGCATCGGCGGACGGGATCTCGATCCGCTGACGTGGAATCCATCGCGCGAGCCGCACCTAGTGGCAATAGGAGCGCAGGGTTGCGGCAAGTCCACCTTCTTGGCACAAATAATGCGCGGTATCTGCGCCTTCGCGCGGGAAGACGCTCGCCTTGTGGTCATCGACCAGCGGCGGGCCCACTTGGGAACTTTGAACCAAGACATGGTTGCCGCTTATGCCGCAACGCAGACAAGTGCACAAGAGACCATTCTCGATACTGTCCGGACACTGGAATCCCGCCTGCCGGGCCCGGATATTACCCCAGCGCAGCTCGCCGCACGAGACTGGTGGAAGGGCCCAGATATCTACTTAGTCATCGACGATGCGGACCTGCTGAGCGATATTGCCCTTTCACCGCTCCTGGAGCTACTCCCGCACGCCCGCGACATTGGCCTGCATCTCATCGTCGCTCGCAAGTCCGGTGGCATTGGCCGCGCCCTTTTCGGCCAATTCTTCTCTGCAGTGCGCGATCTTCAACCAGCGTTGCTGCTTTTCGACGCCGACCGGGACGAAGGCACCATCTTTGGCCTTAAACCCAGCCAACAACCACCCGGCCGCGGTCAGTGGAGCATCCGGGGTGAAAACCTCGGCGTCGCCCAAGTGGTGTACCCAGAAGGAGAGAAGTAAATGACCACCAACCTCAGCGCGAATTCGCATACCGGCGCCCCAATCACTGACGGTGGGGAGACTAACGCTGTACCAATTACCGTCACGATCCTAGACGCGGCCACCATTTTTGAAGGGCCTGATTCGGTATACCGCTACGACCTGCCGGGTACCGGCATCGTGGAAGGTTGGGCTTTGGGGCAGGTCATGGATCAGATTTCAAAGTTGGCCGGGCCGTCCTGGCCCGACGTGGAAGCTTGCGTGGTGGCAGACTCGTCCGGCACGGACATTGCGCAGGAGGCCACCACCATTGTCAGCCGGCAATTGGAAGTCACCGGGGTGCGGCTCATTGACCCAGAACCAGCTATCTCCTCGTTAGCTACGTCAACCTCATTTGGAACCCCTACTCATCCGGCTACGGAGATTGCGGAACCAGCTTCTCCCACCAGAGTGATGGAAGCGCCAGCCTATGATGAGCCAGTAACACCAAGCTGGTCCGACCGGCTGCGCGGTTGGCTCGGGGCTATTGATATCTTCCACCTCGCAATTGCAGTGGTCATTATTGCCGTTGCCGGAGCTTCCTGGTGGGCTATCGGCGCACGAGATTCAGCAGACAGTGATGCCGCCTCAGGTGATTCCCGCCCACAACCACGCGCCGCACAGCCGGGCCGCGACAGCGCAATGGAATCCGTGCCCAACTCGCCAGAGTCCAGTGCCGTGGATACTGCAGAACCAGGTGGTAACGAATTAAATCCAGGGGAGAAGCATCTAGATATTGAGGGGATGTTTGTGGTCGTTCCCACCGGGTTTCATACCAAGGTAGAAGATGGGTTGGTTACCGCCACCGGGGAGGATCCGAACCTGCGTATCCTATTGGCGGCGGATGAAATGTTTAACGTTCCGGCGGATGCACTTTTTAAAGAAATCCGCGCGCAGGTCGACGAAGACCCGGCGCTACGCGATGCCACCGATAAGGCCGGGCGCCTGAGCTATACCGAAGACCCAGGGGACGGCTCTTTGGTGGAGTGGACTACCTGGGAAGACCGTGGGCATCAGATGTCTGTGGGGTGCCATACCCGCCACAATTCCAATGCTGTGCAAAAGGCAGCCTGCCGCATGGCTACGGAAAGCCTGGTCAAAAAATAGTCTTAAAAACTTTGCCCCAGGCGGGAACCGTTTGGTGGAAAGTTCAGTCCAATAAAGATGAGAAAGCACAGATGCTTTTTCGGGGGAATATACACAATCTCATCCGCCCTAAGGAGGGGCGCACTCTTATGTCTCAGACTTTCAAGACACAAGCCGATGTCATGGTTGCCACCGCCGGCAAAGTCGATAACACCAATGATGAAGTCCAAGGCGAGCTCACCCGCCTGCAGGGAGTCGTCGACTCTGTGCGCGGAAGCTGGGTAGGCCAAGCCCAGGTCTCTTTCGATGACCTGATGCAGCGCTACAACACCTCTGCACAACAGCTGCGCGAGGCATTGGCCTCTATCTCTGACAATATCCGCAGCAACGCCCACAACTTCGACAACGTGGAAGCAGAAAACGCCCAGGCATTCTCCAATGTTGGTGGCGGCCTCGCCCTCTAAACCGCACTGCACAGTTCTCTAGTCCACTGACCAAAACCTATAGATTCACAGAAGGGAATCCACCACCACATGTCCGAGATCAAGTACGAATTCGGTGCCATTTCTTCCGCCGCAGCTGATATCAACGCTACCTCAGGTCGCATCAACAGCACCTTGGCAGACCTGAAGGCGCGGCTGCAGCCGATGGTGAGCACTTGGGAGGGCGAGTCCGCAGTGGCTTATAACCAGGCACAGGCCAAGTGGGACAAGGCATCTCAGGAACTCAATACCGTGCTCGCGACCATCTCCAAGACCGTCTCTCAGGGCAATGATGCAATGAGTGACGTCAATCGTCGCGCCGCCGCAAGCTGGGGTTAGATCCGCGCCCCGCCTGCACTGTTTCAGGCTGTCTTGGCCGAGCTTGCGGTGCCACTGACCACACTTGAGTGGCAGGAGGCGGACGCAGCCGCAGTCTTGGCAAAAGATTGCAGCGTGAGCACTTTTTGACCAACACCTCTTTTCCTCTCTTCCACCTTTTCAAGTCGTACCTTTCTAGCCCACACCCACGAGCCGGTACCTTCCGTTTGAGCCGCGGAAGGTACCGGTTTCGGCGTTTTGGTTTTCGAGCAGGTGAGCAAGTAGGGTAGGAGACCTATGTGTTCGCTCGTCGGCTAGCAGCTGGCGAAGCGCTCCCTGCAGGTCTCCACCGGCCGCTGTACGGGAGTGGATGGATGCTTAGCGCTGGCCGGCAGTTCCGAGACAGACTTTCAAGGAGTCAAATTGTCTACTTTCCACCCAAAGAGCGGTGACATCACCCGCAAGTGGTACGTCATCGACGCTACTGATGTGGTGCTGGGCAAGCTCGCTTCCACCGTTGCAGACCTGCTGCGCGGCAAGCACAAGCCACAGTTCGCACCGAACGTTGACGCTGGTGACCACGTCATCATCCTCAACGCTGACAAGATCCACGTTTCTTCCGTTAAGCGCGGCCGCGAGATGCGCTACCGTCACTCCGGCTACCCGGGCGGCCTGAAGTCCATGACCCTGGGTCAGTCTTTGGACGCCAACCCGGTTCGCGTTATCGAAGAAGCCGTTGCCGGCATGATGCCGCACAACAAGCTCTCCCGCGCTTCCATCAAGAAGCTGCACGTCTTCGCAGGCGAAGAGCACCCGTACGCCGGCCAGAAGCCGGAAACCTTCGAGTTTAAGCAGGTGGCACAGTAATGTCTGAGCAGAACATCGACAACAACGTAGCCGACGCTGCTGACATCGCTGCAGCAAGCGCCGCTACCGAAGAGTTCACCAACACCATCGGTGATTCCATCGCACCGGCCGAGACCGAAGAGGTTGAGGCTGCCGCTCCGGTACACGAGGGCCCGATCCAGACCGTCGGACGCCGTAAGCGCGCCGTCGCTCGTGTTCGCCTCGTTGCTGGCTCCGGCCAGATCGTGGTTAACGGCCGCGAGTTCGGTGAGTACTTCCCGAACAAGCTGCACCAGCAGGACATCCTGTTGCCGCTTACCCTGCTGGAGCGCGAGAACCAGTTCGACCTCAAGGTCACCGTCAACGGCGGCGGCCCAACCGGTCAGGCTGGCGCCCTGCGTCTGGCTATCGCTCGTGCACTGAACATCTACAACCCAGGTGACCGTACCGCCCTCAAGAAGGCTGGTCTGCTCACCCGTGATGCTCGTGCAGTTGAGCGTAAGAAGGCTGGTCTGCACAAGGCACGTCGCGCACCGCAGTACTCCAAGCGTTAATCTCGCTTCTACTGCGCGCGCAAGCGCCACGAACGCCGCTGCTTCCCTTTGGGAGGCGGCGGCTTTCGTCGTTTTATGGAAGCGCGGGCGGAAGGAATAGTGCTCAACCCGTCGATAAACCAAAAGCTTGATTTCGCCTAAACCGCCCCAACATGCAATCGCTGGGCACAGGCGTGCATAATTGACTGCATGACTCGACTTTTTGGAACCGATGGCGTTCGCGGCCTCGCGAACAAGAAGCTGACCCCGATTCTGGCCTTGCAACTAGGCCAGGCCGCTGCGGAGGTATTCACCGCCCAGCGGGAATCCTATGAGCGTCGGCCGTTGGCCATTATTGGTCGCGACCCGCGCGTTTCCGGCGAGATGCTGGATGCGGCGATTGCCTCCGGTTTGGCCTCCCGCGGCGTTGACGTGGTGCGCGTGGGCGTGTTGCCGACCCCGGCGATTGCCTACCTGACGGATGATTATGGCGCGGATCTCGGCGTAATGATTTCTGCCTCCCACAACCCTATGCCGGATAACGGCATTAAGTTCTTCTCCGCCGGCGGCAAGAAGCTACCGGATGAAATAGAAGACAGGATTCAGGCCACTATGGAAAACCTCACTGAAGACGGCCCGACTGGCACCAAGTTGGGGCGCATCATTTCGGAGGCGCCAGACGGACGCGAGCGCTACCTCAACCATTTAAAGGAAGTGGTCTCCACGGATTTGAGCGGCATCAAGGTGGTCGTAGATACCGCCAATGGTGCGGCCTCCAAGGTTGCTCCCATCGCCTATGAGGCGGCCGGGGCTGAGGTTATTGCTATCCACAATGAGCCGAACGCCTTTAATATCAATGAGGACTGCGGTTCGACGCATATTGAAAAGGCACAGGCGGCCGTCGTCGAGCATGGCGCCGATTTGGGCCTGGCCCACGATGGTGACGCCGACCGTTGCTTGGCTGTGGACGCCGAGGGCAATGTGATTGACGGCGACCAGATTATGGCGCTGTTGGCCGTGGGCATGAAGGATGATAATGACCTGCGCTATAACACCTTGGTAGCAACCGTGATGTCCAACCTAGGCCTGAAGCTGGCGATGCAGGAACAAGGCATCGAGGTGCGTCACACCGCAGTAGGCGACCGCTATGTTCTAGAAGAGCTCAACCGCGGCGATTTCTCCTTGGGCGGCGAGCAGTCCGGCCACGTGGTGTTGACGGATGATTGCACGACCGGCGACGGCACCCTTACCGGCCTGTCTATCATGGCGCGCATGGCCAAGTCCGGGAAGTCCCTAAAGGAATTAGCATCGGTAATGACCGTGCTACCGCAGGTGCTCATCAACGTGCCGGTTTCTGATAAGGGCGTCATCATGGATGCCCCCGAAGTACAAGAAGCCATCGCTCAGGCCGAGGAAGAACTCGGCGAGACCGGCCGCGTCCTGCTGCGACCTTCCGGCACCGAGGAAGTTTTCCGCGTCATGGTAGAGGCTGCGGACAAGGAGCAGGCCCGCAAGGTTGCAGGGAGGCTTTCCGCCATCGTTTCTTCGGTCTAGAGTCACCGCTTAGTGTGGAAGATTTTTATAATCCGAGGGAACCATTTGGCGCAATCCCCAGTCCAATGAAGGTGAGAACTTTTACCGCATATGGATTTGGGGGAATACACAAGTGTCTGAGGTTTTTCTTCGCCCCTTGGAGGCGATGTCCGCACTACGGCAGGTCGTAGCCGATAACGACGAGCAACGCGATGCCCACCGGGCCGAGGTACCGGATTTTCCGGTGGCCGCGGCTGGACGCAATTTTGGCGGCCACGGTGAGCGCATTCGTGATGTCTTGGCGCGCATCCATGAGCGCGGCGGGCAGAGGTTGGATAATTTATCCGCCACCGCCCACGCCGCTCATGAACAGGTGCGCGCCTTCGCCGATTTTGATGAGTCCTTTGGCAGCTCCTTTGCACGCGGTAGGGAGGCTGGCAGCAAGTGAGTACGCTGACAAAATCCCTGTTGGGGGACTACTCTAACGCTATTTCTCAATTCCAATTCGCCTGCCTGGGCAGCTACTCGGGCCCCAGCATGCCGATGAATCTACTAGGAGAGTTAGTCGGTGCGGTTGATGGCATTGCGCCCGAAAATTTGGTGAAAAATACCGTTGCGGCCGTGGGCGGCAATCGCCCGAAGGTAGGCGGTGCTGGACTAGCGGGCTATTTGCAGCAGGATGATTCCGAGGTTGCTCAGGGCGCCATGCGTGAGCACCTGTGCGGCGTGCAGGAAGACTTCGACATTGACCGCCAAGATGCCGCACATCTGACTAGCTCGGCGGAGCAGTGCTCAGGCGCTATTGCTGACGTCGTTGATGTCTCTGACACGGCCCTTACCGAGCTCGTCTCTGCGGTCATCCCACTGTTAAATATTTTGTCCATGGTCGCCACCAAACACCCTTTAGCCAGGTTCATCATCCCGATTCTTTCCACGATCGGGGGGCAAATTATTGAGGAGACAAATCACAATATCGCCAGCACCTGCCGCGACCGCGATGATGCGATCGAATCCTGTTATAGCGAGTTCGAATCGCGCTGTGAGTGCGTCTGTGAGCGCCCGATGCCGGAAGAATGCCCGACGCCGGCTAAACCTGCAGATGAAGCCTGCCCGGCACCCGTAGAGAAGTGCCCAGACGCTCCACCTCCCACGAATCCGATGCCAAAGGATGAGTGCCCGCCATCGCGGCCCACCGAGCCTGCGCAAGTGGAGTGCCCACCTGTGCCCAAACCGATGCCTGAGCCTGATTCCAAGCCGGAATCACACCACGCCACCTCCGTTCCACCACAACCGACGCCTCTTTCACCAACGCCTACTCCACCTGAGGCATGCCCTGCACCGGAGCCTGCAGCCGAGACGGAAATGCACACGGAGACCTCATCAGAGCTTGGTGCTGGGTGCCACTGCTGTGAGTGCACCGAGCAATCAAACACCGAGCGGCCAGTACAGTCGGAGCGCGAAGTAGAGACCACTAGGCCGGCGCAGGCGGAGATCATTCCGCCGCAGGAAGCACCGGAACAGCCGCAGCAGGTAGAAGAGCCGTGCCCGGAACCAGAATCTCATCCAGAGCCGAAGCCCAAGCCAGAAATGGAAACCGAACCCGCTTCTGAAACGGACACAAGCGAAGAACCACTGTGCCCAGAGAATACCGGAGAGAGTACTGAAGAATGTGTCACTACTACCCAGACCAGCTCAGAAGTCTGTGAGATCGAATCCTCCTGTAGCGGTAGCCTCGGCTTGGTCGGAGCTGGAATCGCATTGGTGGGCGTGGGCCTCATTGTGGAAGGCGCTGCACAGTGCTTGGAGAACATGTCCGAACTGGATTGTCCGGTGCAAGAACCCGAACCCGATCCCGTACCTGAGCCAGAACCTGATCCCTGCCCTGAGCCTAAGCCAGAGCCCGAACCGGAGCCTTGCCCTGAACCTGAACCGACTGGTGATGACGGAGTCATAACACCGCCCCCAGAGCTGTCTCAGGTAGAGGAGCCAACGCCGCCACCGGAAAAGGTGGCGCACCTCCAAGCCGCTGGTGCAGCGGAGACACCAGCCCCAGCACCGGCGCCTGAACAGGCACCTGCGCCAGCGCCTCAGCCGGGCCCAGAACCGGCTCCTGAGCCAGCACCAGCTCCCGACCCAGCACCTGCGCCGGCGCCAGCGCCCCAGCCAGAGGCAGGACCCGCGCCAGAAGAACCATCCATTAAGGCACGAAAGGCAGGGCAGTGGTAATGAATAATGATTTCGCAGAGTTTGCGCAGGGCTTTCGAGAAAGGACGGCTAAACGCTTGCTGGAATTTGAAAAAACGCTGGCGAAAGCGCAAGACGAGCTTGAAAAATCCGCGGATAAGGCCATGCAGGAGGCACGGAGGGAGAAGGGGCAAGTGGGGCGTCGACAAGCAGCGGCGCCCAGGCCCCGATATGGCGCTGCCCCGGCGCGTTCACGAAACGCGTCGGGGCAGGTGCAATCAGTGCTGCGGCGGGGCTAAAGCCTTAGGCGTCGCGGGTTACGCCGGCGCGCTCGGCCAGGTCTTCGCCTACCAAGCTTTCGACCTTCTTTGCGCTTGCTTCTGGATCTGCAAAGGCGGCGTAAGTGGAATCGTCATTTAGGGTGGCCAGCAGGAAGCCGGTGACCAAGCCGCGGGCGATTTCGGTGGGTCCAGACTGGAAAGCGGAGGTGCCGATGGCCAGCTTGCGCAGACGATCTTCGGTGAAGCCGGCGTGTGTGCCCTTGTCGATGGCGCGGAAGCACACCGGGCCATTCCAATTATGGGCGAGCTTGGCAGGGTTGCCAGCATTGAAGATGTCTTCCTGGCCGGAACCGATGACTAGGCCCGGGGTGTCAATGCGGCGGGCAGCCTGCACCGCAGAGGGGGAGGTGACTGAGGGATAAATAGCGGCGACGGCGCTAACCTTCTTGTTATCCAAGGCTCCTAACACGGCGGTGCCACCGCCCATGCCGTGGCCAATCATGCCGAGCTTGCCCGGGGAGACCGTAATGTTTCCGGAGCCTAGCTTTACCCCGGCGGCAATCTGCAACGCGGATTCCATATCCGCAGCTAGGTTGCGGTGGTCGGGGAAGGGGCCGGTCTCAGAATCGGGGGCTACCACGACGATGCCCCAGCTAGCCAGGTGGCGCAGGGTGGCGTGGTAATCCTTAATTTTGTGCATCCAGTCATGGCCAAAAGCCACCGCGGGCAGGCTCTGGCCCTCCGCGGGGGTATAAACCTTGCCGGTGATTCCGGCATAGTCAAGGTCGCCAACCAAAACTCGGTTGCGGCCACGCTTCGACAACGTTGCTAGATGTTTTTTCAAATTCGCAGACACGCATTCCAGGATAGATGAAGATCACCCGCCAGGCGGGAAAGGGTGCGGGTTTATCTGAGAAAAATCTACGCAGTATCCGGCCGAGGAGCGGGTGTGGCGGCGAGCTTTCCTAAGCCCCTCCTAACTTGCGACGCTAAGCGCAGGGGAGTGCAATGTGTGAACAACTACGTACTCTTTTTCTGGGAAGGCAGGCTGCGGTACATGACTACCGGCGTCGTTGATGTGCAAGAACTTTCTACTCGCTATGGGATGGAGGTAAAGACCGAGGTCATTGACCGCGTGGCACATGCCTCCGATGCCTCGCACTACCTGTACACCCCCAAGGCAGTCATCGAGGCTCGCTCCGCCGAGCATGTGGCGGCCATCTTCCGTGCGGGCCGGCAGCAGAATGTTCCGGTAACTCTGCGCTCCGGTGGCACCTCTCTGGCAGGTCAGGCTTCCGGCGATGGATACCTGGTGGATGTGCGCAAGCACTTCCGCGGTATAGAAGTTCTTGATGAGGGCAAGCGCGTGTGCGTCCAGCCCGGCGCGACGGTGCGTCAGGTCAACGCCCGCCTAGGCCTGCGCAACCGCAAACTGGGGCCGGATCCGGCCAGCGAGTCTGCCTGCACCATCGGCGGCGTGGTGGCTAATAACTCCTCCGGCATGGCCTGCGGCACTGAGCTCAATACGTATAACACTCTGGAATCGCTGACCTTTGTGCTGCCTACCGGCACCGTAATTAACACCGCCGATCCGGATGCAGACCGGCAGTTCCAGGAGCAGGAACCGGAGCTGGTGGACACGCTTATCCGCCTGCAGCGCCGTGTGCGCGATAACCAGGAATCCGTGGATATTATCCGCCGTCACTTCCAGCTGAAAAACACGATGGGCTATGGTCTCAATTCCTTCCTCGACTTTGATAGCCCGGTCAAGCTTTTTGAGCACCTGCTTATCGGTTCGGAAGGAACCCTGGCCTTCATTGCGGAAGCGGTTTTCCGCACGGTGCCGATTTCTAAGCTGACCACCACCACGGTGGCCGTATTTGATGATCTCAGCGCTGCCACCAAGTCCCTGCCGGCACTTTTGGAGACCGGAGCGGCCACCCTGGAGCTGATGGACTCTGCCTCTATTCGCGTCGGTCAAGGCTTTGATAAGGTGCCGCAGGCCATTACCGGTTTCGATGTGGATAAGCAGGCCGCGTTGCTCATTGAGTATCACGCTGATGCCCAAGAGGAATTGCAGGAGAAAGAAAGCAAGGGATCGCAGCTCTTGCGCGAATTGCCGCTGCAGTCCCCGGCAGCCTTCTCGGCTGATGCCACAACGCGCACTTCCGCTTGGAATTTCCGCAAGGGTCTGTACGCCCAGGTAGCAGAGGCGCGCCCGTCTGGCACGACGGCCCTTTTGGAAGACATCGTCGTGCCCGTCGGCGATCTGGCAGATACTTGTTCTTCGCTGCAGGAACTCTTTGCCCGCTATGGATATGATGATGCCGTCATTTTCGGCCACGCCAAGGACGGCAATATCCACTTCCTGCTTACGGACCGCTTTGAAGGCGATGATGCCATCGGTCGCTATAACGGTTTCAACGAGGGCATGGTGGACTTGGTCCTCTCGGCCGAGGGCAATCTCAAGGCGGAACACGGCACCGGCCGCGCCATGGCGCCGTATGTGCGCCGCCAGTACGGCGATGAGCTCTATGAGGTAATGCAGGAACTCAAGCGGGCCTGCGATCCCACCAACACGATGAACCCCGGCGTCATCTTGGACGATGACCCCGATGCACACATCAAAAACATCAAGCTCAATCCCACCGTGGAAGAGGAAGTAGACCGCTGCGTGGAGTGCGGCTACTGCGAGCCGGTCTGCCCGTCGCGCGACCTCACGCTCACCCCACGCCAACGCATTGTGGTGCGCCGCGCCCGCAAGCGCGCGGAAGAAGCTGGCGATAGCCAACTCGTCGCTGAGCTAGATCGGGCCTACGAGTACATGGGCGTCGAGACCTGCGCCGTGGATTCGATGTGCCGCACTGCCTGCCCAGTAGGCATCGATACCGGCAAGTTCATCAAGCGCTTGCGCCGCGAGGAAGCCCAGCCAGCGCAGCAAAAGCTGTGGGGTGCTGCCGCCAAGAACTGGCAGGTAGTCAGCCAAGGCGCCGGGGTAGCGCTTACCGGCGCGCACCTATTGCCCACCGAGCTAGTCAAAAAGGTTACCGATGTGGGCCGCAGTCTCATCGGTGCCGATAATCTCCCGCAGTACCAGCCAGAGTTGGGCAAGGGCGGCAAGTCCCGCGGCCGCTTGGCCGGCCGCGTAGGTGATCGCTATGCCCAGACCACCGGAATCTATCTGCCCGCCTGCGTGAACACCATGTTCGGCCCGCAAGGCGGCGGCAAGGGTGCTACCGATTCCTTTGTGGCGCTCTTGGAGCGCGCCGGGGTCGCGCTGGAGGTTCCGCAGGGCATCGACAAGCTTTGCTGTGGTACACCATGGTCTTCCAAGGGCATGCAGGCCGGCCACGATGTAATGGAGCAGCGCGTGCGCGATATCGTCATGGACGCTACTGATGGTGCGCGCCTTCCGGTTATCGTGGACGCCAGCAGCTGCACCGCTGGCTTTAAAGATATGTTGGAGTCGGTGGGTATCACCGTTATTGACGCCATTAGCTTTACGGCCGATACCTTGCTGCCGCAGCTGGAAGTAAAGAATCCAGTGGCTTCCATGACTGTGCACCCCACCTGCTCTGCCTTCCAGCTGGGCATGATGGACGATGTAGAAAAGGTGGCCCGCGCCGCCGCGACCGAGGTACACATTCCCACCGAGTGGAATTGCTGTGGCTATGCCGGTGACCGCGGCATGCTGCACTCGGAGCTTACCGCTGCCGCCACCCGCGCCGAGGCAGCGCAAGTCAAGGAAATCGGAGCGCAGTATCACGCCTCGACCAACCGCACTTGCGAGCTTGGCCTTACCCGTGCCACCGGCGAGGATTACCACCACATTTTGGAGCTTTTGGAACAGGCATCGCGCTAGTTTTCCCAGCACAGTAGCGGGTGGGGTGCCGTGCCTTGCTTGCCGACGCCCCGCCCGCCTAGAGCTTTGCCCCTTGTGCTGTAAAATCAGCAACCATGTGTGGAATTGTTGGATATATTGGTCACGCTGGTGGTGGCCGTGATTACTTCGCCCTCGACGTAGTTCTGGAAGGGCTGCGCCGTTTGGAATACCGCGGCTATGACTCCGCTGGCGTAGCAATGTACGCCGATGGAGATATCAGCTGGCGCAAGAAGGCCGGTAAGGTCGCTGCGCTGGATGCTGAGATTGCAGCCCGCCCGTTGCCTGACTCCGTGCTGGGCATCGGCCATACCCGCTGGGCTACCCATGGTGGCCCCACCGACCTGAATGCGCACCCGCACGTGGTCGATGGCGGCAAGCTGGCAGTGGTACACAACGGCATCATCGAGAACTTTGCGGAGCTCAAGTCCGAGCTTTTGCACAAGGGCTATAACTTCGTTTCCGAGACCGATACCGAGGTCGCTGCCACCTTGCTGGGAGATGTCTTCCACAATGAGGCAGCCGGCGACCTGACCAAGGCTATGCAGCTAACCTGCGCTCGCCTGGAGGGCGCGTTTACCCTGCTGGCCATCCACGCCGAACAGGCCGATCGCATCGTTGCCGCTCGCCGCGACTCCCCGCTGGTTATCGGCTTGGGCGAGGGCGAGAACTTCCTCGGCTCCGATGTATCCGGCTTTATTGATTACACCAAGTCTGCCGTGGAGATGGACAACGACCAGGTTGTGACCATCACCGCGGACGAGGTGGAAATTACCGATTATGAGGGCAACCCTGCACAGGGCAAGCCTTTTGAAATCAAGTGGGATGCCGCCGCTGCGGAAAAGGGCGGCTTTGATTCCTTTATGGAAAAGGAAATCCACGACCAGCCTTCCGCCGTGCGCGATACCCTGCTGGGTCGCTTCGATGAGCAAGGCCAACTGACCCTCGATGATCTGCGCATCGATGAGACCGTGCTGAAGTCCATCGACAAGATCATCGTCATTGCCTGCGGTACCGCCGCCTACGCTGGCCATGTGGCACGCTACGCCATCGAACACTGGTGCCGCATTCCTACCGAGGTCGAGCTCGCTCACGAGTTCCGCTACCGCGATCCGATCGTGAACGAGAAGACTCTCGTTGTTGCGCTGTCCCAGTCCGGCGAGACCATGGATACCTTGATGGCCGTGCGCCACGCCCGCCAGCAGGGCGCCAAGGTCATTGCCATCTGCAATACCCAGGGCTCGTCCATCCCGCGCGAATCCGATGCCGCGCTCTACACCCACGCCGGCCCGGAAATCGCCGTGGCCTCTACCAAGGCCTTCCTCGCGCAGATTACCGCCACCTACCTGCTTGGCCTTTACCTGGCTCAGCTGCGTGGCAATATGTTCGCCGATGAGATCCAGGGCGTTCTCGCTGAGCTGCGCCACATGCCGGATAAGGTCCAAAGCGTCATCGACGAGGAAGACCAGGTGGCCAACCTGGCCAATTCCATGAAGGACGCGGAATCCGTGCTCTTCTTGGGCCGCCACGTGGGCTTCCCGGTGGCTCTCGAGGGTGCGCTGAAGCTCAAGGAGATCGCTTATCTGCACGCCGAGGGCTTTGCCGCAGGCGAGCTCAAGCACGGCCCAATTGCGCTTATTGAAGAAGGCCAGCCGGTCTTCGTTATCGTGCCATCTCCACGTGGCCGCGACTCCCTGCACTCCAAAGTCGTCTCCAATATTCAGGAGATCCGTGCCCGCGGTGCTATCACCATCGTGATCGCGGAAGAAGGCGATACCGCCGTGGAGGATTACGCTAACCACGTCATCCGCATCCCGAAGGCGCCGACCCTCATGCAGCCGCTGCTGGCTACCGTGCCGCTGCAGATCTTCGCTGCCCACGTAGCCAAGTCCAAGGGCTACGACGTGGACCAGCCTCGCAACCTGGCCAAGTCCGTGACCGTGGAGTAATCCACTCCAAGCGTCCGCCGTTAGGCCCCCTTACCTGCCGCGTTTCTTGCGTGGTAGGAAAGGGGGCTTTGGCATTTCTTTGCAGCTTGAAACTGTTATGCTTTAGGGAGCAATCGTTGTCGGTGAAAGGAGTAGGCAGTGCTCATCCGTCGTGTTTTCGCCTAAAACACTAAAGGAAGAACGGATTTAAGCATGCCTATTTTATTAAATGATCTTTCCCTTATATGGCCCGATGGAACGACCTGCTTCAGTGGCCTAAACGGTGCCTTTTCTGGCCCTTTAACTGCACTAATTGGGGATAATGGTGCAGGGAAGACAACTCTATTAAACGTCATCCTTGGAAATATCTTGCCTACGGCCGGAACGGTGGAAAAGCCGGAATCGGTAGCTTACCTGCCACAAGACCTTGCTTGGAATAGAGATGACATAGTAGCAGACATCTTCGGCGTCACCCAAGTGCTCGCGGCGATTTCCGTAGTCGAATCTGGTGAGTATGACCCAGAACTCTATGAGTTAATTGAGGAGCAATGGGACGTTGGTGAGCGCATTAGCGCTGCCCTTTCCGCCGCTGGATTGGATATCCCGTTGGACCGCCCTATCGAAAGCCTCTCTGGAGGGGAAGCGGTCCGCGTCGCTTTGGTGGCGGTGTTCTTGTCCGAGCCAGATTTCATTATCCTCGATGAACCGACCAATAACCTCGACGGAGCTGCAAAGAAACATCTGAAAGATATGTTGGTAAATGCCGCGGCGCCGGTGTTAGTGGTAAGCCATGACAAAGACCTGTTGGATGTAGTTTCTGAGATAGCGGAGTTAAGGGATGGGAACCTACGCTTCTTCCCAGGAAATTATTCCGATTACCTTGCCTCAATTGATGCAGAACAGGAAGCTGCGCAAAAGGCAGTATCCACCGCCAAAGCGACTTATAAGCAGCAACTCCGCGAACAACAAGCAATGCAAACACGGATTGCGCGTGATGCGCGCCGGGGAAGGAAGTTCGCAGAGTCGAAGCGCAAGCCTGGCATGACGATGAAGCTTGATAAACAGCGAGCCGAAAAGACAGCATCGCGCAGAGCACAGCTGCATTCAGGGGCAGTTGAAGCAGCCCAACGCTCTATAGTTCGAGCAGAGCGAAACATACGTGATGATGACTCGGTGTATATCGAGCTGCCACGAACTGAGCTGCCAGAAGGAAAGCGGGTTATTTCAGTTCCCGGGTTATCGATTGTTGGCCCAGAACGCGTGCGCTTGTCAGGGCCAAATGGAAGTGGCAAAACCACGCTCCTAAACCGAATTAACTCCGGTGAAGCGGGCTTCGTTATCGACAACTCAGGGTACTTACGTCAACGAATTGAGTTAGACCATTCTCTCAGCGTGTGGGACGTGGTTACCAACGCGAATCCGCAAGAGGAGCCGCAGTTCATCCGCGATCAGCTTGCTCAGTTGTTGTTTCAATCTGACTCGGTGCATGCGCTGACTGGGACCCTCTCGGGAGGCGAAAGATTTAGGGCGGAATTCGCCAGAGTGCTCTTGGCGGATCCGGCGCCGCAGTTGCTAATGCTCGATGAGCCGACCAACAATATTGATATTTCAACTATTGATTGGCTGGTCTCGGTAGTGAAAAGTTATCGGGGTGCATTGCTAGTGGTGAGCCACGATGAAGATTTCTGCTCGCGGATAGAACTTACGAGGCAAGTTTCCATAGAGGACATTGGATGAGCCGACTCCAAGGTGGAGCTATCGCGGGCGAATGCGCCCCTACCCGCCCGAATTCAGCAAAGGGGTGAGCAGTGGCACAATGGTGGACATGCTGAAAACCACCATTGATCTCTCCGCCATTGCGCACAACGTCCGCCTCATCAAGGAAAAGGTAGGGCCTGAGGTCAAGCTCATGTGCGTGGTCAAGGCCGATGCCTATGGCCACGGCGCGACCAAAGTCGTGCCGGTAATGGCGCGTGCAGGCGCGGATAGCTTTGGCGTGGCCACTCTGCGGGAGGCGGTGGATTTGCGCCGCGCGGGTGTGGAGGCACCCATCGTGGCGTGGATTTGGCAGACGGACGAAATCCTCGAAGAGGCACTTGCCTGCGGCATTGAAGTAGCAGTTAACTCTCTTGAACAGGCACATAAGCTGGTTAAAGCCGATTTTCCTGCTGAGGTATATGTCAAGGTAGAAACCGGCATGCACCGTTCCGGCGTGGATGAAGAGGATTGGGCGGACACTTTCAAGGTGCTGCGCGACGCCCCACATATCAAGGTTCTCGGCCTTATGTCGCACTTTGCCTGTGCTGATGAGCCGGATAATCCACACAACGACGCCCAAGAGGAGGCGTTCCGCAAGGCCCTGCGGCTCGCGCGCGAGATTGGGCTGGAGTGTCCAGTCAATCACCTGGCCAATTCACCAGCTGTGCTGACGCGTCCTTCCTCCTATTTTGAGCAGGTACGTGTAGGCGCCGCCTGCTATGGTTTGGAGCCTATTGACGGCCGCGAGCATGGTCTGCGCCCAGCCATGACCTGGTCCGGGCAGATTTTTAACGTAAAGCCGATTCAGCCAGGGGAAGGCACCTGCTATGGACTGACCTGGAAGGCGGATGAGCCGGGATTTTTGGCCACCGTGGATTGCGGATACGCCGATGGTCTACCGCGTGGTTATCAAGGCGATTTGCATGTAGGCATCGGCGGGCACCTGTATCCACAGGTAGGCCGAATCTGTATGGATCAGATTGTGGTGGACCTGGGCGACAACCCCCATGGTGTGGACACGGGTCAAGATGCCGTGATTTTCGGCAACGGGGGAGTATCGGCTACGGATCTCGCCGCGGCGGCAGGAACCATCAACTATGAGGTGGTCTGCTTGCCCGATGGCCGCACCGAACGCGAATACATAGGAGAAGAAGATGCGCAGTAGCTTTCCGGAATCCGGCAGCCGTGACCTATCCACGGTGGAAGAAACCTATGCCTTCGGCGCAGAGCTGGGTGCGGCGCTCGAGGCTGGCGATGTGGTGATCCTGGATGGGCCATTGGGGGCTGGAAAGACGACGCTAACTCAGGGCGTCGCCAAGGGCATGCAGGTCAAGGGGCGGGTAACCTCGCCGACCTTCGTGATTGCCCGGGTGCACCGCTCAACCGTAGGTGGGCCGGACCTCGTTCACGTTGATGCCTACCGTTTGCTCGATGAAGGCGGCGCTAATTCCGGGGATCCGCTAGGGGAGCTCGATGCTTTGGACTTGGACACGGAGCTAGAAGACGCCGTGGTCATTGCCGAATGGGGTGGGGGACTAGTAGAGCAGATTGTGGAGCACTACCTGTTTATTAGCATCGACCGCGAGCCGGCGGAATACGCGGGCGCAGACGAGGATGTTCGCCGCTTTACGTGGTCGTTGCGGGGCGGTCATTAGCACAAATGTCCGCCTAAAGTGCGGATAAGTGATGAATCTCCTACGCGGAGAATTTGCCCCGGGTATAACCAGTGCGTAATTCTATTGAGGTGTTGAATTTTCTCGCCTCTAGTCCTTTGCTATCTCTCTTCGTCATCATGGCGGTGGGTCTAGCGATTGGCAAGATTAAGATCTTCGGCATCTCCCTCGGTGCCGCGGCTGCGATGTTTGTGGCGCTGGGTCTTTCTACTGCCAATCCTGATATACAAATTCCGCCTTTGGTCTATCAATTTGGCTTGGCGATTTTCGTTTATGCCATTGGCCTCAGCTTCGGGCCCTCCTTCGTCCGCGAGTTTAAGACCCGTGGCTGGAAGCTCACGGTATTCATGCTGGGAATGTTGGTAATCCTGGTTGCCGTAGGCTTTGGCCTCATCCGCGCCTTTGGCCTGAGCACGCCAGAAGCTACCGGTATGTTTGCCGGTTCGCTTTCTTCCACACCGGGTATGGCCGCCGTGGTGGAAATGGTGGGCGATTCCACCCCGGTTGTCGGTTACTCCCTGGCCTACCCGGGTGCGGTTATCGGCGCTATTCTCGTTGCCGCCATCGGCGCTAAGGTGGTCAAGGTCAACCATGAAGAAGATGCCCGCGCAGAGGGCATGATTCCCGCCGAGCTTGTGGCCAAGGGTGTGCGCTTGACCAAGAATTTTAATGACACCGCTGGTCATATCTATCGCGTAACCGGTCAGACCGTCGTTGCTACTCGTATCATTTCTGACGAAGAGCGCCACCGCCTGGCTGTTCCAGAAATGCCGCTGTGTGAGGGTGAGGCTTATCTGCTTAACGGCTCTGAAGAAGCCGTCGATAAGGCCATCGAGGTCTTGGGTGAGGAACACCCAGTGGAGCTGACCGAGGATGCAGGTTTAAAGTACACCCGCGTTACCGTGTCCAACCCGGATATTGCCGGTAAGTCGATCCGCGAGATCAAAGCTCTTGACCACGGCTTTATCATCGCTCGTGTCCGCAAGGGCGATAAAGACCTCGTCCCGCACCCGGATACGGTGCTTAACTATTCTGACCGCGTTCGCGTAGTAACCAGCCCGAGCCGCCTGCCGTACGTGCGCAAGTACCTCGGTGACTCTGAAGCTGCTTTGGGTAACGCGGACCTGCTATCCATGGCTATCGGCCTGACGCTGGGTATGTTGCTCGGCCTCATTCCGATTCCGATGCCGGGCGGCTCCACCTTGCAGCTAGGCTTCGGCGGCGGCCCCGTGGTCGTCGGCCTGCTGCTGGGCTACCTCAACCGGACGGGTCCGCTTAACTGGCAGATGCCGTTTCACACGCGCGAAACCATTTCTAATATGGGACTGACCCTCTTCCTCGCTGGCGTGGGCACCTCGGCCGGCGCCTCCTTCCGCGATGCCCTAACTGATCCGTCCTCCCTGACCATCATGGGCGTGGGCCTTATCATCACCTTGATCTCCGCCATTCTTATCGGTGTCATCGGCATGCTAGTGCTGAAGCTGAAGTGGGACGAGGCCATGGGCTGTGCGGCTGGTATGACCACCAACCCTGCGGTCTTTGCCTATATTCGTGACCAAACCGGCACCGAGCTGGCAGCTCGTGGATGGGCCACGGTTTATCCCACCACGATGATCGGCAAGATTATTGCCGCGCAGGTATTGCTCCTGTTGTTGCTATAGCGCCAATACATCGCGTTAATTACTCACCCACAGGGTCGCCCGCCTACACTGGCAGGCACTACCCTGTGGGTTTTGTGTTGCGGTTAACCAGGTAGCATCGGTTGCCAGATAAACCGCCCACCGCCTGAAACTTAAAAACTTTTCAAGGAGCCTTACTCACCCCATGACTAAATTCGCTCGCAACCTTACCGCCGCCATTATCGCCATCTTTATTGTTGTCATGATGGTTCTCCTCGCCTCGTCTACCCTGCGCGAGGACAATCCATTGGAGGGAAACCTCAGCTCCACGCTGTCTAAGACGCCGAAAAACCTGGAGGCGATGAGCCTTATTCCTTCCGATGTCTACGGCAAGGACTATGCCGCTATTGGCTTCATCTGCCCGGGCATGAAGGAAGATAAGGTCAAAGAGGCACAGATCGATACCAAGGACATCACTTTTGAAGATGGCAAGGTCCCAGAGGGCAAGAGCTATGCGGTTGCCATCTCCCAGAGCACTGAGCCCTTCATCGAAGAGCTGGACCCGGAAAAGGTCGAAGTCTGTGAAATGATCAATACCCAAATCAAGGCCATGGAGCAGCAGGGCCAGAGCCTGGATGGCGGAGTACCGATGGTCCAGGGCGCTCAGCCTTTGGCGTTCCAGCGTCAGGATGGAACCTGGAAGCTGGTTGGCTAATGCGCGTCCTCGCGATCGACACGGCAACTACCGCCTTGGTCACCGGGGTAGTAGATACCGCCACTGGGCAGACCACCGAGCGCGTATTGGAAGATACCCGCGCTCATAATGAGCTGCTCATACCTACGATCACTGACGCCCTCGCAGAGGCAGGCATGGAGTATTCCGACCTAGATGCGGTGGTCACCGGCGTGGGCCCAGGCCCGTTTACCGGGTTGCGCGTGGGGATGGCGACTGCCTCCGCGCTTGCCGACGCCCTGTCCATCCCCCTCCACGGCGTATGCACCCACGATGCAATCGCCCATGCTGCCGGCCTCCCCGCGAGCCCCGCAGACGCGGACGGCGAGGCCACCGCCTTGGTGGCTACCGACGCACGCCGCAAAGAGATCTATTGGGCCACCTACCGCGCCACCGATTCTGGTGTGCAGCGCATCTCTGGTCCTGAGGTAACTAAGCCGGCAGAAGTTGAGGTGGGACTCACCGGTACTGCCGAGGTCATCATCCCCGAGCGCCTCGCCGCTCAGCTACCGGAGGAGCTGACCGAGCTGCCGCACCGCGCGGCCCATCCCACCGCAGCAGCCCTAGTGGCTGTAGCTGACCTCACTGCGGAACCGGCCCCCGTTGTGCCGCTCTACCTACGCCGCCCGGATGCGGTTCCGCCGAAGCAGCAACAGCTGTCGGCCGCCATCCCCAAGGTGGAACTGTGAAGCTGCGCGAGTTGACCCCGGCCGACGCACCCCGGTGCGCCGAGCTGGAAAAGGTCCTTTTCCCCGGAGAGACCCCATGGTCCAGCGGAGTCTTCCACCAGGAAATGGC
The DNA here is from genome assembly GCF_030229765.1 of Corynebacterium nasorum. Taxonomy (NCBI): domain Bacteria; kingdom Bacillati; phylum Actinomycetota; class Actinomycetes; order Mycobacteriales; family Corynebacteriaceae; genus Corynebacterium; species Corynebacterium nasorum. The sequence continues at coordinate 60,226 of NZ_JASPGY010000003.1, read as the reverse complement.
CCAGCCCTTCAACTTCTATTTCGGGGTAGAAGGCGCGCTCGACCCCGCGCACGAATCCACAGTGCTGCTAGGTTATGCGGGAATCGGCATGATGGGGCCAGCGGCTGATCCAGAATTTGAAATCCACACCATCGGCGTCGATCCCGCCGCACAGCGCCGCGGCATCGCTCGCATGATGATGGACAATATTTGTCATATTGCGGATCTTAAAGACGCCCCGGTCTTCCTCGAGGTACGGGTAGGCAACGAACCTGCTATCGGCCTTTATGAGGGGTATGCCTTTGCCAAGCAGGGGATGCGTAAGAATTATTACCAACCTTCCGGAGCAGATGCGCACGTGATGGTGCGCCCGCGCCAGTCCGAGCGTTAAAGAAACTTAAGGAGCAGTCATGAAGATCATGGGCATCGAGTCCTCCTGCGACGAAACCGGCGTGGGCATTGTCGAGCTTCGCGAGGACGGCCACATGGAAATCATCGCCAATGCTGTCGCTTCCTCCATGGAGCAGCACGCGCGTTTCGGCGGCGTCGTCCCGGAGATCGCCTCCCGTGCCCACCTTGAGGCCATGCCGCAGGTCATGCAGGCGGCGCTGAATGAGGCGGGTATCGCTAAGCCAGATGCCATCGCCGCCACCGTGGGGCCAGGGCTAGCCGGTGCTTTGCTGGTGGGTGCCTCGGCCGCCAAGGCCTATGCCGCGGCTTGGGGCGTGCCTTTCTACGGCGTTAACCACCTAGGCGGCCACGTTGCCGTGGCCAACCTGGAAGGCGAAGAGCTGCCGCACTCGGTGGCCCTCTTGGTCTCGGGTGGGCATACACAGCTGTTGGAGGTTGAGGCCGTCGGCAAGCCCATGCGCGAGCTGGGCTCCACGCTTGATGACGCCGCCGGTGAGGCCTACGACAAAGTCTCCCGCCTCCTCGGGCTGGGCTACCCCGGTGGCCCCGTGATTGATAAGCTCGCCGCCCGCGGTAAAGCCACCATCGATTTTCCGCGCGGCATGTCCCGCCCCGAGGATCTGCGCGGCCCTCATCGCCACGATTTCTCCTTCTCTGGGCTAAAGACTTCCGTGGCTCGCTACGTCGAACGCGCCGAAAAGGCAGGGGAGACCATCAGCGTGGAAGACGTCTGCGCCAGCTTCCAGGAAGCCGTGGCCGATGTCCTGACCGCTAAGGCCGTCCGCGCCTGCGCAGATACAGGCGCCCGCGTCCTGCTGCTGGGAGGAGGCGTGGCCGCGAATTCCCGCCTACGCGAGCTCGCCGCCGAGCGCTGTGCCGCCGCTGGGGTCGAGCTGCGCGTGCCGCGCTTTTCGCTGTGTACCGACAATGGCGTGATGATCGCGGGCATTGGTGCGCAGCTTATTCATGAAGGTGCCCAGCCCTCTGGCCTCGGAGTTGGCACCGATACCCAGCTGGATGTAGAAGAGCCGCAGTTAACCTAAAGTTCTTCTTTCTCGCTCTGCAGGCGGGGTGCGGGGCCGGTACCCTAAAAGGCGTTCATGCCCTCTTGGCTTTGTGAAGGAGCTTTCTCTCATGACCGTCGGTTTCCTTGTCAACCCTGATCTCACCCGCCGCAAGCTGGAATTCGAGCTGGAGCACGCCAACCAGTTCTTGGGCGGCACCGCCGAGGACCGCGTCTCCGTAGTATTCCAAGAAGACGGCACCACCTATGCGGCGCTCTACAACCCCGAAGCCAAGGCTGAAGGCGCCGAGCCCAACCCAGTAGCCTCCCTGGCGCGCAACGCCGCCGCCACCGGCAATGCCGCTTTCTTGCAAGACCCCATCCGCTCCATTTGTGGTCCGGTCATCTTCGTTGATGCCGAGGGCGAAGATAAAACCATTGACGCCGTCATCGAGTCCGTGGAGCAGGGCATTCGCGCCGTCAAGAACTACCGCGAAGATAACCCAGAGGAGTACACGCTCTGGCGCGCGGCCGTTATCAATTCCACCAAGAGCCTTTAAACCTAGCCCCTCACAGGTAGGGTTCAAGCGCTTTTCGCGCGCTCGTAATACGGTGTTCACATTCTTATGGTGTCCTAGGGAGCCGTACTGCTTTTTCTAAGACTCCAAAAGGTGAAAACTGTATGCTTCGATCATCGCGCTTCGTCGCCTCCTTCGTTACCGCCCTTGCCGTGGGCGGTGCCGCCACCATCGTGCCCGCCACCCCGGCGCTGGCCGCTGATTCGCCCATCTACCGCACCATCCTGCAGCCGGGCGAGGATGAATCCCAGGTAATGGTTACGTGGCGCACCAAGTCCAAAGCCGACGAAGTCCTCGAGGTTACCGGCCCGGAAGGCACCAAGACTTTCCGCGCCGAGGAACGCGATTACGGCGCCCTGCTTTATAAATCCCAGTTCGCCACCGCCACCGATCTGCAGCCGGATACCGAGTACTCCTATCGCGTCGGTTCCGAGGAAAGCGGCTGGTCCGAACCAGAAACCTTCAACACCGGCTCCAACGGTGATGAGTGGTCTTTCCTCACCGTTGCGGACCCACAAATCGGCGTGGACCTCAAGGTAGATGACCAAGCGGAGCAATGGCGCAAAACCATCGCTCACGCGGCTTCCCATGTGCCCAATGCCAGCATGATCTGGTCCCTAGGTGATCAGGTAGAGGGCTGGGGCGCCCAGGTGCCGCAGTACGATGCGTACTTCTCCGCCCCGGAAATCCGCCACATCCCGACTAATACCGTTCCGGGCAACCACGAAACTTATAACCTCACCATGAAACATCATGATGAGCATTTCTCCAACCCGCACCAGGCGGACGATATCCGCGACCACTACTTCGAGCGCAATAACGTGCTCTTCATCGGCCTAGACTCCAATGCTTCCTCCGACGCCGATATCGCCCGTCACGAGCAGTTCCTACGCGAGGCTATCGAATCCCGCGGCGCGGATAATGACTGGATCGTCGTCGGTATGCACCACGGCCCGTACTCCCAGGGCTCGCATCACTTTGATAAGGACGTCACCAACCTGCGCGAGAAGCTCACCCCGGTGCTTTCTGAGCTCAACGTCGATGCCGTGCTCTCCGGCCACGACCACATCTACACCCGCAGCCACCTGATGAAAAACAACAAGCCAGTTCTGCCAGAAAAGAAGCCGCAGCGCGGCGATGTCCTCGAACCCAAGGATGGTGAGGCCTTGTATCTGACCACCACCACCGCGGGTGGCGGCAAGTACTACGACTTCACTGACGTTAATAATCAGAAGCACAAGGGCGCACGCATGGAGACCATCGATCCGAAGCTCGCCCATGAGTCCACCGCCATGTGGCGCCAGGACTACACCGAGGACTACATGCGCGTGGATGTCTCCGATGACAAGCTCACCTTCGCTACCTTCAACGAAGCCGATAACACCCTGGTAGACAAGGTTTCGCTGAAGAAGAAGGACCGTGGCGCTGCGCCTGCCGACGCCTCTACCGACCCCGACACCCCAGAGGTGCCACAGGATCCGGAAGGCGGCAGCTCCCTGAGCTCCAGCGATGCTTTGAGTGGACTCAGCTCCAAGAAGTAGCTCGCGTCGCCGGCGTTATTAGCGCTCGGTGTGGCGCAGCCACGCCAGCACGGCCTTGACCCGTCGGTTAGAATCCTCGGGCAGGAACCCGAGCTTCGTAAAAACATTGGAGACATGCTTGCTTACCGCGCCAGCGCTAAGAACGAGCGTGTCTTCAATTTCTTTATTGCTCAACCCCTGCGCCATCAGTCCCAGCACCTCCCGTTCGCGGGCGGTGAGTTGGGCGAGGCCAGTGCGCTTTGCAGACAGCAGTGCCGTAACCACCTCTGGGTCCACCACGGTGCCGCCGCGGGCGACCTCGTCGAGCGTGCGCACGAATTCCTCTACATCAGAGACGCGCTCTTTGAGCAGATAGCCAAATCCCCCGTGCTCCAAGAGGCGGTCGAGGTAGCTTGCCGCTACGTATTGGCTTAGCACCACCACTGGTTGGGTAGGGTTTAGCGCTCGCAGGTCATGGACGGCTCGCAGGCCGTCGTCAGTCATGGTGGGCGGCATGCGCACATCGCTGATAATGAGGTCGAAGGCTTCTCGCCCAGCGATTGCGCGCAGTTCTTCGGCATCCGTGGCGGCTGTAACTCTATGGCCCAAAGAGCTGAGTAGCTGCTCGAGCCCGGCGCGCAGCAGCGCGGAATCTTCCGCGAGTAATAGTTTCATTCCGCCTCCTTCAGCGGCAGCTCGACTAGTAGTCGGCCGCCGCGTTCGCCCGCGGCAGTCTCGTGTGCCGCGGCAAGTTTTAGCGTGCCGCCCAGTGCGGCGGCGCGCTCGCGTAGCCCGGCTATGCCGGTACCGGCTCCCGACGTGGCGACTGTCGCCGCGTCCGTGGTGGACGCCTTGGCCGTGGGGCTGAGGTCGGGGCCGGTGCCATTATCAACGATGTCCAGGCGCAGCATGTCCCCGAAAGTAACCGTTACCTTCGCCTCGGTGGCCGCGCCGTGCTTGGAGGCATTGGTAAGTGCCTCGGCCACCGCATGATAGGCCAGCAGGGCAGTGGTCTCGTCCACGGAGCGTTCCGGCCCGTCCACGTGCAGTTCAGTCTCCAGCCCGGAGTGGGCGAGTAGCTCGTCGAGGGCGGGGATAAGCCCGGCGTCGAAAAGCACCTGCGGGGCAATGCCGCGCACCGTTGCGCGCAGGGAAGCCAGGGCCAAAGAAGTATTATGTTCCGCATCGGCCAAAGCAGGCAGCGCCTCGGACGGGGCCTGCAACTTCGCCGCCGCCAAGTTGAGCTTGAGCGCGGTCAGGTACTGCTGCGGTCCATCGTGCAGCTCGCGCTCGATGCGGCGGCGCTCGCCGGAGAAGGCATCGATAAGCGTGGCGCGCGAGGCCGCCAACTCCTCGGCCGAGGGGCTCAACGCCAGCCGAGTCAACGAGGTCGACGCCAAGACCAACAGGCGGTTGAGCCCCACCAATAAAGCCACCAGCAACGGCGCGGTGAGCCAGCAGGTAAAGAAAATGAGCGGCCGGTTGGTGGTAGACCACTCGCCAAAGGAGAATTCGGTCTTTGGCACGAATGGCGCAATGACCAGCACACCCGCCGTAAAACCCAAGGCAGTCCACGCGGCAAAGCAGGCAGCTGAAAGCAATAGCTGCATAATAAGGTGATAAAACTGCTGCCAATCAAACCACCGGCCCGCACGCCGGGAAGGGATCTCCACGCCCATCCACCGTGCACCCAACCGGCCGACAAATTCCGCGGCGCGTCCCACCAGCGGAACCCACGGCAGCATCAGCACCGAAACCACCAACGCCGGGATAAATAGCGCGCCAAGGACAAGGCTCCACGCGCAGGCTTTGAGGGTTCGCATAACCCAAGAGCCTAGCCGCCTTACCCGGCGTGGAGCAGTAGAGCTAGCTCTACCATTTTCTGGGCAGCCCGCCCCATGTCTTTCTTCTGCGCGGCCGAGTGGAATCAAAGGCATGTTAAAAGCAGAAAATCTCACCAAGCGCTACGGCCGCCGCACTGTGCTCAAGCGGGTCACTGTTTCCATCGCCCCGGGCGAATTCGTCGCCATCATGGGGCCTTCCGGTAGCGGTAAAACCACGCTCCTAAACCTGCTATCCGGGCTGGATAAACCCACTTCCGGACAAGTCAACGCGCCGGGGCGCAGGCAGCGTGCCTTTGTATTCCAGGACTATAACCTCTTGGAATCCCTCAATGCGCAGCGCAATGCCACCTTGACCGCGCGATTTTCCGGCCGGCGCCCGTCACGCAGCCGGGTGGCGGAGGTCTTTGATTCGCTCGGCCTTGCTGGTCTGGAGCGCCGCCTGCCCGCACAGCTTTCCGGTGGTCAGCAACAACGCGTGGCTGTAGCCCGGGCCCTGCTGGCTCAAGCGCCCTATATCTTCGCCGACGAACCCACAGGCGCGCTTGACGACGCCACCGCATCCACCGTCCTTTCCCACCTGCGCACCGCCGCCCGCGATGGCGCCAGCGTGATTATGGTGACCCACTCGCACCTCGCCGCTGAAGCGGCCGACCGCGTTATTTCCCTTGAGGAGGTAGCCCATGCTGGTGTGGCTTAAGGACTTACAGTCCAATTGGTTATCGTGGCTGGCCGTGGCGCTGACGTTGGTGGTCTCTTCCACCTCGTGCACCCTGGCGCTAGCCATGCTGGTCGCCTCCTCCGGGGCCGAAGAAAACCCCGCCGGCCCGGTGGGCGGCACAGTACTCGGCATGGCCCTGTGCGTGGTGGTGTTGGTGACGCTATCGCAGATGCGCCTTATCATCGCCGAGCGCGAGCCGGTCTACCGTTCCTGGCGCATGGTGGGGATGCCCGGGTGGATGATTATTGCCTTCATTCTGGGCCAGGTCGCCGTAATCAGCGCGGCCGCAGGGCTCCTTGGCGTACTGCCGGCCCGCCCGCTGCTTGCACCGTGCGTGCGCGCGCTGCGCAGCGATGGCATCCCCATGCCCGACATTGTCATTACCGGCCAGGTCACGGTCATTGCGGTCATAGTCTGCATGTCCGCGGCCCTGGTTGGCGCGCTGCCTCCACTGCGCCGAGTCTTCCGGCCGCGCACCACCGCACACCCGGCCTGGACCGTGGTGAAATTTGTACTTGCGGCCGCGGCCCTCGGCGGCACGGTCTACGGGTGCCTGCACATTGCCGATCCCGGCGATCTTCTCTCGGCCGAGATGGGCTTGGTCATCCTCGTCGCCCTCTTTTGGCCCTGGCTTATGCCCGCTATCGACCAATGGAGCCGCGCGGCCGGCATCGCTGGGGCCAATGTGCGCGTGCGCCGGCGTTTTTCCACCCCGCACATCGTGCCGTGGGTGCTGGTCGGTGGGTTTATCGTCGCCGTAGGCTCTGGCCTGCGCTTTGAAAGCTCCGCAGGCGCCGGCGGCACCCTATCGTCCTGGCAGGTCTTCGTCGCCCTTTTAGGGCCTGTCTTTGCCCCCAGCCTCGTGAGTGCCGTGCTCACCTCGCTGCTCATGCATGGGCGCATCGCCTCCGATATCCGCGGCCTCACCCTCGCCGGCGCCGCTCCTCTAGCCTGGATCCGCGTGCAGGTGGGGGAGGCGGCCTGCCTCACCCTGACCGCGGCCGGCGTGGTCTGTGCACTGTGCTTGGCGACGCTCCTCCCACTCCATCACCTGCTCACCCCGCAGGTTCCTTTCGGCCGGACGGTGGTGGAGCAGCTGTGGTGGCCGGCCTTCGCCGTGATTTTTGGTGCGATGTTTATCGCACTGGGCGTCGTCAAGCTGGCGCTTGCCGGCTTTGTACGCGCGGGGAATCGGGAGCGCTGAAAGGATCGCTGAGGGCTTAAGAATGTGGGCCGGGTCATTGTTGAGGGTTAGCAGTCGCGAGGGTAGAGTGCTAATCAGGTTGTTTGACCCACAGTTGTTCACCCGCGACGACGGCTGTGCTGGACATCCACAACCGGCACGCGCGTGCCATACCGGCGCGCATACGAACACTACGGAGGAAACATCATGGCAAACATTAAGCCTCTCGAGGACCGCGTCCTCGTACAGATCGTAGAAGCTGAAACCACCACCGCTTCCGGCCTGGTTATCCCGGATTCCGCTAAGGAAAAGCCGCAGGAAGCTACCGTCGTTGCAGTAGGCCCAGGCCGCACCAACGACAAGGGTGAGGTCACCCCGGTAGGCGTCAACGAGGGCGATACCGTGGTCTTTTCCAAGTACGGCGGCACCGAGCTGAAGTACAACGGTGAGGAGTACCTGCTGCTGTCCTCCCGTGACCTGCTCGCCGTCATCGAGAAGTAGGCCTCACTATGGCAAAGCTTATTGCATTCGACCAAGAAGCCCGCGAGGGAATTCAGCGCGGCGTCGATACGCTGGCTGATGCCGTCAAGGTCACTCTCGGCCCGCGCGGCCGCAACGTCGTGCTGTCCAAGGCTTTTGGCGGCCCCACCGTCACCAATGATGGCGTGACCATCGCCCGCGATATCGACATCGAGGAACCATTCGAGAACCTCGGCGCCCAGCTGGTTAAGTCCGTTGCAGTCAAGACCAACGACATCGCAGGTGACGGCACCACTACCGCCACCTTGCTGGCCCAGGCACTCATCTTCGAAGGCCTGCGCAACGTCGCAGCTGGCGCTAACCCAATCGAGCTTAACCGCGGCATCGCGGCGGCGGCCGAAAAGGCCGTGGAGGAGCTCAAGGCCCGCGCCACCGCAGTCAATTCCTCGTCCGAGATTGCCCAGGTAGCCACCGTCTCTTCCCGCGACCCGGAGGTCGGCGAGATGGTTGCCGGTGCTATGGACAAGGTGGGCAAGGACGGTGTTGTCACCGTCGAAGAATCCCAGACCATCGACTCCGCCGTCGATGTCACCGAGGGAATTTCCTTTGACAAGGGCTACCTTTCCCCGTACTTCGCTACGGAGGAAGAGACCTACCACGCCGTGCTGGACGACGCCGCTGTGCTCCTCGTCCGCAATAAAATCTCCTCCCTGCCGGACTTCCTGCCGCTGCTGGAGAAGATCGCCGAGACCAACCGCCCAACCCTCATCATCGCAGAGGACGTTGAGGGTGAGCCGCTGCAGGCGCTCGTCGTCAACTCCATCCGCAAGGTGCTCAAGGTCGCAGCCGTGAAGGCTCCGTACTTTGGCGAGCGCCGCAAGGGCTTCATGGATGACTTGGCCGTCGTTACCGGCGCCACCGTCATCGACCCAGAGGTGGGCGTTAACCTCAACGAGGCTGACCTCGACGTTTTGGGCTCCGCTCGCCGCGTGACCATCACCAAGGAAGACACTGTCATCGTCGATGGTGGCGGCACCGCTGAAGCGGTAGAGGAGCGCCGCGAGCAGATCCGCCGCGAAATCGAGCGCACCGACTCCACCTGGGATAAGGAAAAGCTGGAGGAGCGTCTGGCAAAGCTTTCTGGTGGCGTGGCCGTCATCCGCGTCGGCGCCGCTACCGAGACCGAGGTCAACGAGCGCAAGCTGCGCGTCGAAGACGCCATCAACGCGGCCCGCGCGGCCGTGGAAGAAGGAGTCATCGCCGGCGGTGGCTCTGTGCTGGTCCAGATCTCTAAGGAGCTGGAGTCCTTCGCTGAGGGCTTTGAGGGCGAAGCAAAGGTCGGCGTCCTCGCCGTCGCCCGCGCCCTGACCCGCCCGGCATACTGGATTGCTGAAAACGCTGGTCTCGACGGTGCTGTTGTCGTTTCCCGCGTTGCTGAGATGACCAACGGTGAAGGCTTTAACGCCAATACCCTTGAGTACGGCAACCTCATCGATAACGGCATCATCGACCCCGTCAAGGTCACCCACTCGGCCGTGGTCAACGCCACCTCCGTGGCCCGCATGGTTCTTACCACCGAGGCCTCCGTGGTGGAAAAGCCACAGGAAGAGCAGCCAGCTGACACCGGTCACGGCCACCAGCACTAAACTGGGCTACCAACATCGCCCGCCCCGCTTTGCGCGCGGCGGGTTTTGTTGTGCCTAGACTAGGGCCGTGGAATACATCAAGGTCACCGGTGATACCGACCCCGTTCGCAAGGCCTTCGCCAAGGCCAATGGCATCAAACCCGCACTCTTATTCCGCGAGTTTCGAGGGTGCCTGCCTCAAGCGCAACGGCGCGGGTGTGGTCTACGTGGAGCCGGGCGTGATGAGCAGGTAGACTCCGGCCATACCGTCATCCGTATCGACCACAACCTGGCTGTGCTCGCGCACGCGGACTACGCCATCGATTTGGGCCTCGGAGCCGGTTTGGCCGGCGGCCAGGCGGTCTTTAGCGGCACGCCAGCAGACTTAGCCGAACAGCGTGACTCGGTGACGGGGCGTTTTTGCCGACGCCCTCGTCTCCCCCTAACTTTCCTGCCTTAAGCGTTGACCGGCGCGGCGGCGCGGCGACGCTGGCGAAGCTCTACCACGCGTTCGGATTCGCTCATTCCGCCCCAGACACCGTAGGGTTCGGCGGATTGCAAGGCATGCTCGCGGCACAAATCAATGACCGGGCAAGAATTGCAGATGGCTTTGGCGCGATTCTCGCGCTGGGCGCGGGCGCGGCCGCGCTCGCCATCCGGGTGATAAAATACGTCCGAGTTTTCTCCGCGGCAGGCGCCTTGTAGCTGCCAATCCCACAGGTCAGCGGTGGGACCGGGAAGCAAATGAGGCTGAGACACGTTACTAAGCTCCTTTGTAAGGGCGAGAATTCTTGTGTGGCTTCCGCAGTGTCGCGAAAAGCAACCTCACGTAGTGTTTCGCGCGTGGGTAAACGGTGGGTTACCGATTTTTGACTTTTAAGTATTGTCCTCGCGATTCCTCCACCGACACCACGGTTTACCAGCGCAAACGCCGAAGGTTAACGGTTTGTGAATTTTCTGCCGCTCAGCTTGCATAGCTAATGGGGCTGCGCGTTGCCTTTGCATAAACTTCCCGTGTGCCAATATGGTTAGTTACCGGTCGAAAACATCTCAGAGGGTGCATACGTGAGTGATAGGGAACAGGAGCTAGCGGATCTCGTTCCGCATGCCGTCGACGGCAGCCGTCGAGCGCTGCAAAAAGTCCTGCAGATCATTCACCCGCAGGTGCTGCGCTACTGCCGCGCCCGTATTGGCGGCGGCCGCCAACCCACCGCGGAAGATGTAGCCCAAGAGATTTGCCTAGCAGTGGCTACCTCGATTGGTTCCTATGAGGACAAGGGCCGCCCTTTTATGGCCTATGTTTACGGCATCGCATTTAATAAGGTCACCGATGCTCACCGCGCGATGGGCCGCGATAAGTCCACGCCTACCGAAGAAATTCCGGAAGACTCCGCGCGTGAAGCCACTCCTGAAGAGTGGGCGCTAGAGGCCGACGGTAGTAACAGAATGCGCGCCTTGCTCGATACATTAAGTGATAAGGCGAAAAACATCGTTATTCTGCGCGTGTTCAACGGTTTGTCAGCAGAAGAGACTGCGGAAATTGTGGGTTCCACTCCAGGCGCGGTCCGTGTGGCACAACACCGAGCACTAGCTCAATTGCGAAAGACCCTCCAAGTCGCGCAGGAAACTGCACACTAAGGGGCTTGTGGCCCAATCTCACAGCAGGTATTTCATAACAGAAAGGAAGGGGGAGAGACACCATCATGGCTTCTAAGCACCACGGCGATAACGACGACCTAGCGGACCAGCTCCAGCCCTTGGTCGATGATGATGCATTCCTCACTGAGCTTTCGAAAGGCAACGACCCTTCCGACCGTCAGGATGACCTGGCGGGGTTGCTGCTGGAGTTAAAGGGGGACGTCGACAAGCACATGCCTCCGGCCCCGCTGGTAGAAGGCGCTGAGGCGGAGCCTCAGGTTATTGATCTTGGTAAGGTGCGCAAGCGTCGCCGCGGCGGGCCTTTCGTGCATGGTCTCATTGGCGCGGCCGCTGCAACCCTAGTCATTGCTGGAGCCGGTGGCGCAATGCTGCATGCCGGAACTTTTGATAAAGGGGATAAGACCCGCAATGTAGAGCTGGCCGGAACGCTGGAAGAGATGGAATCTCGCGCGGCCGAAGGCGATATTGAAGGTGCTCGGGAACTGATGAGGGATGCCCGAGCCAAGCTGGACGCGGCCGAAGGCAAGGAAGAAAAGGCCATCGCCGCCAACAGTGAGGCGGAACACAAGCGCTCTGCGCACCCGAAGCCCGCCCCGCACACCGTGACGGAGACCGCCACCGAAACCGTGGCGGAAGAAGCTTCCCAACCGGAACAGCAGCCGGAACAGGTTACCGTGACCGAAACTCAGTACGCCACCGAAACCGTGGTAGTCACGGAGCCGGCGCAGCAGAACCCACAGCCCAACCCGAACGTTGAGGATGAGCCGACAACCACCATCGATATGGGCCAGCAGCTGTAGAAGCTAGCGGCCCTCTAGGCCATCCAAGTATCCCAAGGCATAGTCCCAGGGAACATAGCGGGAGGGATCCGGCTCGGCGCCCGGCTCATGTACTGGCGCTAGCTCCCCTTCGAGCGTGGCGCGCATATTTGCGGCCATGATATCCCACTCGTAGAAGTGGTTTTCCTGGCAATCCTCGCACAGGAAGAAGATGCCATCGATGCCGCGCGGGCCGAGGATGGACGCGAATTTCTGCACCAGCGCGAGGTCGTGGATGATGGCGATTCGGTCGTCGTCGGTAAGCGGCATGACCTGCTCGTCCTCCTCCAGGAAGGAGGCGGGGTCATTCGGGTCATCGGCGAAAGGATCGCGGGGCATATTGGCGAAGAAGTTCACGCCTGCGAGCCTATTGAACTTACCCTCCCGAGGCAATTTACCCCTGCCCAAATGGTGTCGTCGGCCGGCAAAGCACTACAGTTGTGGTAGCCGCTAAACCTGTTAAGGAGAGACCTCGATGAGCGAGAACCGTATTCATACTGGTGGAGATGACCCGAACAAGGTAGCCCTGCGCGGCCTGACCTTTGACGATGTGCTTCTGTTGCCCGCCGAATCCAATATCGTGCCCTCCGAGGTCGATACCGGCGCGCAGTTTACCCGCAATATTCGCCTCGGCGTCCCGCTTGCCTCGGCCGCCATGGATACCGTGACTGAGGCCCGCATGGCCATTGCCATGGCGCGCCAGGGCGGCATCGGCGTGCTGCACCGCAACCTGTCTACCGAGGACCAGGCCGAGCAGGTAGAAATAGTCAAGCGCTCCGAGTCCGGCATGGTCACCGACCCCATCACTGCCCGCCCGGATATGACCATTGGGGAGGTAGACGCGCTGTGCGCCCGCTTCCGTATCTCCGGCCTGCCGGTGGTAGATGAGGACGGCACTTTAGTCGGTATTTGCACCAACCGCGATATGCGCTTCGAGCCTGACTTTGATCGCAAGGTCAGCGAGGTTATGACGGCCATGCCGCTCGTCGTAGCGCGCGAGGGCGTATCCAAGGAGGAAGCCCTCGAGCTGTTGTCGGCCAATAAGGTGGAAAAGCTGCCCATCGTCGATGCGGATAATAAGCTCACCGGCCTGATTACCGTCAAGGACTTTGTAAAGTCCGAGCAGTACCCTAACGCGTCGAAGGACTCGGCCGGCCGCCTGTTGGTTGCGGCCGGCATCGGTACCGGCGAGGAGTCCTACCAGCGCGCCGCCGCGCTTGTCGACGCCGGCGTGGACGCCCTCGTCGTCGATTCCGCCCATGCCCACAACAACCGCGTGTTGGAAATGGTTTCCCGCGTCCAAAAGGACTTTGGCTCCAAGGTCGATGTCATCGGCGGTAACCTTGCCACCCGTGAGGCCGCCCAGGCAATGATTGATGCCGGCGCGGATGCCATCAAGGTCGGCATTGGCCCGGGCTCCATTTGCACCACCCGCGTCGTCGCTGGCGTGGGAGCGCCGCAGATTACGGCCCTGATGGAAGCCGCCGCGGTAGCTGGCCCGGCCGGTGTACCGGTGATCGGCGATGGCGGCATGCAGTACTCCGGCGACGTCGCCAAGGCCCTAGCGGCCGGCGCCGATACCGTCATGCTGGGTTCCATGTTTGCCGGCACCACCGAGGCACCCGGTGACATCGTGGTCTACCAGGGCAAACAGTACAAGCGCTACCGCGGCATGGGCTCCATGGGCGCCATGCAGGGCCGTGGACTTTCCGGCGAAAAGCGCTCCTATTCCAAGGATCGCTACTTCCAGGCCGATGTCCGCAGCGAAGACAAGCTGGTTCCGGAAGGCGTCGAGGGTCGAGTGCCTTTCCGCGGCGATATCGATGCCATTGTGCACCAGATCGTCGGCGGTTTGCGCGCATCAATGGGCTATACCGGCTCCGCCACCCTGGCTGAGCTAAAGACCAAGCGCTTCGTTCAAATCACCGCCGCGGGCCTGAAGGAATCTCACCCGCACCACCTGCAGCAAATCGCAGAAGCACCAAACTACCGCTAGGAATATCATGCGTGAATACGCCGAAATTGGCATCGGCCGCGAGGCCCGCCGCACCTTTGATCTAGAGCAACTATCCATCGTGCCGCAACGCCGTACCCGCTCCTCCAAGGACGTGGATACCACCTGGCACATCGATGCCTATACCTTCGACATCCCTTTCGTGTCCCACCCCACCGATGCGCTCGCCACGCCCGAGTTCATCATCGAGATGGGCAAGCAAGGTGGCCTGGGCGTCATTAATGCTGAGGGTTTGTGGGGCCGCCACGAGGACCTCGAGGGCGCTCTAGCTCGCATTTACTCGCAGCCGGGCGATAACTCCATCATTCAGGAGCTACACGCTGCCCCGCTTGACGACGCCCTCCTTACCGAACGCATCTCCCAAGTCCGTGACTCCGGTGTCACCGTTGCTGTGCGCGTTTCTCCGCAAAATGCTCGTGAGATGGCCCCGAAGGTCATCGCGGCCGGCGCTGAGTTGCTGTTTATTCAGGGCACCCTGGTCTCGGCCGAACACGTGGCTACCGGGGGCGAGCCGCTGAACCTCAAGGAGTTCATCGGATCGCTGGATGTGCCGGTCATCGCGGGCGGAGTTACCGACTACACCACCGCGCTGCACCTGATGCGCACTGGCGCGGCCGGCGTTATCGTAGGCGCTGGTGTGACGACCAACGCCGAGACCGTTGGTATCGACTCGGCCATGGCCACTGCGATTGCCGACGCCGCCGCAGCCCGCCGCGATTACCTCGACGAGACTGGCGGCCGCTACGTGCACATCATCGCCGATACCGAGTTTGAAAACTCCGGCAATATTGCCAAGGCTTTTGCTTGTGGCGCCGACAGTGTCGCTCTCGGCCCACTGCTTGCTCAGGCCCGCGAGGCCGGAGGTAAAGGCTGGTACTGGCCCGCCACGGCCGGTCACCCGCGTTTCCCCCGCGGCTTCGTTCAGTTCTCCGGAGCTGATGCCGACTTGGATGTTGATTTCCTCACCGCCGGTACCCCGGCCGAAGCTGCAGAAGAGTCTGCCTCTCCTTCGCTTGAAACGGTGTTGCACGGTCCCTCCAGCGAGCCCTTCGGCCGCACCAACTTGGTCGGCGCGCTACGCCGCTCCATGGCAAAGTGCGGCTACACCGACCTGAAGTCCTTCCAGAAGGTTGAGCTCGCCGTCCGCCACTAATCGGCAATCTCGAACGCGGCTGTGCTTTCTTGGCGCAGCCGCGTTTTGTCTTCAAGCTTTCTTTTCCTCTGGAGAGGTAGAGCGTGGCGGAGAAGGAGGGTGGTCAGGAAACCAACTGCCAACCGCCTTCCCTCCTCCATGTGGTCTCGCGCGACATCGGCCGCCATTGTCCTGCATCGTGGACAGGGCACACGCGTGCTCCCGCAGGATTGAGTTCTACAACCTTCTTTTCCTCTTTCGCGCGCAGCACTACCGAATTATGCGCTACTTCTGGGTATCCCATGCGCTCTGCCTGCTGAGTGCCGCATAAGGGAGCCCACTCGTCCCACTTGCTTCCAAAGACTTCTGCGGCTGGGAGTGTTACCCGTTGTGGACCTTGTTCATCCAGCGCAGACGTCACCTCGGCCGTAGTTGGGGTAGCGTCACAACCGCATAACAATAGCCCGGTGGTGAGCACAATAGCCAAGCGCTTCATAAGCTATCAGTTTAGTGGGTTAGACTATGGGGCGTGACTAAGCCAAACACTACCCCGCGCCCCGTCCTCGTTGTGGACTTTGGCGCTCAGTACGCGCAGCTTATTGCCCGTCGCGTGCGCGAGGCCAAGATTTACTCCGAGGTTGTCCCTCACTCCGCGTCTGTGGAGGAAATCAAAGCTAAAGATCCCGCCGCGCTTATCCTGTCGGGTGGCCCGTCCTCCGTCTATGCTGACGGTGCCCCGGCCCTGAAGCCGGAGCTGCTTGAGCTCGGCATTCCTGTCTTCGGCATCTGCTATGGCTTCCAGGCCATGAACCACGCTCTTGGTGGCACTGTGTCGTCGACTGGCGAGCGTGAGTACGGCCGCACCGATATGAACGTTAAGGGCGGCGTACTGCACGCTGGCCTGGAGACTACCCATAAGGTATGGATGTCTCACGGCGATGCCGTATCTGCTGCTCCCGAAGGCTTTGAAGTTACGGCCACTTCGGCCGGTGCCCCGGTTGCAGCGATGGAGTGCCTGGAAAAGAAGATGGCCGGTGTGCAGTACCACCCTGAGGTGCAGCACTCGCCGCACGGCCAAGAGGTACTTACCCGCTTCCTGACCGAGATTGCCGGCCTAGAGCAGAACTGGACGGCCGATAATATCGCCGAGCAGCTCATCGCGGACGTTCGCGCTCAGGTGGGCGAGGACGGCCGCGCCATCTGTGGCCTCTCCGGCGGTGTGGACTCTGCTGTAGCGGCGGCACTGGTGCAGCGTGCCATCGGTGATCGCCTCACCTGTGTCTTCGTCGACCACGGCTTGCTCCGTGCCGGCGAGCGTGAGCAGGTGGAAAAGGACTTTGTCGCCTCCACCGGCGCGAAGCTGGTGACTGCGGATGAGCGCAGTGCCTTCTTGGAGAAGTTGGCCGGCGTTGACGACCCAGAAGCAAAGCGCAAGGCCATCGGCGCGGAGTTTATCCGTGCCTTTGAGCGTGCGGTTGCGGGCGTGCTTGACGACGCCCCTGCAGGCTCCACCGTCGACTACCTCGTCCAAGGCACGCTGTACCCGGACGTGGTCGAGTCTGGCGGCGGCGACGGCACGGCGAATATTAAGTCTCACCACAATGTTGGCGGTTTGCCAGATGACGTGGAGTTCGAGCTGGTTGAGCCGCTGCGTCTGCTGTTTAAAGACGAGGTACGCGCCGTCGGCCGCGAGCTGGGATTGCCGGAAGAAATCGTTAACCGCCAGCCATTCCCAGGCCCAGGTTTGGGTATCCGCATTATCGGTGAGGTAACCGAGGAACGCTTGGAGACGCTGCGTGAGGCGGACCTCATTGCCCGCACCGAGCTGACCAATGCCGGCTTGGATGACCAGATTTGGCAGTGCCCGGTCGTGCTGCTGGCCGACGTCCGTTCCGTTGGTGTGCAAGGTGATGGCCGCACCTATGGCCACCCGATCGTGCTACGCCCAGTGTCCTCGGAGGACGCCATGACTGCGGACTGGACCCGCTTGCCATACGAGGTACTGGAGAAAATTTCTACCCGCATCACCAATGAGGTGAAGGACGTCAACCGCGTGGTCTTGGACTGCACTTCCAAGCCACCGGGAACCATCGAGTGGGAGTAAAACGGCATGCGTAGAAGGCGCTCAGGCTATCTCTGAGCGCCTTTTCGCGCGTTTGAGGAGCGTGTTTACTCGCGCGGGGTAAACGGTGGACGCCACACAATGCGCCCGCCCACCCGCTCGAGGCGGCCGCGCCGGGGCGGAGCGTTGGGGTCATCATCGTTGACGCCGTTATGGTAGGCGCAGCACATGACCAGGTTTTTCATATTCGTCTCCCCACCGTTACTCCACGCCTTGAGGTGGTGGACCTGGGAGAGATCGGCCGGTTGGTTGCAGCCCGGCCAGGCGCAGCGTGGGTTTTCTGCAGCGGCCATGATGCGCTGTTTGTCATTGGCCACGCGCGCCGTGCGGTAGAGGTTGACCGGCCCTTCTTCGGGGTGCACGAGCGTGACGTAGCCGGTTTCTCTATCGCCAGAAAAGCCGACGTCGTTGAGTACGCGCCGCAGATATTCGGTGCCGGTAATGGTGGCGCCATTGGTCAGGTCGAGCTCGATATCGTCGCCGTGGCCGTCGCGGATGCGAATGAATTTGTCTAATGGCACGATGGCATTGGTTATCACCTCTGCCCGCGCGGCCGCTGCCTGGTCAAAGAAAATTTTTTCTACCGCCTCGAGCGATTGCTTCCCGGTCGCGGCCAGCGCGGCGTTGAGATCCGCGATGAAACTAGAGGTTCCGGTGATGGCAAGCGTCCAGTAGTCATTGGGGCGTCGGTAAGTGCGCACACCTGGAGTAACGGTGTTGTCTTTCATCTCGCCCAGGCGCCGGCGGGCGTGCTTGAGAATATGGCTCATCGCGCCGGTCATTGCGCAGCACTCCGCGCGTAGCTCCCAGGCCTGTTTCTTGCTCGGGGCGCGGTTAACAATGCGCTCTAGGGCGGTGAGTGTGGCGATAGAATGGGTGTTGCGACGGGCGTCGGCAATAGCACGGCGCTGTAGCCGGGTAAATTTGGTGCGGCCAAAGTAGCTCTCACACAAAAGAAGCAGATCGGCCGCGATGGCATCGGGCGCGCCGTGGTCCATAAGCTCGGACCCGGACATGCCCTGGCACCCGGCGATGATGTCCATGCCGGGGCCTAAGGCAGTGAGGTAGGTCTCGAGTGCGTTCATGCCTGCAACGCTACGACGCGCACCTACACCGGCGCACGGCCGGCGCAACCGCTGCGGCCAGTTGTGTGGATAACCCGGCCTACATACCCGAGGCGGGGCGGAAAAGCTGTGGATAACCCCGAAAAGTGTCGTATAGATTAGGCAAACGCGAGCCGTCGCGTGCCATCCACGTGGGGGAAGACGAGAAAGCTCAGGCCAAAAACCACCAGCCATACCAGGCCGGCGCCCCACGCGGGTAGGGCCACGATGGGGGCGAGCATCACCATAAGCCACAGAATCATCAGCGGCACGAGCTGTGCGATGCTAGGAACCAGAGTGACATTGCGCTTGGTGGCATAATCGCGCATCGCGTGGCGGTAGGGGTGGGCAAAGACGAGAACGAAAGCCGCCACGAGGCACACGAGCGCCCCGATTAGTGCAGCAAAAATATGTGCGCGGCTGGCCAAAAGCGCCACGGCCGCACCGATGAGGATGGACGAACCCAAACGCACCCATGGCGGAGTGGGAATGGGGGTGGTGTGCTCGCGCATGGCACCGTAGGCAGCGTTGAAGTTCATGCCGCTAAGGCTACCATTCGAACATACACTTGCATGTGTCCGGGTGAGGGTTCATACTATTCGGGTGAATCAAACGAGCGTTCGCCTAGAAAAAGCGGTGGCCGGACTAAGTGGGTCGGACCGTGTGGCGATGCTGCGTACTCGCATGCGCGCTATGGAGCGTGGCCCGGAAGAGGAGCTGGTAGATACGCTTCCTGGCCTGGCACGTCTGCTTCCTGCGGGCGGCTTGGCGCGCCGGCACGTGGTGCACTGTACTAACTGTCCAGCGCTTGTGGTGGAGCTTATCTGTCACCTCACGGCCCGCGGTGGGCATGTGGGTGTAGTGGGGTGGCCAGATCTTCTACTCGCACAAGTGGCCGAGGAAGGTGTTATCGAACGTGTGGTAACCGTCCCAGATCCGGGCGTGGATTCCTGGATGGTGACAGGGGTATTGGCGGAAGGACTGGACCTAGTCATCCATCATGGGCCGCCCGGTGAGGTGAGCCCAACCAAGGCCCGGCCGGTGCTGGCGAAGGTGCGCGGCGGGCGCGCGGCGGTGCTGACGGTGGGCACGCGCTTGCCCGGCACGGCGGTGGAGATAGGGGCGCAGGTGAGTGCCTATCGGGGCGTCGGCAAGGGCAGTGGGCGCATTCGCGGCGTGGACATGGACGTTGAGGTGACCTCGAAGCAGGCTAGCGTGCATGGGGTGCTCACGGTGGGCCAGCGGCGCCGGTTGGAGGCCGTATGAGGGTAGCGGCCGTGTGGTTTCCGGATTGGCCCATCCAGGCCGTCGGCGGGCAGGGTCCTATGGTCATTGCGCGCAATCACACGGTGGCGGTATGCGATAGGGCGGCGCGCCGGGCGGACGTGCGGCGGGGGATGCGCCTGCGTCAGGCCCAAGCGCTGTGCCCCGAGGTGACGGTGGTGGAGGCTAACCCGGACCGGGATGGTGCGGCGTTTGCGGAGGTTGCGGCCGGTTTGGATGCGGTGGCTTCCTCGGTGGAGGTGCTGCGCCCTGGTTTGGCCATTGTGGATGCGGGCGCAGCGCTGCGCTACCACGGGGAGAAAGCATTAGAGATGCTTGTCGACGCCTCTTCGTACGCCGGCTTCGATTCCACCCTCGGCGTCGCCGATGAGATTGCTACGGCCGTTATCGCGGCCCGGCACCGTGGCATGGGCGCGGTGGTGCCAGAGGGCGGCTCGCGAGAGTTTTTGGCCACCCAGCCCATAGGAGTGCTCGCCGCCGATGAGGCCTTGGGCTTTGATGCGGGGTTTGTTGCGCAGCTCGATAAGTTGGGCGTGCGCCGCCTGGGCGACTTAGCTGCACTGCCGTTTAAGCAGGTAGCTACCCGTTTCGGTGAGTCCGGGCGTCGCGCGCACGAACTGGCCCAGGCTCGTGCGGATAGGCGGGTGGCCCCAGAACTGGCACGCCCAGACCTGGCCGTGGAAATGGAAGAGCGCATCGAGCGCGTGGACGCGGCGGCCTTCGCGGCCCGTCAGCTAGCGTCCCGGCTGCATGCCCGCTTGGAAGAGGCCGGCAAGGTCTGCCTGCGGCTGCGCGTGGTGGCGGAGTTTGGCACCGGCGAGGAGTTGGCGCGGGTGTGGCGCACACAGGAAGCGCTGACGGAGCAGGCCACCGCGGACCGCGTGCGCTGGCAGCTCGATGGCTGGCTCTCGCGTGCCACTGGTGGGGGCGCGGCTATCCGCCGCCTCGCACTGGAGCCGGTGGAGGTGGCCACCCCGTCCGCCACCGGGCTCTGGGGCGGAGAGGGATCTCAGGAGCAGGTCAAACGTGTGATCGCTCGCGTGCAATCGCAGCTGGGGGTTGACCGCGTGCTGCAGCCGCGGGCGGTGGGCGGCCGTGGGGTGGCCGAGCGCATCGAGTACGTGCCCTATGGCGAGCAGCGCGACGCACCGCCACAAGGCGAGTGGCCTGGCCGTATTCCGGCACCCCTGCCTGCGCGGCTGGGCGGTGGGCCTAATCATCCGGCCGCGCGCATCCGGCTTATCGACGCCGCTCGTCGCGAAGTATTCGTCACCGCCGAGGCTCTCCTTTCGGGGGCGCCGGTGGCATTGAGCTGGGGCGCTCATCGCTTCCGCGTGCTGGGCTGGGCCGGTCCCTGGCCGGTGGATACGCAGTGGTGGACTAGTAACCCGCAGCACGTAGCGCGCCTGCAGGTGGTGGGCCAAGCCGACCACGAAGAGCACCAGCGGGCCTGGCTTTTGGTATGGTCCGGCGGGCGCTGGCGGGTGGAGGCGACCTATTAATCGCGAATATCGACTACGAGGCGGGTGGGGTTATCGAGCACCTGCACGGAATAGGGCTTGCGCGAGGTCATGCCGATGACGAATTGGCAGCGGCCCTCGTAGGTACCGCCATTGACCACCTGGGTGACGACTCCCTCTACGGGGGCATCCACCACGCCGATGTGGGGATCGTCCTTCCCCGCCTCGAAGGGGTAGACCACGCCGTCGATATTGACATTGAGTGCGGTCTCGCCGGAGTGGTCAATAGTCTTGCCAGAACCCTGCTGCGTGGGCGTGTCGGCATAGTCTACGAACCAGCCGGGAGAGCCGCTGCCGTCGAGTTCAAAGACAACGCGTTCAAAACCCTCGTGCTGGCCGATGCGCACGTTAGTCACCGTGAGCTCGGAGGGGGCCTGCGGCCGGAGGGTTTTCATTTCCATATTGGCCTGGCCTAGTGGATTGAGCCGGGAGTTATCCGCAGATGCAGCTATGGTGGTGCGGTCCGTCTCTTGGGCGACGCAGCCGCTGAGAAAAGCGGCGACGAGGAGTGTTGCGGCGAGACGGACTTTTAGCATGCCCCCTAGGTTATAGTTTCGGCCGTGAACTGTATAGCCGAGGGGGTATTTCGTGGCCGAATTGTGGCCAAGGGTGTGAGCTGAAATGCAGAAAGGTTAGGCTTAGGTATATGACCGAGTTCTGTTCAGATATCCAGGTAGAGCCGCTGCCAGGCACGGCGAAGAAGGAATCCGTCTATGTGCTTTTTGAGTGGCCGGGCGGATGGTCGCGAGACGTGCTCGATGGCGATACCTTTGGGCCGGAGCTCACGGCGCAGCTCAAAGCCAAGCTGAAGGGCGTGGCGGGGCTGCAGCTTATCCGCCGACCGGGCCGCGACGGCCGCCAGGTAGGCAAGATGCACCGCTGCTACCTGGTGTGGGCCGAGCAGGGAGTGATGGAACTCGTGCTACTGACAGGGCCAGAGAAAATCCTCGATCTGGATCTGACAGAACCTGGACGCAATGGAGGCGGCGCAGTGGAAACACCGCTGGTTTTGGTGTGTACGCACGCGAAGCGCGATACCTGCTGTGCGGTCAAGGGGCGGCCGTTGGCCGCGGAGCTGGTGGAGGATTACCCGGATATGGTCTGGGAGACCTCGCACACGAAGGGACACCGGTTCGCGCCATCGGTCATGCTCATGCCGTGGGGCTATTCCTTTGGACGAATGAATAAAGAAGCCGCCGCGCAGATGATTGCGGCGGCGGCGCGGGGAAAGTATTTTTACCCGGTAAATCGCGGGCGCGGTATTTTCGGCCCGCGCGGCCAGGTGGCGGAGTTGGCGGTGGCCCGAGCGCTTATCGACGCCGGCGAGGAGCTCTCCTACGGCCAGCTCACCGCCACTGATAGCGGCGAGGTCAGCCACATTGACGGCCGGCGCTGGCGCGTGACGCTCGAGGAGCGCGAGGTAGAAGGTGTGGTTTCTTCGTGTGGTGACGCCCCGAAGACGGGCCAAGCCATCGTAGCGACCGGCGTGGAGCCGGTCGCGGGGTAGGGCGCCGTCGGCAAGCGGGGGCTAGCGGCGCATGACCTTGGAGGAGAGCCAGTTGCCGAAGAACTGGGCGGCCTGCACCAGCACGATGATGATGAGCGTGGCCACGACGGTGACTTCCCATTCGAAGGCGCGGTAGCCGTAGACGATGGCAAAGTCACCCAAGCCGCCGCCGCCGACGTAGCCGGCCATAGCGGACATGTCCACGATGGCGATAAACAGGAAGGTGTAGCCCAAAATCAGTGGGCCGAGGGCCTCCGGGACGATAACGGAGGTAATGATCTTCCACGGCGAGGCACCCATGGAGCGGGCGGCCTCGATAACGCCGGGGTCGATGGACACGAGGTTTTGTTCCACCACGCGGGCCACGGAGAAGGTCGCGGCGATCACCATGACGAAGGTGGCCGGTCCGCGGCCGATGGACCCGCCCATCACTATGACGGTCAGTGGCTGGGCAAAAGCCAGCAAGATGATGAACGGGATGGGGCGGACGAAGTTAACCAGCAGGTTGACAATGAAATAGACGAACCGGTTTTGCAGGATGCCGCCCGTGCGGGTGGTATAGAGCAGCATGCCTAGGCCAAGGCCGAGGATGCCGGAAACGATGAGGGTAGTCGAGACCATGATGAGGGTATCGACGATGGCATCGGCCAGTGAAGGGCCGAGGCGGTCCCAGTTGGCTTGGGCGAGGGTGGTGACGGTCATCGTGTAATCTCCTCAATCTGGGTGGTGGTAGAAAGCGTGCGGTAGAACTCTTCGATGGCGTTATTGTCGCCGCTGAGCCGTACGGTCAGCTTGCCAAAGGAATGCTGCTGCAGCGTGGTGATGCCGCCGTGGACGACGGCGATGGATACGCCGGCTTCCTTAAGGCGGGCGGCGGCGGTGAAAAAGCCGGATTCCTCGGTGAGGTTGATGGTAAATAGGCGGCCTTCGTGCGCGAGCAGGTCGTCGGTTTCAACGACGTCGGGCTCGTTGCGCAGCGAGGTGGCTACGAACTTGGCGGCCACGGAGGTCTGTGGGTTGGAAAAGACCTCGTAGACGCTGCCTTGTTCCACGACGCGGCCGTTTTCCATCACGGCGACCTTATCGGCGATGGAGCGTACGACTTCCATCTCGTGGGTAATAACCACGATGGTGATGCCAAATTCCTTGTTTACCTGACGCAGTAGGTCGAGGACTTCCTGCGTGGTGGTGGGGTCGAGGGCGGAAGTGGCTTCGTCGGCAAGCAGCAGCGAGGGGTTGGTGGCCAGCGCACGGGCAATGCCGACGCGCTGCTTCTGGCCGCCGGAAAGCTGCTCTGGGTAGCTCTTGCCCTTGTCTCCTAGGCCGACGAACTCCAGCAGCTCTTGCACGCGCTGGGCGCGCTCCTGCTTGCCGACGCCCTGCAGCTGCAGCGGGTATTCAATATTGCCGGCCGCGGTGCGCGAGTTCATCAGGTTGAACTGTTGGAAAATCATGCCGATATTGCGGCGAATGCCGCGCAGCTTCTTCTCGGACATGCCAACGATATTGGTGTCATCAAGCAGCAGCTCTCCCGCGGACGGGGTGTCCAAGCCGTTGATCATGCGTACAAGGGTGGACTTGCCGGCGCCGGAGTAGCCAATGATGCCGACAATTTCGCCGGGCTCAATGGTCATGGAGACATGGTCGAGTGCCTTAACTCGCGCCTTTTTCTGCTTAAAGATCTTGGTGATCTCGCGGAACTCGATGCGGGTGCCGCGTTGAGTGGAATCTGCCACGTGTTTGCGTCCTTAGTTAGGAAAGTGCCAAACCCCGCCGGGGGGTTCCGGCGGGGTAAAAGCAAGGGTGATTAGTCCAGATCTGCTTCGAGCTTATCTAGGATCTTCTGCAGATCCTCCTGGCTGCGCTCCACCTCGACGGAGGTGCCGGCGGAGTCTTCATCGACGCCCTCCTGGACGGCGTCGGAGTGCCATAGCTCGGCAAGCTTCTTGATGTCTTCGTTATCGGCGTCCTCCTCGCGAACGGCGAAGACATTGATGTACGGTTCTGCTTCTTCAGAATTCGGATCGTCTTGGAAGATGGCAGTCTTCGGATCGATGCCGGCACGCTCCAGGAAGGAGTTATTGATAATCGCCGGGGTGCCCTCGCCGTGCGCGGACGTGGTCTGCGCGGCGTCTACCGGGGTGACCTTGACCTTGGACTTCTTTTCATCAATATCCAGCGGGGTGGGCTCCAAGTTGTCCTTATCCTTCAAAGTAATAAGGCCGGCCTGGACCAGTACGTTGATGGCGCGGGCCTGGTTGGTGGAGTCATTCGGGATGGCGACCTCTTCGCCCTCGATGCCGTCGAGAGAGTTGTGGTCCTTCCAAAACAGTGCCAGCGGCACGATTTCGGTGGCCACGATAGGCACCAGGTTGGTGTCATTGCCGTGGTTGTACTCCGCTAGGAACTTCAGGTGCTGGAAGTTATTGGTATCCAGCTCGCCCTGGTCCAGAGCCTGGTTTGGGGTGTTGTAATCCGCGAAAGGCTGGATTTCAATGTCATAGCCAGCGTTCTTCGCTTCCTGCTCGAACGCTACCCACGCCTTCTTGGCGTCGTCGGTGGTGCCCACCTTGATGGACTTGGAATCATCGGAGGAGCAGGCCACCAAGCTGGTGGCAGCGATGGTTACAGCGGCAGTAGCAGCCACTACGCGACGGATCTGCATGGGGATTCCCCTTCTTGTAGGAGTTGAAATAATTTGTCTGTTTAGCAACTTAGCAATCGGCGAACCGCTTTGTCTATTGTCGGCATCACGTCTTACAGGCTTGTATAGAACAATAATTCGATATTACGCTGTGTGGAGTGGAATTTAATGGCGGAAAAGCACTGTCGTGGTCGCGGGTGGAGCGCATCCTCTCCGGTCGCGAATCTGCCGCACCCGTGCCGGTTAATCACCTTCATGGGCCAGCCGATTCTGCTCAGCGCGGCCATTCCGCCGTCCCTTTCGCGGAGTTGCACGCGGTAAGTTCGTATAGTTTTCTTGACGGTGCTGCTGAGCCGGAAGAGCTGGTTGGCCGGGCTATGGAGCTGGGGCTCGAGGGGCTGGCCATTGTGGACCGCGATGGCTTTTATGGGCTGATGAAATTCGCTGAAGCTGCTGCTAAAGCGAATCTCCCGGCCGTATATGGCGCGGAACTATCGCTCGCGGAAGCGCCGGTGACCGTGCTGGCGCGCACCCCGGAAGGCTATCGCCGGTTGTCGCGCCTTATTGCGCGCGCCCGGATGGAGGCTGGGGAGAAGGATCGGGTGGATTATCCGCCACTAGATGAGGTGGCGCGCGAGCTGGAAGGGGAGTGCTTCTTCCTGGTGGGGTCGGAAGCGTTGGCAGAAATCGATAACCTGCTCGAAAGAATAAAAATAGACAGCATAGTTCTCGAATATTCGTGCAGCATGTCCCCTGAAGACGCGGATCGGCACCGTTTCCTCGATAAATACAATAACTTGCGGGCCATCGCAACCGCACGGCCTGCGGCGGCGACCCGTGACCAAGCTCGGCTCGCCGCCGCCAAGCGCGCCTTGGCTCGCCGGGAGTCTCTTGCGGCCGCTGCGCCGCACACCCACCCCATGGGCGCCGGCTGGCTGCGATCCGGCGAGCAGATGGCCCAGCTTTTGCCTGACCGGCCGGAGCTTATTGCGGAAACTGTGCGTCTGGCTCGCGAGTGTTCCTTTACCTGGGATGCGCTTGCCCCGAACCTGCCGCACTCTCCCGTTCCGGAGGGGTATACCGAGATGAGCTGGCTGGAGCATGAGGCCTGGCGCCGTGCCAAGGAGCGTTATGCCTCGCGGCCGGCCGAGATTAAGCAAGCGGCGAAGAAGCAGATTAGGCATGAGCTGGGCGTCATCAAGCAGCTAGGCTTTCCAGGCTACTTCCTAATCGTGTGCGACCTGGTGGATTTTTGCCGGCGTGAGAATATTTTGTGCCAGGGGCGAGGTTCGGCCGCTAACTCCGCCGTGTGCTTCGCGCTGGGCATTACCAACGCCGAGCCTATTTCCGCACAGCTGCTCTTCGAGCGTTTTCTTTCCCCGGACCGCGATGGCCCGCCCGATATTGATATCGATATCGAGTCCGGCCGCCGCGAGGAGGTAATCCAGTATGTCTATCGCACCCACGGCCGGGAACGAGCCGCGCAGGTGGCCAATGTCATTACTTATCGCCGCAAGGGGGCTACCCGCGATGCCGCCCGCGCGCTAGGCTACCCGCAGGGATCGGCCGATGCGTGGTCGAAGGGTACCTCCGAACCGCCTGCTGAGGTCTCATCTTTGGCCGAGCAATTCCTCGGCCAGCCCCGCCACCTAGGAATCCACTCCGGCGGCATGGTGCTGTGTGACCGACCCATTGCGGACGTCGTCCCCATGGAATGGGCCCGCATGGAAAACCGCTCCGTGCTGCAATGGGATAAGGACGATTGTGCGGCCGCCGGCCTAGTGAAATTCGACCTGCTCGGCCTTGGCATGTTGGAGGCGCTGCACCACATGATTGACGCCGTGCGCGCCACCACCGGCCGCGAGGTGCATCTGTGGGAACTCGACCTCGCCGAGCCGGAAGTCTATGACATGCTCTGCCGCGCCGATGCGGTGGGCGTCTTCCAGGTGGAATCCCGCGCGCAGCTAGCCACGCTGCCGCGCTTGAAGCCGCGCCGTTTCTTTGACCTAGTGGTCGAAGTCGCGCTTATTCGGCCCGGCCCCATCCAAGGCGGATCCGTGCACCCTTACTTGCGCCGCCGCGATGGCCTAGAAGAGGTGACCTATGACCACCCCGTCTTGGAAAAATCCCTAGGCAAGACGCTGGGCATCCCCCTTTTCCAAGAACAGCTGATGCAGATTGCCGTAGACGCGGCAGGTTTTTCCGGCGCCGAGGCCGATGACCTGCGCCGCGCCATGGGGTCGAAGCGCTCGCCGGCGAAGATGGCCGCGCTGCGCAGCCGCTTTTTTAACGGCCTGCGCGAGACTAACGGCATCGAGGGCGAGGTGGCGGATAAGCTCTGGGCCAAAATCGTGGCCTTTGCTGCCTATGGTTTCCCCGAATCGCACTCGCAGTCCTTTGCCTCACTGGTGTATTTCTCCGCGTGGTTTAAGTACCACTACCCGGCGGAATTCTGCGTGGGCCTGCTGCGCGCGCAGCCGATGGGCTTTTATTCCCCGCAGTCGCTCATCCAAGATGCCCGGCGCCACGGCGTGCGGGTGCTGCCGGTGAGTATCAATGATTCTGGTGCGCAGGCCCGCGCAACGGGGTCGGGCGAGATTCGGCTGGGCCTCAACCTCATTAAGGGGTTGGGGGAGTCCGCCGCCGAGCGCGTGGAGGCGGCCGCGCCTTTTGCTAGCGTGTCCGATCTTTCGCGCTGGGCGGATCTCAGCGTGGAGCAGGTGGAAGCGCTGGCCACGGCTGGGGCATTGGAGTGTCTGGGGTTGGATCGTCGTCAAGCGTTGTGGCAGGCCGGAGTTGCCGCCACCGAGCGCGAGGGAATGCTGCCTGGCACTTCCGCGCTGGCTGCACCGCACCTGCCTGGCATGTCCGCCTTCGAGCTTATGGCTACCGACGTCGCTTCCACCGGCGTGACCCATAGCCAGCAACCGATGGAGCTGGTGCGTGCCTCGCTTGCCGACGTCCTGCCTGCTTCCCAACTTCCCCATGTTCCCGATGGCACCCGCGTGCGCATCGCCGGCATTATTACCCACCGCCAGCGCCCGCGTACTGCGTCTGGCTTGACCTTTTTGGGCGTGGAGGATGAAACCGGCCTGATGAACGTGATGGTTTCGCCCGGATTGTGGTCGCGGCATAAGGTTGTGGCCCGCACCGCCCGTGCAATGATCATTCGCGGCATCGTACAAAACGCCACCGGCGCGGTCAGCGTGGTCGCGGATAAGCTCGAGCCGCTGGACTTTGGCGAATTCCTCTCCCGCGGCTCCCGCGATTTCCGCTAGTTTCCTCCGCTGCGCAGCTCGTTTGCGTTGAGCTTATTGGCCAATTCCTTGGCTACCGCAAAAGGGATCCACAGCAGTTGGGTATAGATGAGCTTGGCAAAGAAGATGGCGATACTCGCCCCCGAGGTCGCCTCCTCCACTGCGGTTTCCTCCGCTCCGAGGAAGCGTAGGCCGAATGCGGTGGCAACGGCGACGAGGAAGAGCACTGTGGAAGTAACCACTGCGGTCTTGAGTCCTTGGTCGCGGGCGTCGGTATGCAGGCGCAGTTCGTACTCATCCATCTCCGTGGTAGGCACGTCGAGGTGACGGATGGACTGGCGCAGCCATGTGGTGCAGGTAGTCGCCGCGATGCCGGCAATCGGCCATAGCAAGTTAGACAAGCTGAGCGCGATGAAGTGCAGGGCTGCCGTCACGATGGCCAGGCCGAGGAAAATGTCGCCGGCCAGGACAAGGCGCTTGCGGCGGGAAACGGAGGCGGGGATTGGGCTAGCCATTAGGAATTCTTCCTATAGATTTCAGTGGACATGGGGGAAAATTCCTGGCGGGAAAAAATAGCCTCCACGGGGAGGTCAAAGACCTCGCAGACGCGGAAGGCTAGGTCCAGGCTGGGGGAGTGATCCCCGCGCTCAAGCGCGCCGACGGTTTGGGGGTTGACGTCGATGGCCTCGGCCAGCTGCGCGCGCGACATGTCCCGCTCGGCGCGCAGTACACGTACCCGGTTATAAATGGGTGCGGAGGGCTTCTTCTTTGGGGACATAAGTCAAAGTATTGCATAAACCCAACATCCTGGCAAGGGTTGCTACTCGACGCTGAAGATATCCCCTGGCTGGCAGTCCAGTGCCGTGCACAGCGCTGCCAGGGTGCTAAAGCGTACGGCTTTGGCGCGATTATTCTTTAGAACGGAGAGGTTAACTGGGGTGATGCCCACTTCTTTAGCGAGCGCCGCGCCGGTAATGTCGCGCTCTTGCATAATCCGGTCGAGGTGGCAGATTACTTGGGGTTCTTGTGCCTCAGACAAGGCCTTCGACCTCCTCTTCCAGCGTGCAGCCGCGCTTGATAGCGGCCGAGAAGAGCTGCAAGGTGCAGACGAAGAGGTAGGGAAGCGCAAGCTCGCCAAGCGACGTTCCATCCTGGCTGGCCCACCAGTCGATTCCAAGCTGTGAGGAAGCCCAGTTATTTCCTAGGCCTTCGAGCACGAACCGTCCGATAAACCAGACGAGGATGCCAATGGTCATTCCGTTTAGGGGGCGGATATTTTTCGTATTAAAAACCTGTCCGCGAAGCATCGGCTTGACCAAGTGATAGGCAAAGAACGCGATAATTAGGATGGCCGCAATCTTGACGACGAGCGCCGCGCTAAGTAGCCACAATGGTCCACCGTCGAGGTTGTGTTTGCTTAGACCTTCCGGAACGGCCGCGCTCAGGGCGGTGGAAAACCTTCCGGTGGCAAGGTCGCGCAGGTAAGTCGGGCCGAGGATGATGATCGTAAGGAGGGCGAGACCGGCTGCCGCATTAATTTCGCGGCGCTCGGCCTTGGAGGTGGGCTGTGGGGTGGTCGTGACAATCCTTTCTGTCGATAACTTATCGACTTTCGATGTTGTCGTAATTCGATAATATCGAGTAACGATAAGTTGCGCAAGGGGTGGGCCCGATTGATACTGTCAATAACTATGAGCGAAGAAATGAATCCCGTCTCGCCGCGCCTTGTGACCTCGCGCTATATCCACCACCTGAGCTGGATGTTTCTGCTCGCCGCGGCCGCCGCTGCGGCAGGCTTCTGGTGGACCCCGTGGTTCTACTGGGCGGCCGGCATCTTCGTCGGTCTTTTCTTCTGGCTGCTCTGGCTCATTCCCGCTCAAGTGCGCAATATGGGCTGGCTCGAGACCGACGATGAGTTACTTATCACTCGCGGCAAGCTCTGGCATTCCTTCACCGTGGTGCCCTACGGCCGCATCCAGTTCGTCGACGTGACCTCCGGGCCCATCGACCGCGCCCTTGGCCTGAAAAAGCTGCAGCTCCACACGGCCTCTGCCAGCACGGATGCCACCATCAAAGGCTTGGAAGCCCCGCTTGCCGACGCCCTCCGCACCCGCCTTGCCCACCAAGCCCGCGAACGGATGAGCGGCCTATGAGCCCCCAGCCGAACTTCCGTCGCGTCCACCGCCTCACCCCGCTGCTGCGTCTGTGGTCGGTCATCCTGGCCCTCATCGCAGCTTTCGCCCTCAACGTCAACATGGAGGCCCTGCGCGATATCTTCGCCTTTATTACCGGCGAACACCGCGGCGAGGCCTTGCGTGATACCGCCCTCGCCCTCGCTGGTTTCATCGCGGTCTGCGCGGTGGTGTGGCTCGCCTCCGGCCTATGGTGGCGCCGCATGGGCTATCAGCTCGGCGCGGAAGAGCTTTCCCTGCGCCGCGGCCTCTTATCTGTCCAATTGCGCACCGCGCGCTATGACCGCACCCAGGCCGTTGACGTCGTGGAACCCGTCATCGCCCGCCTCTTTCGTCTCGCGGCCGTGCGGGTGGAAACCGCGGGCGGCCAATCTTCTGTCATCGAAATCGCCTACCTCAAAAAGTCCGACGCTGAGGCCCTACGCGATGACATCCTCGCCCGCGTTCACGGCGCTCCCACCTCCCAAACCGAGGCGCCGGCCGAGGAATCGGCTGAAGAACCGGCCGAGGAACCAGCTCTCGTGCCCGAGATCCCCATCGCCCGCTCCCTGATTGCGGCCGCGTTGCGCACGTCCACGCTTTTCCTCGTCGGCTTCCTTATCCTCGTTGTGGTTACGCGGCTGCCGCTCTCGGCCGCGCTGCCCATCCTCGTCGGCGCGCTGCCCAACGCCTGGAACGTGCTCGATTCTTCCTGGCGTTATACCGCCCGCACCGACGGCGAGGTACTCAATATCACCTACGGCCTGGCCGATCGCCGCCGCCAAAGCATTCGCCTCGACCGCATCCACGCCGTGCAGATCACCCAGCCCTTCCTCTGGCGGCCGCTGGGCTGGTACGAGGTACGGGTTTCGGTGGCGGGGTATGGGGCGTCGGCAAGCGGGAAGGCTTCTGGTTCCACCCGCATCCTGCCGGTGGGCACCCTCGCCCAAGCCCGGCAATTCCTGCCGGCCGACGCCGCACCTACCTACGCCTCGCCAACCCGCGCCAAGTGGGTTTCCCCGCTGGACTACCGCCAACAAACCGTGGCGCTTACCGGCGGCTACGTCATAGTGCGCAACGGCCGGCTCAATCGCCGCGTCAAGGCCATCCACACCTCCCATATCCAGGAGTTGACCTATCGCCGCGGACCGATTTCGCAGGCGCTCGGCCTAGCCACCGTCGGCCTCGACCTAGTCCAGGGGCCCGTGCGCATGGACGCGCGCAACCTCACGCTTGCCGACGCCGCCGCACTCCTTACCCAGCTGCGCTCCCGCCAACTGCCGGAGCTTAAACCGCCCCGTTAAATCCCAATTGGCGCCACGCCTCAAATACGGCCGTCGAGGCCGAATTCGACAAGTTCATTGAGCGCCTGGCCGGCACCATCGGAATGCGCACGCGGTCCGTTACGCGCGGATGATTGATGTGCTCCTCTGGCAGGCCGGTCGGCTCCGTGCCAAAGAGTAGGACATCGCCTTCTTGGTATTCGATATCCGTAAACCACTTATCCGTATGCGTGGTAAAAGCGAAGACGCGCGCGCCCGGCAGCGCATCCATGCAGGCCTGGAAGTCCTTGTGAATCTGCACATCGGCCAAATCGTGATAATCCAGACCGGCGCGCTTTAAGTGCTTATCGTCGAAATTGAAACCCAGCGGCTCAATCAGGTGCAGGCTCGCGCCCGTCACCGCGGCCGTGCGAATCGCGTTGCCCGTATTAGTAGGGATGACTGGGTTATCAAAGACAATGTGCAGCTGGCTCATGCCTTCAGTCTAGGATGGTGGCTATGAGCGCTACCAAACTAGATGGCACACTGTACCGCGACGAGATTTTTTCCGACCTTGCCCAGCGCGTGTCCGCGCTGAAGGAGAAGGGGATTACCCCTGGCCTGGCGACCGTCCTCGTAGGTGAGGATCCGGGCTCCCAATCCTATGTGAAGATGAAACATCGTGACTGTGAAAAGCTTGGCATCAACTCCATCCGCAAGGACCTGCCGGCCGATATCACCCAGGAAGAACTAGAAGCCGTCATCGATGAGCTCAACGCCGATGATGCCTGCACCGGCTACATCGTCCAGTTGCCGCTGCCTAAGCACCTGGATGAAAACGCCATCCTCGAGCGCATTGACCCCGCCAAGGATGCCGATGGCCTGCACCCAGTCAACCTGGGCAAGCTCGTGCTCAACGAGGAGGCGCCCTTGCCGTGCACCCCGAACGGCTGCCTGCATCTGCTGCGCCGCTTCGGCGTCGAGCTCAACGGCGCCAAGACCGTGGTCATCGGCCGTGGTGTTACCGTAGGCCGCCCCATCGGCCTGATGCTTACCCGCCGCAGCGAGAACTCCACCGTCACGCTGTGCCACACCGGCACCAAGGACTTGGCCGCTGAGACCCGCGAGGCCGATATCGTCATTGCCGCCGCCGGCCAGCCCCACATGCTCACCGCGGACATGATTAAGGAAGGCGCCGCGCTTCTCGACGTCGGAGTCTCCCGCGTCGACGGCAAGCTCACCGGCGACATTCACCCAGATTGCTGGGATAAGGCCGGGTTCGTCTCTCCGAACCCAGGTGGCGTCGGCCCGCTGACCCGTGCCTTCCTGGTACGCAATATCGTCGAACGCGCGGAAAAGTTGGCGTGAATCTAGATAATCCGCACGACGCCGAGCTCGCGCCCTCCCCACTGCCGCCTGCCGCGCAGTGGGCAGCAATTGGCATCTTCGTGGCCGGCGTGGTTATCTCCGGCGGCTATGCTGTCTTCGAATACTGGCGCCGGGCCACGTTCCTCCTCGGCCTGGCCTTGCTGTGGCTCACCGTGGTCCGACTGACGTGTGATTCCAGCCGCGTCGGCGTGCTGGCCGTACGCTCGCGCCGCTTTGACGCCTGCTTTACCGGCTTAGTCGGCGCCGTGATGGCCTTTCTGGCCTTTTCTGTGGACTCGCTCGGTAGCTAGTTATCCACAGGTTTTTCGTAGAGCCTTCACCTATTTCGGCCTGAAAGGGTGTGGTTCGGCCGGTTATCCACAGGTAACCGCCCGCCTCCGCGCGCTGGGTTGCGCGGCCGGTTTAGGCTCGGGGCCATGATTTCGAACTACCTGGCTGCCGTGAACTCCCCGATGGTGCTCATCGGGGAGTGCGTTGGGCTGTCGGTAGAAGAGCTCGTCGATAAGGGCTTTAGTGATCGCGAGGCCGCCGAGTTTGCCCGCCTGGCCGATACTTACTTCGGCCGCACCTCCTTTGGCGCTAAACAGCGCGCCGCCCGCCGCACTTCGCTGCCGCTCGACGCGCTGAAAATTATCGAGCACTTCGCGCAGAAGATGAAAACCCAGCGGGCGGCTTGGGCACTGCGCGAGGCACTTTGCGCCCTGCGCCTTTCCACCAGCGAGATTGAAAAGTGCGCCCGCCGCATGGTGCGCGAGGAGCGCACCACCAAGCGCTCCGAAGGCGTGCGCCTGACCCGCCGCCGCGATGACCTGTGGACACTGACAATTACCGCCGAGTCCGAGTTAGTTGCAGAAATTAATAACCACGTCTCCACCGTCGCCGATGCCCGTCGCGTCTTTGCCGAGGGCGCCTCTACCTCCACAATCACCACCAATGTGGTGCTTAACCTGAATGAGATGGTGAAGGTCATCCACGGCGAGGACGTCACCTTGCAGCTGACCAATGGTGCCCAGATATCTGGTGCGGATCTTGTCCGCCGCGCGCTTTCCGACGTCGGCCTTATCACCCTCATCCACCCAGTCACCGGCCCCGTAAACCTTTATCAATCGCGGCGCTTGGCGACATGGAAGCAACGCCAAATGGCGATGGCAGAAAACCCGGTGTGCCCGTGGCCCGACTGCCACACGCCGGCGGATGAATGCCAGGTCCACCATCTCACCCCGTGGCTGCTCGGCGGCGATACGAATCCCGAAAACCTCACCATCGCGTGCAAGTATCACAATGCTGTGAACGACGATGACCCGAATGCGCCGCCGCGTCGCGGCCGGCTCGAGCGCCGTCCTGGAGAAGGCATCGTGTGGCGCCCGCCTTGGGCGAAGCCACCCGACGATCGCTGAGCCGCTTCGTCCCTTCGCCGCCCCAGCGCAACGCATAGTGCTAGTGCGCGCTGCGCGGCTTTGGCGATCCTTGCTGCTGCGATCTTTTTAAATCGAATACTCGGTGGGATCGCCTGCCGCTGCATCAATGCGCGGGTCCGGCTGGGAAAGAGTGAGGAAGTTGCGCAGGATGTGATCCATTTGGCGTGACTCGGTAAGGAAGGCGTCGTGGCCTACCGGGGAGACCACCTTGGCCATAGCCAATAGATTTCCCAGATTGCGCGAGATATGTTCTTGCTGGTGATACGGGTACAAGATGTCCGTGTCTACTCCTACGACCATTGTAGGTACCTTGGATGATCCCAGCGCGCGGTTGAGCCCACCGCGGTCACGGCCGATATCGTGGCGGTTGAGCGCCTCGGTGAGAGTGACATAGGAGCCGGCATCGAAGCGGTCGGCCAGCTTGATTCCTTGGTAATCCAGGTAGGAGTTAACGGCAAAGCGATTATCGCGGCGACGGTAAGGCCCGAGCGGGTTCTCGCCGGTCTGTGCATGAACGCCGAAGCGCTCGTCAATTTCTTGTTCGCCGCGGTAGGTCAGGTGCGCAATGCGGCGCGCGGCCGCCAGCCCCTCGCGCGGGCGCTGGGCGGAAGCGTAATAATCGCCGCCGTGCCAGAACGAATCTTGCTCGATGGCCGCGATTTGCGCCGACTGGATGCCAATCTGCCAAGCAGAGGCGCGGGCCGAAACGGCAATGACGCAGGCTGCGTCGAGGAAATCGGGGTGCATCAGTGTCCACTCCAGCGTGCGCGCGCCACCCATTGAGCCGCCGATGACGGCATGCACGTGGGTGATGCCAAGTTCATGCAAAGCGGCACGCTCGGCCGCAACGAGGTCGCGCACGGAAAGCGCGGGAAAACGCGAACCCCAAGCACGGCCATCGTCTGGGTGCGGAGAAGCCGGGCCGGTAGAGCCTGCGCAGCCGCCCAGTGCATTGGTAGCGATAATGCACCACTTCGTCGTATCCAGCGCCTTGCCGGGGCCTACTAGGTCGGCCCACCACTCGGCCACATTCGAGTCCCCGGTTAGCGCGTGTTCGACCAGGATGACGTTATTGGCGCCATGGGGATCGCCGAGAAGGTGGCCGAAGCGGTGGTAGGCAATGTGGGCGTCGGCAAGCGTGGCGCCGGCTTCGGTGTGGAAATCGCCGATGCTAACTAGCTTCATACCAGCGCGTTAAAGCCCAGCTCGAGGTCCGCGATGATGTCATCGATGTACTCGATGCCCACGGACAGGCGGATAGTGGATTGAGTAATGCCGGCCGCTGCCAGCGCAGGTTCATCGGATTGCGAGTGCGTGGTGGTTGCCGGATGCACGGCCAGGGAGCGGGTATCGCCGATATTGGCGAGGTTGGAGTGGAGCTTGAGGGCGTCGATAAACGCCCAGGCTTCTTCGCGGCCGCCGTCGATGTCGAAGGAGAGCACGGAGCCGGTATAGGCATAGCCGAGCTTTTCCTTGGTGGCCTTATACGGCGAGGAGTCGAGGCCGGCGTAGTTGACCTTGGTGACCTTGGCGTGGCCTTCCAGGTACTCGGCGACGGCTTGGGCGTTGGCATTGTGCTTTTCGACGCGCAGTCCCACCGTCTCAATTCCATTCAGCGTCAGCCAGGCGTTGAAGGGGGAGATGGCGGCGCCGGTATCGCGCAGCAGGCCAGCGCGGGCCTTGAGCGCGAAGGCCGAAGCGCCGAGGTCGGCGTATTTGAGTCCGTGGTAGGCCTCATCCGGGGTGACGAAATAGGGGAATACGGGCTCGCCGTTGCGGGTGACGGTCCAGTCGAAGGAGCCGCCGTCGATAATCGCGCCGCCGACGGCCGAGCCATTGCCGGTATAGAACTTGGTAGTGGAGACCACGACGATATCTGCGCCGAGGTCCAGCGGCCGGGCGAGGGCGGCGGTGGCGATGGTGTTATCCACGATGAGCGGGACCTGGTTATTGTGGGCAACCTCGGCGATGGCGGGGATATCAAGGACATCAGCCACGGGGTTGCCGAAGGTCTCGCCATAGAATGCCTTGGTATTTGGCTGAACGGCGTCTTGCCAGGAGGCCGGGTCGTCCGGGGCCTCGACGAGGGTGACGTCGATGCCTAGGCGCTTGAGCGTGACGGTAAAGAGGGTGGAGGTGCCGCCGTAGAGGCGCGGGGAAGTCACGATGTGGTCGCCGGCCGAGGCGAGGTTCAAAATGGCCGCGGTTTCGGCGGCCTGGCCGGAAGCGAAGGCAACGGCCGCGACGCCGCCCTCGAGGGAAGCGAGGCGTTCTTCCAGCGCGTCCTGGGTGGGGTTGGTCAGGCGGGTGTAGATGGGGCCGGCGTCGGAAAGATTAAAGCGGTTGGCCGCGTGCTCGGCGTCGTTAAAAACGTAAGAGGTGGTCTGGTAAATCGGCACATTGCGGGCGTTGTGGTGCCCGTCGAGGTTTTGGCCTGCGTGTACAGAGCGGGTAGCGAAAGACCAGTTGGAAATGGAGTTATCGTATTTCGTCGTCATGCTTGGCAAGACTAGACCAAGCGGTATATATAGCGAATGATTTTGTAGAAACGCGCTGGCAGCCGTGAGAATAAAAATAGACCAAGCGGTCGGTGTGGCGCTTGGTCTGGTGGGGTGTCTTTCTTAGTGGCGGCGGTCGTGCTCCTCGAGCTGATTAGCAATGCGGCTAGTATTCGCGCGGGTGTCATTGCTATTGCGCACGAGCGTGACCACGAGGGCGATAATTCCAGCGAGGATAAGGACGAAAACGAGGATGAGAAGGAGCTCAATCGGACCTAAAGACAACTATTACCTTTCGTTTATAAACGTGGGCTTTACGGTATCACCCCTGTAAAGCCGCCGCAACTGCAGAAAGGCTTTCGCGTAGCTCGGTATCGCTGAGGTGGCCGAAGCCGAGTACGACGCCGTCTTCAGCTTCGGCCCCGCCCCAATAATCGCGCAGCGGGGTGAGTTTGATGCCGCGGGCGGCGGCGCGGGGGACAACGGCCGGGTCGCACAGTAGGACCGCGTGGAGTCCACCGTGGATGGGAAGGAGCTGGGTGCCATCGATGGAGCCAAGCGCTTCGGCCACTAGGTTGCGGCGGCGTTTATAGGTGCGGCGCATGCGGCCGGTGTGGCGTCGTAAAGCGCCGCTGGCAAGGTAGTGGGCGAGCGCGGCCTGGGGGATGGAGCCGACGGGTTGGCCGAAGATATCGCGCACACGGTCCACGGCCGGGCGCAAGCGTGGCGGGAGGACGAGGTAACCGCATGCAATCGAGGGGGAAATGACGGAGGAAAAAGTCCCGAGTAGCACGGTGTGTTCTGGGGCGAGCGCGGCCAGGGCGGGAAGTGGCTGGCCGACGTAGCGCAGCTCGGAGTCGAAGTCGTCCTCGATGAGGAGGGCGTCATGTGCGCGGGCCCATTCGACGAGCTCTGCGCGCCGGGCTGCAGGCAGGGAGCCGCCGTAGGGATATTGATGGCTGGGGGTGACGATGAGGGCGTCGAGGTCGGCGGTGGGAACAGTGACGCCGTCGCGGCCGGTGGGGATTTCCAGCAGCGTGTGGCCGAGGGCCTGGGGGACTCGGCGCAGGCTGGGGTAGCCGGGTGATTCCACGCCCACGCGCAGCGGGCGGCCGAGGGCGCGCAGGAGTACCGAAAGGCCATCGCGGGCACCGGCCGTGATGAGGATGCGGGTTGGGTCGACGTTAAGCCCGCGCATGTGGCGCAGGTGCGCGGCGACCTCGCGGGGAAGGTCGCCGGAGGGATCGACGGCCGCAGCGCGCCACGCGGCCCTCCATTCAGGGGTGAGGATTCCCGCGGTGTCGGGCAGTCCGGGCGTCAGTGACACCAGCTCGGGCTCGGCGGCCGGTTTGGGGGCCGGCTCCGGCCGCGGGGCGCGTGCGTGGGGGAGCAGCGGGTTGATGACGGTGCCGGAGCCAACCTCGGCCGTAAGGTATCCCTCGGCCGTGAGTTGCTCGTAGGCGGTGACTACGCTGCCTCGGGAAACGCCGAGCTGGGTGGCTAAGGTACGGGTGGAGGCAACGCGCTCGCCGGGCAGGAGGACGCCGGCGGCAACCTGGGTGCGGAGGGCCGCGGCGATTTGCACGGGCAGCGGCCGCGTATCAGAGGGATCGAGGCGGAGAGGCACCCCCTCATCATAAGTGGTCTAATCCAACACACTGAAAATGGCTCTTGTCTTGTACCAATTGTGTGGGCCACTATGTGACCTATGACTGAACAGGTAAATGAACAAGGACGCGCCACTACGCGCGTGAAGCGAGGACTAGCCGATATGTTGAAAGGCGGCGTCATCATGGACGTCGTCACGCCGGAGCAGGCGCGCATTGCGGAGGACGCGGGTGCGTCGGCAGTTATGGCGTTGGAGCGCGTGCCGGCCGATATTCGTGCGCAGGGCGGGGTGGCACGCATGTCGGACCCAGAGCTAATTGAGGGCATCGTCGAAGCGGTGGACATCCCGGTCATGGCCAAGGCCCGCATCGGCCACTTCGTGGAGGCGCAGATTCTGGGCGAGTTGGGCGTGGACTTCATCGATGAGTCCGAGGTGCTGAGCCCAGCCGATTACGTCAACCACATCAATAAGTGGGACTTCGACGTGCCGTTCGTGTGCGGTGCCACCAACCTGGGGGAGGCGCTGCGCCGCATCACCGAGGGCGCGGCCATGATTCGCTCCAAGGGCGAGGCCGGCACGGGCGATGTCTCTGAGGCCGTGAAGCACCTGCGCACGATTAAGGCCGAGATTGCCCGCCTGCGCCACCTGGATCGCGATGAGCTCTACGTCGCGGCCAAGGAGCTGCAGGCGCCGTACGACCTGGTCGCAGAGGTCGCGGAGACCGGCAAGCTCCCGGTTGTGCTTTTTGTTGCCGGTGGCGTGGCCACGCCTGCCGACGCCGCCCTCGTCCGCCAGATGGGCGCCGAAGGCGTCTTCGTCGGCTCCGGCATCTTCAAGTCCGGCGAGCCCGCCAAGCGTGCGGAGGCCATCGTCAAGGCGGCGACCCTCTACGACCAGCCGGCCGAACTAGCCAAGCTTTCCCGCGGCCTGGGCGAGGCCATGGTGGGCATCAATGTCAACGACGTGCCCGCGCCGCACCGCCTGGCTGAGCGCGGATGGTAGCCACCGTTGGGGTGCTGGCGCTGCAGGGCGGCGTCGAGGAGCACCTGCGCATTCTTGATGAGCTCGGTGTTGCTACTCGCCGGGTGCGGGTGCCGCGGGACCTGGACGGGCTCGACGGGCTGGTGATTCCGGGCGGCGAGTCGAGTGTCATCGACAAGCTAGCGCGCAGCTTCGATCTGGCCGAGCCGCTGCGCGACGCCGCAGCTGCAGGCCTGCCCGTGCTCGCGACCTGCGCTGGGCTCATCTACTGTGCCCGCGAGCTCGATAACCCCGCGCCGGGCCAGCAGACCTTGGGCCTGCTGGATGTGACGGTGCGGCGCAATGCCTTTGGCAACCAGCGTTTTTCCGCCGAGCGGACAGTGGACGTGGTCGTTGTTAAAGACCAGTCGCTGCCGATTGAGGCGAGCTTTATCCGCGCACCGCTGGTCACCCGTGTAGGCGAGGGCGTCGAGGTCATCGCGACGGTGCCGGGAGAGGGCGGCGACGCAGTGGTCGGCGTGCGACAGGGCCGCGTGACAGCGCTGAGCTTCCACCCAGAAGAAAATGGCGACGCCCGCGTGCACGCCGCCTGGCTCGATAGCTTCTAAACCCGCGCGCACACTAAAGCCGCCCCGCAGCGAAGCAATGAACGCTGCGGGGCGGCTTTTTGGGAAGAATTACTTCTTCAGGCCGTCGATAATCTCGTTGAACTTTGCTACCGGGCGCATGACGGCAGAGGTCTTCTCGTCATTTGGCCAGTAGTAGCCGCCGAGGTCTGCGGGGTTGCCCTGGGCGTCGACAAGCGCCTGGGCAATCTCGTCTGCCTGGGAGGACAGCTGGGAAGCTACGTCCTTGAAGGCGGCGGCGAGATCGGCGTCATCGGTCTGGTTAGCCAGCTCTTCGGCCCAGAAGGTGGCCAGGAAGAAGTGGGAACCGCGGTTATCGATTTCGCCTACCTTGCGGGACGGGGACTTGCCCTCATTGAGCAGGCGCTCGGTGGCCTTGTCCAAGGTAGCGGCCAGGACGCCGGCCTTCTCGTTGCCGTTGGTCTGCTTTTCGTGGCGGAAGGACTCAGCCAAGGCCAGGAACTCGCCGAGGGAATCCCAGCGCAGGTGGTTTTCTTCTTCTACCTGCTGGACGTGCTTCGGGGCGGAGCCGCCGGCACCGGTCTCGAAGAGGCCGCCACCTGCCATGAGTGGAACCACAGATAGCATCTTGGCGGAGGTGCCCAGCTCGAGGATGGGGAAGAGGTCCGTGTTGTAGTCACGCAGCACGTTGCCGGTAACGGAGATGGTGTCCTCGCCGCGGCGGATGCGCTCGATGGAGGTCTTGGTAGCGGTTACCGGGTCCTCGATGGAGATGTCTAGGCCCTCGGTGTCGTGGTCCTTAAGGTACTTCTCCACCAGGGACTGGATATTGCGGTCGTGGCCGCGCTCCGGGTCGAGCCAGAAGATGGTCTTCATACCGGACAGGCGAGCGCGGTTGACGGCGAGCTTGACCCAGTCCTGGATCGGGGCGTCCTTGGTCTGGCAGGCGCGCCAGATATCGCCTTCCTCCACATCGTGGGAGATGAGGACCTCGCCCTGGGAGTTGCGAACCTCAACAGTGCCCGCGGCCGGGATCTTGAAGGTCTTATTGTGGGAGCCGTACTCCTCGGCCTTCTGCGCCATCAGGCCAACGTTCGGCACGGTACCCATGGTGGTCGGGTCGAAGGCACCATTTTCCTTGCAGTCCTCGATAACAGCCTGGTACACGCCAGCGTAGGAGGAATCCGGAATGACGGCGAGGGTGTCCTGCTCCTCGTCGTTCTTATTCCACATGTGGCCGGAGGTACGGATCATGGCGGGCATGGAGGCGTCAATAATGACGTCGGAAGGCACGTGCAGGTTGGTGATGCCCTTGTGGGAGTTGACCATGGCAAGGTCGGGGCCGTCGGAAAGCGCGGCATCGAAAGCGGCCTTGATTTCTTCACCATTGTCCAGGTTCTTCAGGCCCTCGTAGATAGCGCCCAAGCCGTTTTCGCCATTGAGGCCGGCAGCCAGCAGCTCCTCGCCATACTTGTCATATGTATCAGCAAAGAAAGCGCGGACGACGTGGCCGAAGAGGATGGGGTCAGAGACCTTCATCATGGTGGCCTTCAGGTGGGTGGAAAAGAGCACGCCCTCTTCCTTGGCGCGCTTGACCTGTGCGATGAGGAACTCATCCAGAGCCTTGGCGGACATGAAGGTGCCGTCGATGACCTCGCCCTTGAGAACCGGCAACTCCGGCAGCAGGGTCTGCTCGCCGTCGGCGGTCTTAAGGACGATGGACAAGGTGTCCTCGTTTTCCAGGATGACGGACTTTTCATTGTGGCGGAAGTCGTTGTCCGCCATGGTGGCAACGTTGGTCTTGGAGTCCTTGGACCACTCACCCATGCGGTGCGGGTGCTTCTTGACAAAGTTCTTCACGGCCTCCGGTGCGCGGCGGTCGGAGTTGCCCTCACGCAGCACCGGGTTAACAGCGGAGCCCTTGACGGAATCGTAGCGGGTAGCGATGTCCTTTTCTTCCTCGGTGGAAGGGTTATCCGGGTAATCAGGCAGGTCGTAGCCGGCAGCCTGCAGCTCGGCGATGGCCTTCTTCAGCTGCACCAGGGAAGCGGAAATATTCGGCAGCTTGATGATATTTGCTTCCGGAGTCTTGGCCATCTTGCCCAGCTCTGCCAGGGCGTCTTCGACCTTCTGCTCCTCGGTCAGGCGCTCCGGGAACTGCGCGGCGATGCGGGCGGCCAGCGAAATATCGCGGGTTTCTACGTCAATGCCCGCAGTAGAAGCGAAGGCCTCCACAATGGGCTTGAGGGAGTAGGTCGCCAGCAGCGGCGCCTCATCGGTACGGGTCCAC
Source organism: Corynebacterium nasorum (assembly GCF_030229765.1). Lineage (NCBI taxonomy): Bacteria > Bacillati > Actinomycetota > Actinomycetes > Mycobacteriales > Corynebacteriaceae > Corynebacterium > Corynebacterium nasorum. Next base: position 17,620 of record NZ_JASPGY010000003.1, on the reverse strand, counting down.
GTAATCTTTGCCATGATTCTCCTAAGTAACGTTGGAAAATTGTTCAAGTGCCCAGAGTACCGATTTTGTGGGCGGCATGTGGGCCAGTTTGCTGATAGTGATCCCCCATTTGCGCCCCTTGAAAAGGGTTGCGTGGCCAGCATCACCCACCGGCTGGCGGGGTGGAGATATTCACGAGCGCCCGCTGCGGACATGCTGCAGGTAAACGTGGGGTGTACCCTCACTCTCCATGAAAATTATCGATGAGCTCAGCCCGCGCAGCGCCCACGAGCCCCGCATTCGGCGTCGTCCGTTGCCTTTACAAACGGAGATTACCGCCGGTCGCCGCGCCATCGTGATGGTGGCGATGGCGCTTGGTGCCTTTGCCATTGGCACTACGGAGTTCGTGTCGATGGGCTTGCTGCCGCTTATCGCGGATGATTTTGGCATTTCGGAAGAAAACGCCTCAACCTTCATCACCATCTACGCGATGGGCGTGGTGGTCGGCGCCCCGCTGATTGCGGCCTTTACCGGCAAGCTCCCACGCCGTCGCTTGATCCTCCTGCTCATCGGATTCCTCGTGGTGGGAAACTTGCTATCGGTGGTGGCGCCGAATTACGCCATCCTCATGGTGGCGCGCTTCATTGCGGGTATGCCGCACGGTGCTTATTTCTCCGTGGCGAACCTTTCGGCCGCATCCATGGCGCCTCCAGGCGGCCGCGGTAAAGCCATGGCCTATGTGGGCATGGGGCTGGCCATCGCCACGGTCATTGGGGTGCCGGCCGCGCAGGCGCTTGGCTCCGCGTTAGGCTGGCAGGCGGCCTACCTTGTGGTTGTGGCGCTGGGCATTATCACCGCCATTGCACTGTTCTTCCTGATGCCGCACATGACGGAGATGAAGCAGACCGATATCCGCACGGAGTTCGGGGCGTTTAAAAATAGCCAGGTGTGGTTCACCGTCATCATGGGCGTGGTGGGCTTTGGCGGCATGTTCTCCGTCTATACCTATATTTCTTGGACCATGACCGAGGTTGCCGGCATGGATCAGAGCCTCATCTGGGTCGTGCTCATGGCCTATGGCATCGGCATGACCATCGGCAATGCCTTCGGCGGCTGGCTGGCGGACCGCAACCTGGAGTTTGGCATCATCTTTGCCTTGGCCTGCCTTATCGTTATCCTTACCGCTTTTTACTTCCTCTCTGGACACGCTATCCCGGCCACGATTTGCTTTGGCTGCGTGGCCTTTATGGGCTCCACACTTGTGCCTTCGCTGCAGCTGCGCTTGGTGCATGTGGCTGGCGACGCCCAGACTTTGGCCGCTGCGCTCAATCAGTCCGCGCTGAACATAGCGAATGCAGCGGGCGCGACCATTGGCGGCGCCGTCGTGGGTGCTGGTTTGGGCTACTCCGCTCCGGCGCTGGCGGGGGCCAGCCTGGCGGCTGCGGGTTGCCTGGTGTGGGCTGCGACGATGTGGGATAAAAAGCGCCTTGCTCGCCATTCATAAACGGACCGATATGCTGGTTGCATGACCCTTACCATCGCGAGCGTTAACGTCAACGGAATCCGCGCTGCGTGTAAGCAGCGCAATGAAAATAATCCCGGCATGAATGCCTGGTTAGAGGCGACTTCGGCCGATATCGTGCTCATGCAAGAGGTGCGCGCTACCCCGCAGCAGGCCGAAAAAGCCTTGGCCCCGGCCCTGGAGGCGGGCTGGCATTTGGCTCTTGCCGACGCCGCCGCAAAGGGCCGCGCCGGCGTGGGCATCTTGTCTCGCACCCCGCTTGCCGACGTCGAAGTGGGCTTCGGCTCCTTTAGCGACGCCGGCCGCTGGATTGCCGCTACCACCCGCGATATTCGCGTCGCTTCTCTGTACCTGCCTTCCGGTGATACGGGTTCGCCGAAATTGGATGAAAAGTACCGCTTTTTGGACGAGTTCCAAGACATTCTGGCGGATAACTCAGCGCGCACGAACCCCGATGGCAGCCCGGCCGAGATGGTGATAGGCGGCGATTGGAATATCTGCCACCGCGCCCAGGACCTGAAGAATAATAGGGCCAATGAAAAGAAGGCCGGACACCTGCCCGAAGAGCGCGCCTTCATGGACCACGTCTTTGGTGCGTTCCCGGATGATGAGCCGCAGGAAAAGAAGAACCTGGGACAGTGGCAGGGCGTCGTCGACTACGCCGGCGGCGAGCCGTGGGCCCCGGCTGCGCAGCCACAGTGGTTCGACGTGGCCCGCCGCCTCCACCCAGACGAAGACGGTCCCTATACCTGGTGGACCTACCGCGGCCAGGCCTTTAATAACAACGCCGGGTGGCGCATCGATTATCAGGCGGCTACCCGCCCGATGCTGGAGCGCGCGCAGCGCACTTGGGTGGAAAAGGCCCCCACCGTAGAGCAGCGCTGGTCCGACCATTCCCCACTGCTGGTGGAGTACAGCTGATGACGCCATTATTTAGCGTCCTTTACGTAGTCGGCATTACGGCCGAGTCTATGACCGCGGCATTATCCGCTGGACGCCAAAAGCTTGACCTTTTTGGTGTCACCATGATCGCCTCCATGACGGCGCTAGGCGGCGGCACGGTGCGCGATATGATTCTTGATGATCCTCCATTTACCTGGGTAGAGCACCCCATTTATTTGGTGATTGTCATCGTGGCAGCAGTGGTGACGGTGGGCATGTCCTTCCTTATGCACTACTTCCGGCATCTCTTCCTCATCTTGGATGCCCTAGGGCTCGCGGTCTTTTCGGTGCTGGGTACCCAAATCGCAGTCCACCTGGGCCATGGGTTCATTATTGCCTCGGTGTCTGCGGTGATTTCCGGCGTCTTTGGTGGCGTGCTGCGTGACCTGCTTTCAGACCGCATTCCGCTGGTCTTTTCCGGCGAGTATTATGCCGCCATCTCGCTGCTGGCCGCGGCGCTATTTATGGCGCTCTACCACGGTGGTCTGGCTGAGGAACCGACCGCGATCATCACTGCCTCTGTGTGTTTCATTGCTCGTTTGGCTGCGATTTACTTCAAGAAGGGCTTGCCCGTCTTTGAATATCGTGATGCCGAACAGCAGATGGACCCGCGTTTGCGGTTGTCCGCGCGCATCGTGCGCGATGGCGCTCGCAAAGCTAAGCGCAAGGCGGGTGCGGCCACGCGCTATGCCAGCCCCATCACGCGCCCGTTGACTAGGCCTTTAAGCCGCCCGTTTAAGAACAAGACACGAGCTTTTTCTACTGCGGCAGAGGGGGCGGACTACGGCGATATTTCGAGCAACCGCATCGCGCGTCGGCCGAAGCAACAATCGATTACCCGGCCGAGTGGCCGGCACTCGCCAGGGGCGAGGGGAGTAAACGTGGAGCAGCAGTGGAGCTTCAATAAGGGGGACGTCGGCAAGCGCAAGGCGCCTAAACACAAGCAGTAGTGCTACTATAGGTAGGTCAAAAAATTCAGTAATCTGCAACGGAGAAAGTTCATGGCTCGCGCAATTATTTCTTTCGTCCTCGGCGCTGTAATCCTCGGCCTGAGCATCTGGTGGTGGACCATTGTTGGACCATCCTTCGCTTTCCTCGGCCCCATCGTGCTCATGGGCGTAGGTGGCGCGCTGATGGTTTCCGGTTGGGCCATCCTGATGGACGTGGTCAGCCCCACCTCCCGCAAGATTTAAAATCTTTGCGTCGCATTCCCTCTGCCCTGTGGGCGGGGGGGAATTTTTCGATCCGGTGGGGGAAGGATGTGGACCGCGCGCCGGAGCTAGGGGGTAGGATAAAGCACCATGACTGCAGACAATTCCACCGTTTCCCGCGTCCTGTCCGGTATCCAACCCACCGCTGATTCCTATCACCTGGGTAATTACCTGGGAGCGCTGAAGCAGTGGATTGACCTGCAGGACGGCTATGATGCCTTCTACTTCATCCCTGACCTGCACGCGATAACCGTAGAGCAAAATCCGGAGGAGCTGCGCAACCGCACCATCGCGGGTGCCGCCCAGCTTATTGCCCTAGGCATTGACCCGGACAAGTCCACGCTCTTTGTCCAGTCGCACGTGCCTGCGCACACGGAGTTGACCTGGGTCTTTCAGTGCCTGACCGGTTTTGGTGAGGCCTCCCGCATGACCCAGTTCAAGGACAAATCCGCCAAGCAGGGATCGGACCGCACCTCGGTAGGCCTATTTACCTACCCGATCCTCATGGCCGCAGATATTCTGCTGTACTCGCCGGATTATGTGCCCGTGGGCGAAGACCAGCGCCAACATCTGGAGTTGACCCGCAACCTGGCCGAGCGCTTCAACAATAAGTACGGCGATATCTTCAAGGTGCCCGAGCCGTTTATCCCAGAGGGCGCGGCCAAGATTTATGACCTGCAGGAGCCGACCTCCAAGATGTCTAAGTCCGGTGCCAACCCCAAGGGCTTGGTCAATCTCTTGGATGCGCCGAAGACCTCAGCCAAGCGCATTAAGTCCGCCGTAACGGATGACTTGGGCTCGGTAGCCTTTGACCGCGAAAATCAGCCGGGTGTGTCTAACCTATTGGTCATCCAGTCCGCGCTGACCGGTGAATCCATCGATTCCCTGGTGGAGAAGTACGCCGGCCAAGGCTATGGCCACCTTAAGGTCGATACCGCAGATGCGCTGCAGGAATTTACCACTCCGCTCAAGGCACGCTACGACGAGCTGATGGCGGATCGCGGCGAGCTCGAGCGCATCCTGGCCAAGGGCGCAGAAACGGCGCAAGAAATTGCCCAGCCGCTTGTCGACGACGTCTATGAAAAGGTCGGCTTCCTTCCTCGCCTGCGCAAGTAGCAAGGGGGCTGCTTCCCCCGTGCTCCACCCCACAAAGGGACAACAGGACATTTGCCAGTTACTCTAGGTGGGATAAATACTGTGCGAGCAAGAAGGGAAGCACGTGCCTACCACCACGCGATCCTCCTCGAAGAAGACGGACCACTACGGCATCGAACGCGCCAATGCCGACGATCCCGGTGCGGTAGATAAGATCCGCGCCAAGTCCGGATTCGTTGATCATCTGATGCGCATGAACGAGCGCTATGGTGCAGAAGGCGGAAACCAATTTGCCGCCGGCATCACCTATTACTCGGTGCTGTCTATCTTCCCGCTCGCGATGCTGATCGTGGCTACCGTCGCCGCCGTCTTGGCTAATCGCGAGGACTTGCTCAATGACTTGCAGTCCCAGATCACCAGCTCGCTAGATGGCGATATGGGCGATACGGTCAACGAGATTCTCGATACGGCCATTGAGCAGCGCGGGGCCATGTTTGGTATCGGTGGTTTGACCACCCTGTGGTCCGGACTGGGCTGGATGAATAACCTGCGCATCGGCATCTCGGCTATGTGGGGCATCGACGCCAACGAAGGCGGTTCCTTCCTGAAGAAGAAGCTTTCTGACTTGGTAGGTCTCATCGGCCTGATCCTGGCGTTCCTCATCGCCTTTGGCGTGACTGCCGCCGGTTCCTCTGGTCTTACCCAGAAGATTTTTGAGAAGGTCGGCATCGAGTCCTTCCCGGGCATGGATTTTGTGATTTTCTTTGTCGGCTTGGCAGTGGGCCTATTGGCTAACTTCATCGTCATGTGGTGGATGATTATGATCCTGCCGCGCACCAAGGTGCCGAAGAAATCTGGCCTCATCGGTGCGGCCATCGGTGCGGTGGCTTTCGAGCTGCTCAAGCAACTGTCTACGGTCATCATGTCTTCTGCTACCGGCAGCCCCGCCGGTGCGGTCTTCGGTCCGGTCATCGTGCTCATGGTGGTCATGTACCTGATTTGGCGCGTGGTGCTGTATATCTCCGCGTGGACCGCCACCACCGCCGAGTCCCTGAAGTTTGCGCACCCGCCTGTCCCAGAGCCAGCCGTAATTCGCGTGCGCAATGAGGTCAAGGAGGGCGCACCGGCAGGCGCGACCTTCGGCATTGGTGCTGCTTTGGGTGCTGCGGCCGTGGGTGCGTTTAGCTTGCTGCGCCGCAAGTAAATCTCCTCCTAAGGGGTGAGGACGCCGCTGCTATTCGGCTTTAAGATAGAACATTATGAACGCCAATGACATCGCACCGAATCTTTATGAAGAATGGGGACTAGACCGCCGCGATGGCGAGCGGGAACTCTTAGTTTTACTGGAGTCCAAGGATTTGTCGCTAGAGCAGCAAGGTCAAGACATCGAGGACCCGCGGCGTGCGCAGCTGCGCATCGCCGCCAGCGTCTTGGGCTCTGCTGCGAAGCGCGCGGAATACGATAAGGCGTGTGAGGCGGGTCTGCGCCCCACGTGGGGTGACTTGGGACAGCTGGGCGCGATAGGCCAGTGGAGCCCGCGGCCGCAGCAGCCGCAGCAGTCGCAGCAGGCTCAGTTCTTTCAGTCTGGTCAGGCGGCAGGACCGGGGTACCAAGCGCACCAAGAACCACGATTTGCGCAGACTGCTAGCCCTTACGGGTCGCCGTATTCACGCAACCCCTTTGCCCCGCAGCACAATCCATTCCCGCCGGCAACGGCGAACGCGGGCGTCCCCGCACCGCTGCTACAACACCCAGCGCCTGAAATCAGTCAGCGCGCCGGTCAAGATGCGCGCATCGGAATGGCCATTTTGGACCTATTCTTTTTCTCACTCATCAGCGGTAGCTTCGGCGGCGCGCTGCTTTCTGGTGGTGTGGATGAACTCTCGACGTTTATCGGTGGTGCCATCATCTTGCTGCTCTACGTTTTGGGCACTGAGTGTTGGCTCGGCGCCAGCCCGGCCAAGCTGCTGATGGGCTACACAGTGCGCGATGTCGATACCAAAGAGCGGCTTAGCCTCACCCAGTCCGCAAAGCGTCAGTGGTGGCGCCTAGTCAATGTTGTGCCGGGACCTGGTACCTTCGCCAGCTGGGTGGGTGCCGGCGTGCACACCTTCACCATTACGGAGAAAAATAACCGCCGCGGCTCCCACGATGAGTGGGCTAACGCCGAAGTAGTGAAAAAGCACCCACGCAAATAGCCAGCAAAGCTACAGCGCCAGCGATGACCCAGCCAAGCCACCCCTGCACCCCAGCTAAAGAGGAGCTCGCAGATTGTGCCTGGGTATCGGGCGCAGGTGTGGGTGCGGGGGAGGCAGGGGAGTCGGCGTCGGAAAGCAGCTGGCCTACGCCATCCCCAGGGGAAACCTTATAGGCCTCGTACAAAAGCTTTTGGGCCTGTTCCCAGGCACGCGGGCCGTGCTCCACGGTGGTATCGAGCAGGACCGCCTGCAAGCGCCGACCATGGCGATCGAGCGCACCGACGAAGGTATGGTGCGCGTCATCGGTAAAACCCGTCTTGCCACCAATGCCGTCCGGATCGTTGAGGAAAAGCCCGTTATCGTTTCCTAATTGGTAGCCATCAAAGTCGCCCCAGCCGGGAAAATCTACGGACTCCGTATCGACAATGCGTGCAAAGGTCGGGTTATGGAAGGCCGCGCGGTAAATGAGGGAAATATCCTTGGCCGAGGTAGACATCCCCGGGGCGTCGAGCCCGGAGTAGCTGGCCGCGAAGGTGGAATTCGTGCCAATCTCGGCCGCCTTATCATTGACCTTGCGCAAAGTGACCTCGTCGCCACCCAATTCCTGTGCCAGCGCGTGCGCGGCATCGTTGCCGGAGGCCATAAGCAAGCCCTCAAGGAGCTGCTCCACCGTGTATTTGCCACCGGGGCCGATGCCGACCGCAGAGCCGTCAATCTGTGCAGATTCTTCGTGTACCTCGACCTTCTTGTGCAGATCTAGTTCGTCGATGACCACGAGCGCCAGCAGCGCCTTAATGATAGAGGCCGGCCGGTAGCGGCCGTTAGGGTCCTTCATCGCGATAATCTCGCCGGTATCGATATCGGAGACCATCCATGCTGCGGCCACTACATCCTTGTCCACATGGAACCCCGCAGGCAGGGTAGTGCCACAGGCCTCATCGCTATCCACCGGCGGCAGCGGGGTGGGAGCGGCTTGCCCGGGGGCGAGCCGCTCCGAGGTGGTAGTGGCCTTTTCCGGCCGCTCGGCGTGAGGGCACCTATCGGTATCCGGGGCAGTGGTTCGCGTGGTGGTAGGAGTAGTCGGCGCTTCCGCCAGCGCGAGCGGTGGGCCGCTCAGCAAGACGGCGGTGAGAGAACTAGCGAGAATTCTTTTCATGACATGACACATCATAGGCCCGTGCCTACGATGGGACGCATGCATGACGCGCCTTTAATTAGCCCAGAAAATAAGGACTCCGCTGCCGACGTGGTGGCCAAGCTTCCTAAGGTCTCCCTCTTTGAGACCATCAGTTCCACGGCCGCCACGCCGGAGGAGCTGACCGCGACAATCCGCGAGCGTTACGAAGCCTTGGCCGCTGATGGCGTGGTCTATGCGGAACTACACTTGGATCCAGCAGAGATCGGCCTGGACGCTGCCGCGGTTGCCGAAGCCGCCGTCGCTGCTGGGGTCCCTAACCTTGATTCCCGCATCGTCCTCGCTGGTTCGGCCCCAGAGGAAGCAGTGCCTGATGATGCCCCCGTGGTGGGTTATAGCCTGCCACAAAACCAGGCGAGTGCGGCCGCAGATTTCCGCGCGGCTTACCTGCCTACCCAGATCCTGGTGGGAGAGGACTTCGCAGAAGTAGAGCGCGCCGCTCAGTCCGGCGTGAACCGCCTGATCCACCCGGTGAATATGATCGATGACTTCACTGCGAATATCGAAGGCATCGTGCCCGGTAAGGCCTCTGGCTACATTCGCGACCGCCACATTCCACTCGTCTTTACCCCACTGGAGGAGGCCGAGGAGCTGACTGACCACCCACTGCCTCTGCTGCAACAGCTAGGCTTTACCTGCGCCGTGTCCTCCGGACAGTCCACGCTCACCGAGCAATTCCTCGCCTTGAGCGAGACTTTTGGCTACGGGCTGGAAGAATTTTTCGATCTCACCGTCAAAGCAGTGGAGAATTCCTTCGCTGACCAGGAATTACGGCAGCATCTGCTAGAAACGGTTATCCTGCCAGCATACGAGGAATTATCTGATCCGGAGCTTGCTGGCCCGGACACGGAGGAATCCCTCGCTGATGCGGCAGACGCCGCTGAAGAAATTACTGACTAAAGGAGAACTACATGCCTTCCGTACTTTTTGTTGTTACCGCTGCTGAAGAGTGGACTCTCGCCGATGGGACCAAGCGTCCCACCGGCTACTGGGCCGAGGAGCTTATTGCCCCGCACCGCGTCTTCCAAGGCGCAGGCTGGGATATCCACTTCGCCACCCCGGGTGCGAAGGCTCCGGTCGTAGACGAGTACAGCCTGGAGGTACTGCCAGACAACGTGCGTGAGGCACAGGAGAACTACCTGGCAGAGTTGGGCGTAGCGCTGGAAAACCCGATGAACCTGGCCGATGTCAATGAGGAAGACTATGACCTCATCTTCTACCCAGGCGGCCATGGCCCGATGGAGGATCTGGCCTATGACCAGGATTCCGCTAAGCTCCTGCAGGCGCGCATGGATTCTGGTCGCGCCCTCGGCTTGGTCTGCCATGCCCCGGCTGCGCTCTTGGCAGTGGATAACGAGAATTGGCCGTTCAAGGGCTACAAGATGACCGCCTTTAGCAATGCCGAAGAAGGCGAGGAGATGGTGGCCGCAGCTAAGTGGGCGCTGGAGACCCGCCTGCGTGAGCTCGGTGCGGACTACCAGGAAACTGACCCGATGTCCCCTAATGTCATCGTGGACCGCAACCTCTACACTGGCCAGAACCCGGCATCTTCCGAGCCGCTGGCACAGCGCATCTTGCGCGACTTCTAAATGCGCATGCCGCGATTTCTCAAGGCCGGGGCAGCCCTAACCGGGGTTGCCGCGGCCGCTGGGGCGGTGGCATATGCACTAAGTCGGCGGCCGTACCTGCGCGAGGTAGCACCAGGGTTGCGCAGCCCGGTTTTATATCTGCCGATGCACGTGCTTCCCGACGCCACCTTTGCCCGCGCCAGCCGCTTCTTCGCCACCATCGACTTTTCTCGGCCGATCCGACATGCGGTGGACATTACGGAGCTTTCCGCCTCCTTCGATGGCCACGCTTTTAGCGCCCGCGTACTTACCCCACGCAGTGCTTCCGCAGGAGCAGCCGCATCAGGACCGCGCCCCGTGGTGGTGTGGACGCACGGCGGCGGCCATCTCATCGGTGGTCCGGCCATGTATGACCCGCAAAATGCTCGTATGGCGGCCGAGCTGGGCGCGATCGTGGTAGCCCCGCGCTACCACAAATCCACCCAGGAGCCCTTTCCCGCGGATCACAATGAATGCTATGCCGCGCTGCGTTGGGTACAAGAACACGGCGATACCTTGGGCGGAGATACCTCGCGCATCGCCGTCGCCGGTGATAGCGCAGGCGGTGGCCTCGCCGCGGGCCTAGTCCAGCGTGCCTTCGACGAGGGCCACCCGGTCCGCGCGCTCGGATTGGTCTATCCCATGCTCGATCACCGCACCACGGATAAGTCCGGCGCGGTGGGCCAGTTCATCTGGACGGCCGGCTCGAACCGCGGCGCGTGGTCCATGTACCTGGGAAACGATCACCTGGATGTTGACCTGCCGCGCTATGCTTCGCCGGCCACGCGAGCCGATCTCTCCGGCCTGCCGCCGACCTGGATCGGAGTCGGTGGCATTGATCTTTTCCGCGATGAATCCGTCGCTTTTGCTCGAGTCCTCGACGCAGCCGGCGTGGAAACCACCCTCGATGTATGGGCCGGTGCCTACCACGGGTTTGACCAGATTAAACCCAAGGCCCCGCAATCGCGTGAGCTTATCGACGCCCTCATTGACCACCTCCGCCGCCACCTTTAAAGTCACACTCAGGGAGGTCAAGCGGTGAACTACAACACGCACGTATCGTGGGTCGTATTCTTCGTCAGCGCTATTGTGCTCGGCCTGATACTGGGCGGGGTCTTTGGACTAGGGACCCTGGCCCGGTCCATTGTCGGGCTCGGCTTGTTTATCGTATGGCTGCTTTTCGATAAATACATGCGCGACCGGAGCCGACGCCAAGAAAAAGAAGAACGGGGCCACTAAACGCAGAAAGCCGCCCCGCTCCTCCCACCTGTTGTGTGGTAGAGAAGAAGTGAGGCGGCACAGACCGTGCGGGTTTAGAACTTGGAGAAGCGCTTGATGAGCATGTCTTCCAAGCCCTTCCACGACTCGGCGTGCTCGTTATACGGCTTAGAGGGGACATAGCCGGCGTGCTCGGTAGAGCCGAGCATGTAGCCCAAGTAGTCCTGCAGGCGGGGGTTGGCCAGCATATAGGAGTTAATGGAATCGTCGCCCGCCCAGTCGGCGGCATCGGCGCATACTTCGTAGCAACGCGCCATCTGATCGGAATCGACAGCCTCTGGGCCCTTTTCAATATCGCGCACAATGCCATTGAAAGAGTACTGGTTATCCGGGTGGACCTGTACCTCCAATTCGCCGGCGTTGGCAGCGGAGACAACCTCTTCCCAAGTGGATACGCGGGCTAGGTCGTGGTCATCGTTGTCCATGATCCAGCGCACCAAGGTCTTCGGAGAATCGAAGGTGAAGATTTCGCCCCACTTGCCCAAGAAGATGGGTTTGCCGTCCAGGTAGGTGCGCAGGGTGTAGACGGACTTGGATTGCGCGGTGATCTTGATGGGATCGATGCCGGCGGCGGCCCACGGGGAGTTGTCGTACGGGTCGGCTGCCTCGGCGGCGGCCTTGCGCTTTTCTTCGGCTTCCTTAGCCGCTGCTGCGGAGGCGGCGGCAGCAGAAGAGATGCGCTCCTTGGCATCGGAAACCTTGGCCGCGTCAAAGTCATCGGTGGAGACCACGCGAACGTGCTGATCCAGATCCTCGATGACTCCCTTCCAATTGCCGGCGATGACGTGGCCCACGCCGGACCACTCGCTCATGCCCTGCTCGCCGGAGTAGTGGTCGGCGCCGCGGGAGACATTGCGCAGAATGGAGTGGGAAGCGAAGAAGATGGTGGTGTGTTCTGCACCGGCGACGTCAGCAAGCGCGGAGGCAATCTCCAGGTTGCGGGCCACGGTGGACACGTTCTGGTGGCTCGGGCGACCAGCTAGCGCCACCGGCATGCCGATGAGGTCATACTCATCGCGCTCGGCTGGGGTAACGCGGTCCGCATCACGGCCGGCAAACTGGTCCCACAGCGGATGGTCCAGCAAATCGTGCTTGGTGCCAGACTCCACGAAGCACAGCAGCTCGGCCGGCGAGTTAAAGGCTAGGACATCCTCATCATCGCCCAGAAAGGCCTGCCATTCGGAGCCACTTTGGCGCCACTTGGGTGCCCAGAGGGTATAAAAATCGCCCTCGGTCAGCGAGAGCTTTACAGGTACAATTGCGCGGGTGCTCATGGCGTTTTAGTCTACCCAACGCCTCAAGTACCGCGCGAGAGCGCATCGGCCTTAGGCCGTGGGGCGCCAAAATCCTTTGAATTGCATGCCCATATTTGTAGTGCGCAGCGGGTTGGTTTGCACCGGATCTCCAGCCTCTACTATTTCGCCATTGCCGGAATACATTGCTACGTGCCCATCCCAGACCACCAGGTCACCGGGCTGCAATTGATCCGCGCTGACCTGCTGACCGATGGCTTGCTGGTCCGCAGTGCGCGGTAACTCCACCCCGGCCTGGGAGTAGGCCCATTGGGTAAGCCCCGAACAATCAAAGCCGCCGTTTCCAGTACCTCCCCATACATAGGGCTGGCCCACTTGGCTCTTCGCGGCGGCGACGGCAGCCTGACCGGCGGCAGAACCACCTTCGGCCGCGGACTCTGGTGTGGGCGAGGGAGAGTGCGCTTCGTGTGCCGTGGCGTCGGCTCCAGCGCCTGCCGCAGGTTGTTCCGGAAGGGTAATGGGATGTGGGGAGCTGGTGGGGTGCGCGGGGGCGTCGGCAAGCGCGGAGTGTACCGGCCGCTGCGCCACCGGTTGTAAAGATTGAGCGGCAGCGCTGAGATCACCCATCAGGCGTTGCACGCGAGCAGTAGCCATGCCCAGGTGCTGGGAGACAAGCGCGCGCAGCTTGGCCATGGCGGCGGCACGCGTGGACGGATCCAGCGAAAGAAGACCCAGCGCGGTGGGAAGTCCCTGGCGCAGCAATTGTGTCGCGATGCCCACCAGATCCCGGATGGTGCCTGTCACTAAGGTGCGGGCTTGGCCGAGCGCAGCCGAGATGGTTTCCTTATCGAGGTCGATGTTTTTGGCTGACTCGAGTAAAGGAGCGGGATTGCCGTGGGCGATGGCTGCCAAAGGCGCGGCGGCGGAAAGGTCCGGCACGCGGGGAAGCTCTACCTCCGGAAGCTGCGCCGGTTGCATAGTGGCGATCTGCTTGAGCGCGCTATCGAGCATCTACATCGCCGCCCCAAGATGCTGGCCTAGCGCGGCATCGGTATCTTCTGCCTCGCGCGACATCTGGAAACCGGAGTGGGCTACCTGCCCCATATCGTTGCGTAGCACGCTCATGCGCGCGCCCACATTATCGAGCGCGGCATGCACGGCCTCATTAAAAGCAGTGAAAGCGGAATCTTCAGGCAAAACGGGATGGGGCGGATTCTCCCCTTGGGACTGGGCATGCAGGTCGCGGGCAAGGTGGCGGGCATAGTCGGTATCGATCGTGAAAGGTCTCATGCCCTATTGGACTGCCCAATGGCCCATTTGGTTCCCAAAAAGTTTAAAGTGGTGGTCATGGACATCCACGTAGTAGACCACCCGCTAGCCGCCGCCCGCCTGACACTCATGCGCGATGCGCGCAGCGATAACTCCGCTTTCCGCGCCGCCCTGAAAGACTTGGGCGCCATGCTCGTGTACGAGGCATCCCGCGATCTTGCCGTGGAGAACTTCGACTGCGCCACCCCGGTTTCTACCGCACAAGGCACCCGCCTGCAGGACCCGCCCATTATCGTGCCGATCATCCGCGCCGGGCTGGGCATGGTGGATCCGGCCCTGTCCATGATTCCGGATGCACAGGTCGGCTTTATCGGCATGGCCCGCAATGAAGAGACACACGAACCGGTGCCGTACTTGGAAGCACTGCCGGAAGATCTCACCGGCCGCACTGTGTTTGTGGTGGATCCGATGCTGGCTACCGGTGGTTCTCTGCTGCACGCATTGCGCCTACTTGCTGACCGCGGCGCCACCGATATCACCGCCATTTGCATGGTCTCGGCACAGCCAGGCGTGGATGCACTGGCCGAATCCGGCCTGCCGGTACGTTTGGTTACCGCCGCCATCGATCCTTCCCTGAATGAAGATGCTTATATCGTGCCGGGATTGGGTGATGCTGGCGACCGCCTCTACGGCCCGCGCAATATCGACCTTTAAGGTAGTGTTCTCCCTGGAAAGGCGACCGCACTTTCCAGGGGGAGTATATGAGTTTCATTCATTTAATGTGGTCGAGTTATGGCCACGGATTTTCACAGCAATTGCGGCGCGTGCGGAAACGTAGGGGGATTTCGCAACAGGCGCTCGCGGAGATTTCTGGGGTCTCCCGCAGCCAAATTTCCAATTTGGAGCGCAATGAAAATGGCGTGCATGCCATGGCCGACCCGCAGCTTTCTACGGTATATAAGCTGGCCCTAGCCCTAGAGATCCCGCCGGCGGTATTGCTGCCAGCCGGCGGAGACGTGGTGGAAGGGCACTTAGCTGATTCCGCGGTGGCGGCCGCCGAGGATGTCGCGCCCTTCCCACAAGGCTATGTGGATCAGCGTCGGTTTGCCGCTACGTGGAATGGAGCTCTGACCTAGCGCACCCCGTATCACCACCTGAGTTACTGAACCGCATGGTCTAGTTGTAGACTTTGCACCCAGACGTATTTCAACGACAGGGAAGGCACGCGGATGATCTCGGAATTCATCAACGAGTGGTTCAATGCCCACCGTGCGGAGGTCATCGCGTGGCGGCGCCATATCCACCGCCACCCGGAAACCGCGAACCAAGAGGTAGAAACCACCAACTTTCTCGCCTCAATCCTGCAGGACTACGGTCTGGTGCCCCAGCGTTTCCCACAGACCGGCCTCATGGTAGACATTGGCCCCGATACGGAATTAGGCCGATTAGCTTTCCGCGCGGATATTGATGCCCTGCCAGTCACCGAGGTCACCGGCCTGGAATATACCTCTGAGGTGCCCGGCAAGATGCATGCTTGCGGCCACGATGTACACACCACCGTGGCGCTCGGCTTGGCCTGCGCGTTGGCGGATTTTCAGCGTGTCCACGACCTGCCGCTGGGTATTCGAGTCATCTTCCAACCCGCCGAAGAAGTATGGGTCGGCGGTGCGACCGACGTTATTGAATGGGGCGCGTTGGAAGGCGTGCATTCCATTTTTGCCATCCACGCCGAGCCCAAGCTGCGCGTGGGCCGAATTGGCATTCGCGCCGGGGCGATAACCTCCGCTACTGACGTAGTGGAGCTCAATATCAAGGGTCCGGGCGGGCATACCTCCCGTCCGCACCTGTCCGCCGACGTCGTCTATGCCCTGGGCAAGGTCATCACCGAACTGCCCGCGCTGCTCTCGCGCCGCGTTGACCCGCGCACCGGCACCGTTTTGGTCTTTGGCCAGGTCAACTCGGGGTATGCACCCAATGCCATTCCAGAGACCGGCAGCCTGACTGGCACCATGCGCACGGCCGATATTGGCATCTGGCGCGATATGCAAAGCCTCTTTACCGAACTGGTGGATCAAATCCTCGCGCCGGTAGGCGTAGAACATGAGCTGACCTATAACCGCGGCGTACCACCGGTGCTTAACGACGACGTCGCAACCGCCCTGCTTGCCTCCGCCGCCCAATCCATCGATCCGCAGGCCGTGGTCCAGGCCCCGCAGTCCTCCGGTGGCGAAGACTTTTCTTGGTACTTGGAAAAGGTCCCCGGTTCCATGGCGCGGCTGGGTTGCTGGTCCGGCGAAGGCGAACAGCATGACCTGCACATGGGCGATCTCATCGTGGACGAGCGAGCCATCGGCGTGGGCATCAAACTCTTCGGCGCCGTGGTTGAGCAGTTCATAGGGGAGAATGCGGAGACAGACTAACGCGCTTTAAGGTCCCACACGTTAGACTCGTAAGCGACTTTTAAAGTGGAGCCGATAAAGGAGCAAGTGCGTGTTGAACCAGACCAAGCGAATCGTCATCATCGGCGGCGGCCCAGCCGGCTATGAGGCCGCGTTGGCAGGTGCTAAATATGGTGCAGAAATCACCATTATTGAAGACCAGGGCATGGGCGGCAACAGCGTTATCTTGGACTGTGTTCCTTCCAAGTCCTTCATCGCTGGTGCCAATATCAAGACCGACCTGCGCCGTGCCGAGGATATGGAACTTAACCAGGGCATTGGTCAGGCCCATCTTTCCTTGACCGCACTGAATAAGCGCGTGCAGGATCTGGCAAGCAAGCAGTCCTCCGATATCCGCGCCACTGTGGAGTCCCTGGGCGCACGCGTTATCGATGGCCGCGGCTATTTCCCAGAGGATCAGGAAGCCGATGCCTTCGGCGGCCATAAGGTCACTGCCGTATTCAATGAGGATGGCCACGAGGAAACCATTAACGCAGATCTCGTCTTGGTAGCTACCGGCGCCACCCCGCGCGTGCTACCTGGTGCGCAGCCGGATGGCGAACGCATCCTTACCTGGCAGCAGGTTTATAACCTCACCGAGCTGCCGGAGCACCTCATCGTCGTCGGTTCCGGCGTCACCGGTGCCGAGTTCGTCTCCGCCTTTGCGGAGCTGGGCGTTAAGGTCACCATGGTTGCCTCCCGCGACCGCATTTTGCCGCATGACGACGCCGACGCGGCCGACGTCCTCGAGACCGTGCTTAGCGAGCGCGGCGTTGAGCTGGAAAAGAATTGCCGCGTGGAAACCGTCAATCGCACCGAGGACGGCAATGTGCTGGTGACCACTCAAGACGGCCGCGAAATTACCGGTTCCCATGTCATCATGTCTATTGGCTCCATCCCGAATACCAAAGACTTGAAGCTGGAGAACGTTGGCGTGGAAACCGCCAAGTCTGGCCACATTCAGGTTGACCGCGTCTCCCGCACTAATATCGCGGGCATCTACGCCGCTGGCGATTGCTCTGACCTCTTCCCGTTGGCTTCCGTTGCTGCAATGCAGGGCCGCGTAGCCATGTATCACGCCCTCGGTGAGGGCGTTTCTCCGCTGCGTCTAAAGACCGTGGCTAACGCCGTCTTTACCCGCCCAGAGATTGCCGCTGTAGGCTTCACCCAGGCAGAAATCGAGGCCGGTGAGGTAGCCGCCCGCACCATCACCATGCCGCTGAATACCAACCCGCGCGCCAAGATGCGCTCGCTCCAGCACGGCTTTGTCAAGCTCTTCTGCCGCGCGACCTCCGGCCGCGTTATCGGTGGCGTCATCGTTGCACCGACCGCCTCCGAGCTCATTCTGCCCATCGCCATGGCCGTGACCAACCAGCTCACCGTAAATCAGCTGGCCGATTCCTTCGCCGTTTACCCGTCTCTGTCCGGCACCATTACCGAGGCCGCGCGACGCCTCGTGGCTCACGACGATCTGGAGTAAAGTTTCTTTCGGTTCCTTTCTTTTGCGCCCGCCTTGGTAACCAGCCTAGGGCGGGCGCTTTTGCATGCGTTGCTAGAGGGTTAAGGGTCAAAATGTGTGTCTGGCTCGGCGTGTCGCGGGGGTTAGATTTGGCCTTTTTGAATGCCGATTGAG
>NZ_JASPGY010000031.1:0-212 GCF_030229765.1 Corynebacterium nasorum | reverse complement strand
CTCCTCGAAGGCAACCGCAGCCTGGACAGGCTCCTTCACATCATCGTTCACGGTGATGGTCACAGGAACCATGCCCTTCGCAGCTTCTGGCTTAAAGGTAGCTTCACCGGTACCCAGAACGCTCTTGCCGTCCTTCTTGGAAATCAGCTGGGCATCCAGAGTGTACTGCTTACCCGGAACCAGACCCTCGTAGGAAACCTGGTCCACAACCT
>NZ_JASPGY010000030.1:0-278 GCF_030229765.1 Corynebacterium nasorum | reverse complement strand
AATCCTCGGCGGCGCAACCCCACGTGAAATACTTAACGAACTATTCAAGCGTGGCGCATCCACCGCTTGATTCCGCCTCCTAACTCCCGCTCTTGGCTTTCGTACTTTTGTTTTCGATGGTGTCAACAACTCATCTTGCTTGTTGTCTTGTCTTGATCTGACGGCCTTGGCCAGGAAACGCTTCGCTGCGGCCACGTTCCACTTCGGAGAGAGGTAAAAGTCCAGGGTCTGGCCACCGGCGGTAATCGCCATATAGAGGTAGCACCACCTGCCGCCGA